>JABGWJ010000135.1 GCA_018645565.1 bacterium | reverse complement strand
ATTAGTAATGTTGATTCGAGTCTTGAAAATAATAAAGTAAAGTTAGAAGTTTAAAGCTGCTATGAATATCATATCTTACATTAAAGATGTTTTAAATGAACTTAGTCCGAAATCTAATGTTCTATCCCTTTCAGATAATATCAAAGGAGATATAGTAGCTGGTGTTACTGTCGGTATAATTGCATTGCCTCTAGCACTGGCTTTTGGTGAAATTTCACAACTTGGTCCAATCGCAGGCGTATGGGGGGCAATAGCAGGTGGTATAGTAGGAGGTCTATTTGGTGGGTGCCTTGTTGGTGTAAGTGGTCCCACAGCTCCAAAAGCTGCACAAATTGCAGCATACATGAGCTTTTTTGTTATAGGTAGCTCAAATAATCCAGATTTAGTTGCGGCTTTTTCAATCATATTTTTAAGTGGTCTGATATTAGTTTTCATATCTTTTGCAAGAATTTCTCATTTTATACATTACACACCTTATCCTGTTGTTGCCGGATTCATGTGCGGCATAGGAGTTATTGTTATACTAACACAACTCAATGCTTTTGTAGGACTTGAAGTAAAGAAGACTATAAAAGATGTAATTATTAATATACCAGACACATTAAATAGTGCAAATATTGATGCGCTTTATGTTTCCATACCTTCACTAATCATTCTATTTTTGTGGCCCATAATTGGAAAAACCTTTTTATTTTTAAAAAAAATTCCTGCTCCCTTAACTGCACTATTAATTGGAACTAGCATAGCCCAGATATTTGGTCTAGACATCCCCTATATTGGAGATAAAATGGGCAATGAAGCTGCAAATGAAATTTTTTCATTTTACATCCCTGATTTAGGTCGATCTATTGAATTTATAGCCCCTGCATTTGCTTTAGCCGGACTAGCAGTATTAGATAGCTTATTAAGTTGTAAAGTTGCTGACAACATAACAGGTAATCGTCATAGTAGTGACAGGGAGACCTTTGGCCAAGGAATGGCGAATATGGCAGCGGGATTATTTGGTGGAGTAACGACTGCTACAGCCACAATGCGTACTGTAGCCAATATTAAATTTGGAGGAAAAACTCCTCTAGCATCTATTGTTCATGGGTTAACACTTTTAGCTGTATTACTAGGTTTAGGCTCTTTAGTAGCAAAAATACCAACTGCCTGCTTGGCAGCAATTTTATTTAAAGTAGGTATTGAGATTTTAGATTATCGAATAATGCCTGTAATAAATAAACTGCCACTAAAAGATTTAATCATATTTTTAATAGTGTTGTTAATTACAGTTTACGAAGACCTCATGGTAGCGATAGCTGCTGGAGTTATTTTTGCTATTTTAAGCTCTTTAAAAGATTTGAAAACTATTATCAAAGAAAAAGAAAATTATCAATTTTTTAACGTTACTGATTCTGATTATAAAAATGATATAAATCTTAAATCTGCAAATGATAGTAATATCAATGTTTTGTTACCAAGTGGACCATTATTTTTTGGGTCTATTGAAAAACTAATTAAATCATACAATAATATACCAAGTGATAGCAATGTCATCATTGATATGAAGAACATAACATATGTGGACCTATCAGGTGTTTTTGGCTTGGAAGATCTTTTTAAACTCTCTCAGCTCCAAAATAGAAAAGTAATAATAACAAATATGAAAGATGAGATAAATAAAAGTTTTAATGATTTAAAATTTATTGAAAATGTGGGGCTAGCCAATTTTTGTAAATCAAAAGAAGAAGTAATTCAAAAGATCAATAACAGTTTTTTTAAATAAGTTTAAGTTATAGAATTAATGTACTCTCTACATAATTCAATTGTTCCTCTATAGGCTATGAAATCATTTCGTAGTTCAAGTTTATAATTATACATTTTATCGTAATAGTTTGTTAATAACATTAATATCCACTTTTTATGAACATCTTTGTCATTATTGACAAATGCATTTTCCATTAAATTTTTTATTTCATTATAAACCTTATCCCCTAGCCTTCTATTAATATTTTTTAATGACCCTAAATATTTATTTTGAAGAATATCATTTTTGCACCCATTTTTTAATTCTTCATAAATATATTCGTAATAAATATTTTCGGCTCTTTTATCATTACCAACCTCTAAAATTATAAGTTTTGAGGTTTGCATTTTTTGATACCAAGAATCTGGTAAACCAGTTCTTCCTATTGTTCTACTTTCATCTTCAAGAATCAAATGATTATAACCATGATTCAAATAGCTCATGGTCAGGATGTT
>JABGWJ010000134.1 GCA_018645565.1 bacterium | reverse complement strand
ACCAAAATTCTGAGGGCGATTTTGTACTTTGCGCTTGACCAATTAATAAATTGACCGATAGTAGGATACTATATATTATTGTCTTCAATCTTATTTCTCCTTAAAATGATTTACAATTGGGAATCGCCTACCAAATCCAAAAGCTTTTTTTGAAACTCTCAAACCAATAGGTGCTTGCCTCCTCTTATATTCATTGAAATGGATTTTATTTTTTATTTCTACAATAGTTTTCTCTTCAAATCCTTGATTGATTAATTCAGTATTAGAATATGTTTTTTGAACAATTAAATCTACTAATGGAGATATCACATCATAATCAAATGGATCAACTTGATTAGGCGAAAGCTCTGCAGAGGGAGGTTTTTCGATTGAATTCAAAGGTATACAATTACCCTTGTTTTTATTAACCCATTTTGCAAGTTCATAGACTTCATTTTTATTTAAATCTGAAATGACTGATAATCCGCCACTCATATCACCGTACAAGGTACAATACCCTAAAGCTAACTCGGTTTTATTTCCTGTAGAAAGCACTAATCTTCCAAATTTATTAGATAAGGCCATTAATATATTACCTCTTACCCTAGATTGTATGTTTTCTTCAGCCGTTCCCCTATCTGTACCAGAAAAAAAATCAACTAAGCTACTTTCAAAGCGGTCAACAAGTTTTTGTATTGGGATCGTTTTAAAATCTATTCCTAGGTTGTGTGCTAATAATTCTGCATCTTTTTTGCTGTGTTCGCTACTAAACTTTGACGGCATTGAAACGCCATAAACAGCCGCTCCTCCTAAAGCGTGGCTAGCTAAGACTGCAACAACAGCACTATCAATTCCACCAGATAAGCCGATTATGGCTTCATAATTATTAGTTTTATTAAAATAATCTTTAATACCTAAGGTAAGAGCATTAAAATAATTTTCGTATTTTGAGTTATAATTAATTTTAATCCTAGATGTTGATTTTAAATCAACATAAAGGGTATCTTCGATAAATGGCTCACTTTTTGCAAAACACATTCCCTTTTCATCTACAGCGAAAGAAGACCCGTCAAAAACTAATTCATCCTGCGCACCCACGATATTGCAATAAAGAAAAGGAATTTTAACTTCTTTTACTTTTTGACTTATTTGATCTTCTCTATCATTAATTTTCTTATCTCGAAATGGAGAGGCCGATATATTTATTAAAAAATCTGCACCCTTTTGTTTTTGCAAATAAGACACTTTTTTATCATATCCATCATCCCATAAATCTTCACAAATTTGAATTCCAATTTTCACCTTTTTACCATTATATGTTATTGGCCAAACTGTTGGCCATGCACCTTGAGTAAAATATCTACTCTCATCAAAAACATCATAAGTAGGTAGTAATATTTTATCATAATTATTTACGATTTCGCCATCCTTACAAAGAGCCGCGCTATTAAACATTTGATTGTTTTCTTTTCTAACATAACCTACAATTAATGGATTAGTTGCTTTCTTCGCTAGCGAATTGATTGCAACATTATTTAGTTCAATAAAATCTTCATCTAACAATAAATCTTGAGGTGGATATCCAGTTATCGCTAATTCTGGAAATACAACAATATCTGAATTTTCCGATAAGGCTTTTTTGTAAAATTCTAGTATCTTGTTCTTGTTTGAATCAATTGCCCCGACTGTGGGATTTATTTGGCATAACGCAATTTTCATATAATTCTTAGTTATTAAAAATTAGATAATAAAATATAATAATTTGTTAATAAGGCTTATGGCTCGAGCCTAGCCATTGTTCTAGGAAAAGGAATTGTTTCCCTAATATGAGTAGTGCCACAAACCCAAGCAACGAATCTTTCAAGACCAAGACCAAACCCAGAATGGGGTACTGAGCCATATTTTCTCAAATCTAAATACCATTCAAATGGCTTTAGAGGTAAATCATGGTGCCTAATTGTCTCTTTTAAAATATCAATATTATCTTCCCTTTGACCACCACCGACTATTTCCCCATATCCCTCAGGAGCTATCATATCTACCCCAAGAGCTAGATTATTATTATTTTCATCTCTTTTCATATAAAAAGCTTTTGTATCTACTGGCCAACTATGTATCATTACAGGACTTTTGTATTGATTAGATATTATAGTTTCATCAGCAGCACCAAAATCTTTTCCATAATTAAAATCGATGCCATTATTTTCAAGAATACCAACTGCTTCATCATAAGTTATCCTAGGAAATGGAGACTTTACACATTCTAACTTTTTAATATCACGATCTAAAATATTTAATTCATTTTCACATTCCTTGATAACTTTTTTGATAATATAAGAAACCAGAGATTCCATCCAGTCCATATTCTGAGCCAAATTACAATAAGCCATTTCCGGCTCAACCATCCAGAATTCAGTTAGATGCCTTCGTGTTTTGGACTTTTCTGCTCTAAAAACAGGTCCAAAGCAGTATGATTTACCAAAAGCCATTGCTCCTGCTTCTTGGTAAAGCTGACCGCTTTGCGTTAAATATGCTTTTTTTTCAAAATAATCTAATTCAAACAAAGTAGTAGTCCCTTCCACAGCATTTCCTGTAAAAACTGGAGAATCAACTAGAATGAAATCATTGTTATCAAAGAAATCTCTTATAGACTTTACAATTTGGTGTCTAATTCTAAGAATTGAGTTTTGCCTTTTAGACCTAATCCACAAATGTCTGTTTGACATTAAAAAATCAGTACCATGTTCTTTATTTGAGATAGGATATTCATTAGTCGTATGATTCACAATCGTTATAGTCTTTACGCTAAGCTCAAAACCACCAACAGCTCTGGGTTCTTTTTTGACTAGACCTGTAATTGTAACTGAGTCTTCTTGATTAAGATCTTGTTCTAAATTAAAACTTTCAGGATCACATTCTCCATTAACTACAACACATTGAAGTAAACCAGAGCCATCTCTCAATATAAGAAACCATATTTTGCCAACGCTTCTCGTATTGTATACCCATCCATTAATTTTTACTTCTTTCCCAGAATATTCGCCTAAATTCTTTATTATTACAGTTTCCATGTCTAGTAAATTTCTCCTTACCATGTAGTCATTATATCATTTATTATATCTTGTGCAATTTTCTTAACCGCAACCTTTGAAGCAAAATCTCTTGGCTCACCAAATTCATCCTCATCTTCACCATCAATTTTACCATCACCATCATTGTCTACGCCATCAGAACCAATATCTCCGCTGAGTCCATATGCCCCCCAACCAGAAAAATTACCTTTTAAAATAATTTTCTCATCACGATTATCATACCATTCAAAGTAAACATCAATTTTGTATCTATACTCCGAGACAGATTCTTCTTTATTAAAAGTATAAGGCCCATCCGTTATTTTCTTAATTGATCCTCTAAGTATTGAATCAGAATTTAAATTACTTATTTTTAATATTCCTTCATCATTGAATGCATTTTGAATACCATCAGTGATATCTTCTGCTATACCAAATTCAGCAGTCTCATTTTCTAGCAGTGGAATTGAGATAGTATTAATATGTGGTGGTAATGAACCAGACATCGAATAAAATGCACAAGAAAAAACAAATAACATTATAACAAAAGCGATTAATATTTTTATTTCATTTAAAATCACATTTAATTCCGTTTAATCTTGGGCTCAAGATTATAGTCTTCAATTTTTCTGTATAATGTTCTTTCGCTAACACCTAAGGACCTTGCTGTTTTCCTTCTATTGTTATTAAAAAATCTTAATGTACGAATGATAGCCTCTTTCTCGAGATCTTTCATTCTAATCTCGCCAATAGCATCATCACGAATTAAAGGTTGACCGTCTTCAGTAACCTCTAAATTTTTCTCATTAACTGGATTTATTATTTTTAGATTATCTTTTGGTAATATTGGACTTACACCAAATAAAGAACTGTCTTTATCGACAGATAAAATAGCTCTAATCATTTCAGTATCTTGTTTTAATGAAAATAATTGGCGTAAAATAATATCAATTTCTGCCTGTTCAGTTGATTTATCTACTGGAATTGGTAGTTTTAAATTATCAGGAATAGGTTCAGCAATTACATCATCTAATTCCCTACTAACCATCTCTTCTGTAATTCTCTCGCCTTTCTCTAGAACCATTACTTTTTCTACAAAATTTTTCAATTCACGAACATTACCCGGCCAATCATATTGTTTCATTTTACGAATGGCATCAGGCATAAACCCTCGATATAAAATCTCATTTGACCTTGTAAATTCTAGTGCAAATCTTTCAACAAATGGATTAATATCCTCAACTCTATCTCTCAAAGAAGGAATATGAATATTAACAGTTTTCAGACGATAATAGAGGTCCTGTCGAAACAACTCTTTCTTAACTAATTCTGATAAATTTTTATTAGTAGCAGCAATCACCCGAACATCTGTATACCTTACCTTTGATTCGCCTACTCTCATGTATTCACCAGTTTCAAGTACTCGCAATAACTTTACTTGAGTTTCAAGCGGAGCTTCTCCAATTTCATCTAAAAAGATAGTAGCTTTATTTGCCTGTTCAAAATATCCTTTTCTATCTTCAGAAGCACCAGTGAAAGAACCTTTTTTATGGCCAAATAATTCACTCTCAATTATTCCTTCAGGAATTGCACCACAATTGACTGTAACCATAGGAGTAAAAGAGCGTTTACTATGCTTATGAATTCCACGTGCGACAACTTCTTTTCCGCAACCAGACTCACCGGTGACTAAAACTGATATATCAACTGGAGCAACTTGAGCTATCATACCTAAAACTTCAAATATTTTTTCAGAAGTACCAATTATCCCTGATTGTTTTTGTAGACGATGTAAATCTATTTCCATATAAAAAAATACCTCCTTTAACGGTTATATATTTCCCATGTTGAATCAATTATATTACTTAAATCAGAATTGCTTGGAGACCAATTAATAAGCTGTTTAGCTTTCTCAGATGAAGCTATGACAACATCAGGATCGCCAGCCCTTCTTTTAGAAACTTTAAAATTAATTTTTCTATTGCTTATGGCTTCTGTCATTTTAATGATTTCAAACACTGAGTGCCCACGCCCGGTACCAAGATTAATAGTAAGGTTATTATCATTTTGAAATAAATAATCAATTGATGCTAAGTGCCCTTGGGCTAAATCCGTAACATGTATGTAATCACGAACGCCTGTACCATCTAATGTTGAATAATCATTTCCATATACTTGAAGCAGTTCGCGAGATCCTTCAGCTACTTCCATGACCAGAGGAATTAAATTCTGCGGATTATTCTCCTTATTTAGGCTTTTTTTGTCACTGTCATATCCTGCAGCATTAAAGTACCTTAGAGAAGCATATCTTATGTTTTTTAAATTACTATACCATTTCAAATTTTCTTCAATAACTTTTTTAGTATAACCATAAAAATTAATTGGGCTCAATGAATGCAATTCATCAATTGGACTATATAATGGATTACCATAAACTGCGGCACTTGAAGAAAAAATAACTTTCTTTACACTATACTCAACACAGGCTTTTAGGAAATTTAGGCCACCAATTATATTATTTGAGGCATATTTAACTGGATCAGACATAGATTCACCTGCGGCTTTATATGCAGCAAGATAAACTGCAACATCAAAACTACTAGAGCTCATTACTTCTGATAGATTTTTATTTGATAATGTTGAACCCTCAAAAAAGTCTATTTCAGTATCTATATTATTTTTAAAGCCACTGGATAAATCATCGAATACGACAACATTGTGTCCAGCTCTAGAAGCCTCTAAAACAAAATGAGAACCAATATATCCAGCTCCACCTACAACTAAAATCTTCATTTAACACCAACCTTCATGCTTCTTTCAAAACTATCAATTTCATCTCGGAGTTTAGCCGCTTTTTCAAAATCTAAATTTTCAGCAGAATTAATCATTTCTTTTCTTAGCTCTAATAAAATATTTTCACGATCCTGCAATGTCATGTCTTCAAAGTTTTGGTCCTTTGATATAATCTCATCTTCTGTAGCAGATCCAGCTACAGATGTAGATAGCATAATTTCATCAATCGATTTATTAATAGTCTTGGGTACAATATTATTTTTAATATTGTAAGCATTTTGTACTTTTCTACGTCTTTTTGTTTCTATAATCAAATTATCCATCGCATCAGTTACCTTGTCGCCATAAAGGATAACGTTGCCTTCAACGTTCCTTGCAGCTCTGCCAGCTACTTGCAGAAGACTGCTTTTTGACCTTAAAAATCCTTGTTTATCAGCATCGATTACAGCCACCAAGCTTACTTCAGGTAAGTCCAAACCTTCTCTCAATAAATTAATACCAATCAATACGTCAAAAATTCCAATCCTTAAATCTCTCAATATCTTTACTCTTTCAACACTTATTATTTCAGAGTGTAAATATCTCACTTTTATATTTACACCGCTTAAGTAATCTGTTAAATCTTCAGCCATTCTTTTTGTCAAGGTGGTTACTAATACTCTTTCATTCTTTTTAGACCTTTTTCTTATTTCACCAATTAAGTCATCAATTTGACCCTTTGAACTACGGACATCGACTTTTGGATCTAACAGTCCTGTAGGTCTAAGAATTTGTTCTACAACAACTCCTTTACAAAACTCTAATTCAGTGTCAGATGGTGTAGCAGAAACAAAAAGCATCTGATTTTGAGATTTGATAAACTCATCATATTTTAATGGTCTATTGTCAAGTGCACTTGGCAATCTAAAACCATGCTCTACTAAAGACATTTTTCTTGCTCGATCTCCATTGTACATTGCTCTTATTTGTGGAAGAGTGACATGAGATTCATCTAAAATTGTTAAAAAATTTTCGGGAAAAAAGTCTATTAAAGTAAATGGTTTTTCACCTTCTTTTCTTCCCGCAAAATATCTAGAGTAATTCTCAATACCAGAACAATAACCAAGTTCGATCATCATTTCTATATCAAAATTTGTACGTTGTTCTAGCCGTTGAGCTTCTAATAGTTTATTATGCGATCTTAAAAATTCTAATCTATCTATAAGCTCTTTTTGTATCATATCAATAACTTGTAATGTTTTTTCCTTATCTGTAACAAAATGCTTCGCCGGGAAGATAACTACTTTTTGAATTTCTTCGATTATTTCTCCAGTCAAATAATCAAATTTAGAAATTGTTTCAATTTCTGTTCCAAATAGCTCTATTCGTATACACAAGTCTTCGTACGCTGGAAAGATTTCAATAACATCCCCCAACACTCGAACATTACCCCTTTCAAGAACCTGATCATTTCTTGAATAATGAATGTGCACGAGATCAGATAATAACTGCTTTCTATCTAAATTATCACCGCAAGAAACAGCTACAGAGCCTTTTATATATTCTTCTGGAGCACCCAAGCCATAGATACAAGAAACTGAAGAAACAACTATAACATCTTCCCTACTCATCAATGAACTCGTTGTTTTTAACCTGAGTTTGTCAATCTCTTCATTTATCGAAGCATCTTTTTCAATATAAGTATCCGTAACTGGTAAATATGCCTCAGGCTGATAATAGTCATAATAACTTATAAAGAATTCAACCGCATTATTTGGAAACAGTTGTTTCATCTCGCCATACAATTGCGCAGCAAGCGTTTTATTATGAGACATTATTAAAGTTGGCCTTTTAATTGTTTCAATAACATTTGCCATGGTAAAAGTTTTTCCAGAACCAGTAATGCCTAATAAAGTAGTATATGGTTCACCTTTATCAAGTGATAATGTTAAATCTTCTATTGCGGAAGGCTGATCACCTGTAGGTTTATATAAGGACTCAATTTTAAAATCTGCCATAATGACTAATTTACCAATTTTTCACAAGAACCGTCAATGGCAGACTATGAGAATATTATAATTTATTCTGTAACGATTTAGATACAGATATAATTTCTTGACTTATTTTTTTTGATAAACCAATTTTTTTAAAAATAGAGTCGGGTGTTTGGTTAGCTAAATCAGCAGTTCCATCATAATTAGTAAATATTTTTTTTATTGTTTTCTTACCGACACCACTAATTCCTAACAACGGAGAGTCTATCGTTGTTTTCTTTCTTTTCTGCCTTTGAAAAGAAACCGCGAAACGATGTGCTTCATCACGAATTCTTTTTAATAAAACTAAGCCTGTAGAATCTTTATGTATACTTTGAGCATTAGAATTCCCAGGAACAAAAACCTCTTCTAATCTTTTTGCTAATCCAATTATAGGTATATAATCGAGCCCTAACTCTCTCAAAGCAGACATCGCCATGCTCAATTGGCCTTTACCCCCGTCGATCAGAATTAAATCAGGAAAAATAGATTTTTCTTTTTTAAGTCGACTATATCTTCTAAAAACAACTTCTCTAATTGATGCAAAATCATCAATTTGATTAACTGTTTTAATTTTAAATTTTCTGTAGTTCTTTTTTCTAGGCTTACCGTCAATAAAAGACACCATTGAGGCGACAGTATCTGTTCCTCCTAAATGAGAGATATCAAAACCTTCGATATTCTTTGGCGGTACCTCAAGCCTTAAATCACTTTGTAAAGATAATACGGAATTTGGTATATATTGTTTGTACTTGTTTTTTTTTAAAATCCAATCATTTAAAAGAAGTTCAGCATTTTTTATGGTTATTCTAAGTTCCTTGGCTTTCTCTCCTATTTTAGGATATTCAAATTGTACTTTTCCCTTTCTCTCTGAAGATAAAAGCTCTTGCAATTCTTGATCATTTGAAGGTCTAATTGGCAAAGAAATAACAGGTGGAATTAAATTACTTTCCATATAAAATTGTGAAATAACAGTTTTATATGTACTTTTTTCATCATAAAACAAATTTTGCAAAGATATTTTTTCTCTACTATAAATAAATCCATTTCTTATTCTGATAATTACTACTACCCCAATTTCATTTTTACTTGCAAGAGCAAAAATATCTCTATCTTCTAGAGTTGAACGTACATGACTTTTCCGAGAGCTAAATCCTTGAATAGATTTTAATTGATCTCTAAATAATGCTGCCTCCTCGTAAAGCATATTGCTAGAGGCCTCTTCCATTTTGGATAAGATATAGGTTTCTATCTCATTTGTCTGACCTTTCATAAAAGCGATAACATGTTTTATCATGTTATTATATTTTGATTGAGGAACTAAACCTTCACAGGGTCCTTGACATCTTTTTATATGATAATCTAAGCATATAGAAATTTTTTTTTCTTTAATAAAATTATCATCAATAAAATAACTGCAACTTCTAATTGGAAAAACTTTATGCAAAACCTTTAATATCATTCTCAATCTGCGAGAATCTGTATACGGACCAAAATATTTTGATCCATCTTTTTTTATTTTTCTAGTTATCAATAATTGAGGGTATGGTTCTTTTGTAATTTGTAAATAAGGATACGATTTGTCATCTTTCATCAGAACATTATACTTAGGCCGATGTTTTTTAATTAAGTTTGCCTCAGTGAGAAGTGCCTCAATCTCATTCTCAACAATAATCCATTCAAAGTTTTCTGCATTTTTCATCATAGATACAGTCTTTGAAGATTGATTTTTTTTGCTTTGGAAATATGATCTTAATCTATTTTTAAGATTTTTTGCTTTCCCAATGTATATTATTACATTTTTTTTATTTTTAAAGGAATAAACACCTGGTAATTCAGGAAGGGCTTTTAATTGGTCTTGGTTCTTTTCCATTTGAATATTAAACTATTTTTCAAATTAAAAAAACTATGCTGGCCTCTCAGCTAACTCAACCAAAACACCGCCTGTAAATTTTGGATGAATAAAAATGACTTTAAAACCTTCGGCTCCAATTTTAGGAATATCATTTAATACTTCAATCCCAGAAGATTTAAGTTCAATTATAGCAAGATATACGTCATCAACTTCTAAACATACATGATGTACCCCTGGACCCCGATTTCTTATAAATTTATCAATAGGAGAATTAGATTCCATAGAAGTGAGAAGTTCTATCTTCCCTCTAGATGTATCATAAATTTTTGTATTTACGCTTTCTGACTTGACGCTTTCAGAGTGAGAATGCAGAATATTTAAAATATTGCCCCAAAAAGAAGATGATTCATTTAAATCTTTTACAGCAATTCCAATGTGTTCAATTCCTAATATTTTCATTATTAAAGCAATCCAAATTTCTTTTGTTTTAGGTTTAACCCTAAACCTGCTTTTAAGGATTGGAGTTTTAAGTGCCCATCCTCAATTTTTACACCATTATAAGGATCATCTTTTATTAAAAGATTGCCATCTAGATCAATAAAATCACATGCACTTGATAAGTGCGCTGCTGCGGTAATGCCTACTGAAGACTCAACCATACAACCAAGCATAATTTTCAATTCTAATTTTTTTGCAAGAGCTATCATTTTCAAAGCTTCATCAAAGCTACCACATTTCATCAGCTTTATATTGATACCATCGAAACAATCAACTAGGCCATTCAAATCATTTGATGAAATACTATTCTCATCTGCTATCAAAGGTAATGGGGAAATAGATTTTAATCTTTTTGTATCTTTTAAATTTAAAGCTAAAAATGGTTGTTCAATAAACTCTACATTCCTATCAGCGAGCCAAAATGCCATGCTCTTAGCCATTTCATAGTCCCAACCTTCATTAGCATCAATCCTTATCAATTTATCCGTTTTTTTCCTAATTCTTCTAATAATTTCTTTATCATTATCTGGAGTACCTAATTTTACTTTTAATATTGAGCATTGTTCGCTTTCTTCCAACCGCTCATCGAGTTCATTTAGACTCCCTATTGCAATCGTATAGCTAGTTTGTGGAAGAATTTCGTCTTTAAAACCAAACATGTTAAATAATGGGAGTTTTTCTTTTTGTGCACTCCAGTCCCAAACTGCCATATTTACTGCAGCTTCTAAAGATGAAATACCTTTTAACTGAGGTTTTAAGAAATTCCATAAATGATTTCTAGAATTATAATCCTCAGGAACGGTTAACCCCTTATTTAAAACAGATAAGATTAATTCGATAGATTCATTGTAACGTTTTGAAGGTGCTGCTTCACCTCTAGCAATAATATCTCCATCCAATATATAAATATATATAATATCATAATAATCATTCGAACTTCGTGAGATACCGAAAGGGTGAATAAGATTTATTCTGTTTTTACAAAATTTGATTTCCATAATTAAATAAGATTGTAAATTGATTCAATTAAATTTGAATTCCCAAATCTAATTAAATCTGCTGTTGGAAGTTTATATAATGATTCAAATTCTTTTATTGTCTTCTTGGCAATACTTTTATCCATTTCGAAGGTTAATAGGTTGATACCAATAAATGAAGACCTTTTAAAATGGGACATAAGATCAATATGAAGCTGCATAAGTTCATTAATATCAGGTATTTCATGTCCCATTACATCCTTTGAACGACTAGGATCATGTGTTAAAATAAAATAATCGGGCATACACCCATGAATTAATCCTAAAGTTACGCCGGAGTATGCATAATTTGATAATGCTCCTTGCCCCTCAACGATTATTAAGTCGGTATCGCCCTCTACTCTAGTATCAATAAGGTTTTCCATTTCACCAGACATAAAATCTGATATTACAGCATCTATTGCAACACCATCTGAAAGCAATACCCCTGTTTGCCCCGTTCCAATAAATTTAACTTTTTTATTCAATGCACTTAGCCTAGTTTTAATTTCCCAAGCAGTTGTCATTTTACCTGTATCACAATCTGTGCCTACAACCAAGAGCACTGGAATCTTACGTTCACGCCAAGACCCTTTCGAAAAATTTGGCGGATTTGGAGGCATCCTTATATCGATAATTTTTGAACCAGATTTCTTAGCAAGTTTTTTTAAAAATGTGTTCTTGGATAAAAACTCATGCATTCCACTTACAATATTTACGCCATTTGTTATAGCTTCTTTTATCTCAATAAGCATTTGTTCACTAACTATTCCCCCTTGAGGAGCATTTCCTATGACAAGGTGATCTGGTCTATATTTTTTTGTATCGTTAAATGAACCAACCACTGGGATGTCACCTCCAATTTGAATAACATCATTTGAGGTTAAGCCTTTTTTTTCAGGGTCAATAATTGCTACTACTTCATCTTGCATATAACGTATAAGCATATTCCCTGTTTTATTTTCAATATGGTTGAAAGAATTAATTGCTAGAACAACAAAACGAGACATGTTAGCAATTAGTTAGTATTTAGGTGGTCTTTTTTGAACGAAAGCAGTTAAACCTTCTAAAGTTTCATCGGTTTCAAATAAATCCGAAAACCTTTTAGCTTCGATTTCCAGCCCAGCTTTTAAATCTAAACTTGAACTAATATTTATTAATTTAATTGACTCATTAATAGCATTGGGACTATTTCTTATTATAGCATCAGCAATTTTATTACAATTGGAAATTAAATCATCTTTTTTTACAACTTCATTAACGAGACCTATTTCATATGCCCTTTCAGCAGAAATATTCATGCCAGTTAATATTATTTCATTTGCAATACCCTTACCTACTATTCTGGGCAACCTTTGCGTTCCGCCCCATCCGGGTAATAACCCTATCTTAACCTCTGGCTGAGAAAAAATAGCATCTTCACTAGCTATTCTTATATGGCATGATAATGCAAGCTCTGAACCTCCTCCAAATGCATAACCATTTATTGCAGCAATTATTGGTTTATTTGAATTTTCAATTAAACTTGTAAGCAAATGTCCTTTTTTTGCAAATTTTAATGCTTCTTTCTTACCCATACCTTGCATTAGCTTAATATCGGCTCCAGCTATAAAGGCTTTATCTCCAGCACCAGATACTATAATTACCTTGACGTCAGAATCTGATATAAGCTCTTTAACCTTCATTATTAATTCATCTAAAACCTTATTGTTCATAGCATTAAGAGATTCAGGCCTATCAATTATTAAGCTACCAATTAATTTTTCAATTTTAGTTTTTATAAACATCTGATTTATTTCCAATATGTTCTACTTAATAAAACAATAACAGTAAAAATCTCCAACCTGCCTAGGAGCATGCAAAAGGATAATATCCATTTTCCTGCTTGAGGCAATAGAGCATAATTATCTGTAGGGCCAAAAGAACCTAAACCAGGACCTATATTACCCATTGCTGAAGCGGCTGCACCTATAGCTGATAACAGATCTACACCCATGAAAGTTAAAGCAATAGAAGACATAGCGAATGATGATACAAAGAACAAAAAGAAACCAAGAGTATTTCTTACAACATCTTCATTTATCGACTGTTTACCAATACGAACAGGAATTAATGCTCGCGAGTGTAACATTCTCCTAGTTTCTGAAGCTGCATATTTGACAAGCACCATAACTCTGATTATTTTCATTCCGCCGCCTGTAGACCCACCCATAGCACCTACAAACATTAAAGAAAGAAGAACAGCTTGCGTAAAGAAAGGCCATAACTCATAATCAGCAGAGCCGAACCCTGTTGTGGTTATAATCGATATAGTTTGAAACATTGAATGCCTAAAATTAGCCAGATCATAACTATTCTGACTCCACGATATTGATAAAAATATTAAAAAGCTAATTGAAACGATTAAAAATAAATAAGTTATAAATTCTCTATCTTTACTATAAGATTTAAACGATCCGTTTAGAGCTTTATAATGAAGCGAAAAGTTGACTCCTGCTATAAGCATGAAAAACATAATTACGAACTCAATAAGGTAGTTATCATAGTATGCAATACTTGCATTTTTTATAGAAAAACCACCAGTAGGCATAATAGTAAAAGCATGACAGATTGAATCGAATATTGGCATACCAACAAGAGCAAGAGCTATTATATTTACAAAAGTAATGCCTAGGTAAACAATCCATAACATTTTTGCAGTTTCTCTTAATCTGGGCTTTATTTTGTCAGCTACAGGCCCTGGAACTTCTAATTTAAATAATTGTATTCCGCCTGAACCTAGAATGGGAAGGATGGCTATATAGAATACGACAATACCCATACCCCCAATCCATTGAATAAATGACCTCCAAAACAAAAGACCGTGACTAAGGCTCTCGATACCATTTGGTAAATTTGGTAAAGTAGCCGGATTTCCAATAATACTAGCTCCAGTCGTGGTCACACCAGACATAGACTCAAAAAAAGCATCAGTGAAATTTGGAATAGCACCTGTTAAATAAAATGGCAAAGCACCAGCTAAAGCTGCCGTAATCCAAGAAAAAGTAACTACAGCAAATCCTACTTTATTACTTAAAGATTTATTATTCCTAGTAAAAAACCAAACAGGAGCACCAAGACAGGTACAAATTAGAAATGAATTAATAAAACCAAGTGTGTCTGATTCACTAAAATAAATTGAAATTAAAATAGGTATTAACAATGTAACACCTATTAGAAAAAGCAATGCTCCAAGAACATTTAATATAGGTTTAAAGTTCATGACATAAACATTTTATTGATCTTTATTCTAGCTTCAGGTTTTGCAAATACTAAAGCGATGTCTTCTTCGGTTAATTGACTGTTTCCATGCGCTACGCTGATTTTTCCATGATGATTAATCATACCTATAATGCTATCTTTTGGAATACTCAATCTATTAATAGTTTTTGTAGTTATTTCACTGCCCTCTTCTGGTTGCAATTCAAATGCATCTAGACCAATCTCATGAAAAGCCGCGACCGATGTATCAGAAATATCACTATGAAGTTTTCTTAATATTGAATTCGCTGTTGATAAATTTTTGCTTATAACAGCACCAAAACCTATTTCTTTTATAGTTGGCATATAATCAGTATTAACAACATGAATTATACTTTGCTTTGCTCCCAGGTGGTTTGCTAACATTCCAGAAATTAAATTAGTCTTTTCATTTTCTGTAACTGCAATAAAAGTATCAACTTCTTGTATGTTCTCTGCTTTTAAAAATTCAACATCTGTTCCATCACCATAAACAACCATAACATCTTCTAATTTTGTTGATATATTTCCGGCTTTTGGCCTATCATAATCTATAAGTCTAACATTATAATCTTTTGATATTTGAGCAGCTAATGTTCTTCCAATTTTTGAACCACCAACAATCATAATATTATCTGATACAGAACTAGTTATATTTAATAAGTCAAGCAATCTATCAATATTTTTAGATTTCAAAACAAAGTGAGCGATATCACCTTCACGAAACTTAAAATCCGAGGAAGGCATAATTGATTCGTTATCCCTTAATACAGCAACCACTGTAAATCTAAACCTATCAGTTGTCTTACAAATTTCTGACAAGGTTTTATTATCAAGTAATAGCTTCTTCCATCTATCGATTCTTATACCAACCATGGTCAATCGGCCACCTTCGAAACTTCTAGCTTGAACAGCATAAGGATACCTCATTAATTGAATTATTTCTCGGCAAACCTCGTATTCAGGGTGAATAACCATATCAACACCAAATTTTTCAGGTTTAATTATACTATCTCTTGATGAATATTGCTGATCTCTAAGCCTTGCAATGATTTTATTGGCACCTAGCTCGTGAGATTGTTGAGAAGCAATTAAATTTATCTCATCTACTTTTGTGAGACACAAGACGTAATCAGCATCACATACTTTAGCATCTAATAAAACTTTAGGGCTGGCACCATTGCCTTCAACTACAATAACGTCAAGGTTTTCTGTCGCTCTTTGACACTTTTCTGAATCAATGTCAACTATTGTAATATCATAGTTCTCTTCACTTAGAGCTTTAGCAACATGAAAGCCAACTTCACCTGCACCAATAATTACTACTTTCATTAATTATATACCATCTATACTTATGTTTAAAAAATACATTATTTTACTCAAAATAAAAGCCTTTATTGTCAATCAAAACTCCCTAGTCATTTCAGCACCTAGTCCTAAAAATTTTTTCTCAATTTTCTCGTAGCCTCTATCGATATGGTAAACACGACTAATCTCAGTTTTACCACTAGCTGCTAAAGCAGCAATGATGAGTGAAGCACTAGCTCTAATATCTGTAGACATAACTGGTGCACCCACTAATTGTTTAACACCTCTAATAAATGCAGTATTTTTATCAACCTTTATATTAGCACCTAACCTTGAAAGTTCAGGAATATGACTAAATCTATCGTGATATACCGTATCTGTAACAATCGATGAACTTTCTGACAAAGACATTAATGCAACCCACTGCGCTTGAAGATCGGTTGGAAACCCAGGGTAAACAGCTGTAGTCATATCAACAGATTTTATACTTCTTGGAGATGAGATAGATATCGAGTTCTTATCTATTTGAAGTTTACAGCCTGCATCTGTCAATTTATCTGTAACTCTTTTTAAGTGATCTGGAATAACATTGTTTACTTTTATTGTGCCATTTAAAGCTCCTGCCATAAGAAAAGTACCCGCCTCAATCCTATCAGGTATTATTCTAATATTCGCTGGATGCAAATCCGCCACACCCATAATTGTAAGCATATCAGTTCCAATACCCTCAATATTTGCTCCCATTTCATTTAAGAATTCACATAGTTGAGTAATCTCTGGTTCTTTAGCACAATTATACAATCTAGTTGTACCCTTAGCGCAAACGGCAGCCATAGCTAAATTTCCTGTTGCTCCAACTGATGGAAATTCAAAATGAATATCAGCACCTATTAGCTCATCAGCCTCAGCTAAAATATTTCCGTTTTTCAGATCAAGTTTGGCTCCAAGTTTCTCAAGCCCTTTTAAATGATAATCTACTGGTCTAGGTCCCCAAGCACAACCACCCGGAAGAGAAACTTGAACTCGACCAAACCTAGAGATTAAAGGACCTAAAACGTAAAAAGAAGCTCTCATTGTTTTAACTAAGTCATAGGGTGCTTCGGGATTATTTACGTTAGATGAATCAATCTCTAAGCTATTATCTCTGAATGATGTCTCGGAACCGACGATATCAAGGAGCTTCATCATAGTCCTAGTGTCTTTTAAATCTGGAACATTGGATATCCTAAATTTACCGGGGCATAATAAAGTTGCCGCCATGATTGGTAAAACGGCATTCTTTGCACCGCTTATTACGACTTCACCACTTAGCTCTTTTCCACCTTTAATAAGAATTTTTTCCATATTTATAAAGTTACCTCATCACCAATGAATAAATTTTTTATAATAGCACTGCTTATCTTACCTTTTAAATATTCAGCTTTAACCAAAGTAGAATTTGAATTTATTACAGACTTTGATATATGCAAATGATTATCAGCCTGCATAGCAATTTGAGGAAGATGAGTAATACATATTATTTGTTTGTGTTTCGATAATTGTTTTAAATGGTTAGATACTTTTTTTGCTGTTTCACCAGATATGCCGGTATCAATCTCATCAAAAATTAATGTAGCTACAGGATTTTTATCCTGGAATACAGTTTTTATTGCAAGCATTATTCGTGACATTTCACCTCCTGATGCAATTTTTGCCATAGGCTTTAGAGGCTCTCCAGGATTAGACGATAAAAGAAATTCTATATGGTCTATGCCTTTAGAAGTATATCTTACAGAAACTCCTTCACTTTTTATGAAACTATCATCATCTTTAATACTTGAAACATTAATTTTAAACTTTGCATGAGGCATGTTTAAGACACCCAACGAGCTTTCAATCAAGGATGCTAATATTTTTGTTTTTGAAGACCGAATCTTTGAAAGAAGATGAGCTTTTTCAAAATAAGCTTGCTCTAGATTTTGAATTTCATTTTTTAGTTCAGTGTTTGATTTTGAGATAGAAAAAAGACTATCGAGTTCTTTTTTAATCTGCTTTTTATATTCCAATACAGAACTTATAGAACCACCGTATTTCCGCTTCAAACTTTCGACTACGCCAATTCTTTCTCCAATTTGCGGTAATTTAGATTTATCGAACTCACCTTCTGAAAGCCTACCTTCAATATCTATTCCGACCTCTTGCAGTTGTAAAATTATAGATTTTATTGTACTAGAAATATCACCTGTAGATTTATCATATTTAACTAATTGGTTTATTTCGCCCAAAATGTTTGTGAGATGCGATATCATACCATTATCATAATCATTTAAAGCATTTTGGACTACATTAAAGGTGTTTATTAGTTTTTCTTGGTTATTTAATTTTCTATATTCCTCGTGAAGCATTATATCTTCATCATTTTTTAAATCTGAAAGCTCAATTTCATTTAACTGAAAATTGAGTAATTCTTTTTTTTCAGCATACATTAATAAATTTTTATCAAGGTCTTTTAAGATTTTTTTATTTTTTTCAAGCTTATCATACACATCTTTTATTTCAGTTAAGAGATGCTGATTATTACAATAGTAGTCTAAATAATCTATATGACTTTCACTTTTCAAAATTAATTGCTGATCATTTTGGCCATGAAATTCAACTTGATAACCAAAATCTTTTTTCAAACCAATAATACTTTTTGCAGAACCATTTAAATAAGATTTAGTGCGACCGTTTTTACTAATGATTTTCCTATAAATTTTATTATCAAAATTCAATTCAACGGCACTTTGAGTAGAACCAGATTTCACCATTGTCTTAGACGTTTTTCCATTAACGACAGTAGAAATAGCCTCAAGAATAATTGACTTTCCTGACCCTGTTTCTCCAGTGATGACAGTTAATCCTGGGAAAAAGTCAATCACTACTTCTTCAATAATTGCGAAATCTTTAATTAGAAGACGATTAATCATAACGATATGATTTAAATACGAATTTGACAATGAAGACACTAAATATTAATCCAACAACATCAGCGATAACATCAAAAATACTTGAGCTTCTACCAAAGACTGTAGATTGATAAAGTTCGTCTATGAAACTATAAAATACACCTGCTATTAAGCCAGCAGAAATAGGATATTTTGATGCACCCGAAAACATGTAGATAAGAAAGATCCCTAATAGACAGTATTCAACAAAATGAATTAATTTATCAAAAGTAAAAATATACGAATGCGGTATACTGCTTCCTTCAATTGAAGATAAAATAATCATTAAAAAAAGAAAAAAAACAGTCAGTATACTGAATTTTTGAGAATTCATTAATATTCTTCAACCTCTATACTAATTAAAGAAACTAATATTTTTTCATTCATAATATTTATAATACTATTCATTGATAAAAATCGCAAAAGCGACGGCTTGATTGTTTGTGTGGGAAATAGAAATTTTTATGTTCTTTTTCTTAAAACCATTTATAAAAACTTCAGGGATTCCATTTTCATCATTTAGTATAGTTATTGAAATGAAGCTTATATTTTTATTTTCTCCGCTTGAGTATATTGACTTCATTACTGCTTCTTTAGCTGCAAATTTTCCAGCATAATGAATGTGCGAATTGTATTTTGAATTGCAATAAGATTGTTCATTTTTGGAAAAAATTTTATCTAAAAATCTATTCTTATATTTATCCGATGAAATTTTAATCCTATCAACATCGACGATGTCAACTCCGGTAAAAAAGTTAGACAACTTTATTAACTTCTCTAATTATTGAAGTAAGCTGAGAAATATCATTTATGTCCCAATCAGCACCAGAGTTTTTAGTGCCAAAGGTATCTCCATAAACAGCAAAAGCAGTTCGCATGCCAATTTTTTTTGCTCCGACAACGTCTCTTTCAGGCCAATCGCCAATCATTAAACTAGATTTCGGTTCAAGATTTAATTTTTTCAAAGCCATTTCAAATGGTACAGATGAAGGTTTTCTTTCTCCAGAATCATCGAATGTAATAACAGCATCAAAAAAATGATGTAAGTTTAAATAATATATTCGCATCCAAGCTTCACGACTCGGAGCATCTGAGACAACTGCAAGCTTCACCCCTAACTTTGTGAGGTCAATTAAGGTTCTGTTTACATTTGGGTAAGCCAATAAATTTGCTTCTCGTGCGCGCCTGTAAGCGACAACACCAGCAGCAAGATACTTATTATCAACATACCCTATTTTTTTCTCTAAGAAAACATCAAAAACTTTTTGATTTTCCCAACCTATTTTCTCATAAAGTGCAATAATGTCATCAAAAGACTTTGATTCATTTATAACCATACCTGCTTCAATCATACCGCGAATGGCAGACTTAACAGCTACTTGCTTCATTTTCATAAAATCAAGCAATGTATTATCTAAATCAAAGATAACTCCTTTAATTGGTATATTATTTGAAAGACTCATTTTTGATATTTTGTCGGATTATTTATCTCATCAATTTTTCTCTGAGCAAGCTTTCGCCAATCTCTATCTTTATTTGCTTCCTCAAAATATTTTAACGCTCTTGTTTTTTTACCACTTTTAAATTCTGCCACTCCTTTTTCATACCATCCACCTCCGAACTTTGACTTAAGATCTATACATTTTTGAGCGGAAATTGATGCTTCTTTAAATCTTTCAGTAGAATTAAGTGATGAGGCATATCTAAACCAAGTATCATAATTTTTTTCATCATATTCAGTAGATTTTTTAAACTGTTCAGAGGCTTCAACAAATAATTCTTGTTCAGCATAAACCACACCCAACCTTAAATAGGCATCTGAATAAGTGGGGTCAATTTGAATAGCAGTCAATAATATATTCTTTGCTTCTTCATATTCTTTTCTAATCAATCTTATATTGCCAAGATTGCTGTAAGCTTTTGTATAACCAGGGTTTAGCTCAATTGCTTTTTCATATTTTATAATAGCAGAATCTAAATTATTATCTACTTCGTAAGCAGTACCTAATGTAAACCAAGCCTTATGAAAATCAGGTTTTATCTTAATAGCCTTATTAAAGTATGAAATTGCCTCTTCGGAGTTTCCAATTTTTTTCTCTAATACACCAAGCTGATAAAAAGCTAAATAAAAGCCTAAATCATACTTAATTGCTTTTTGATAGTAATTAGTAGCTTTATCTAAATCACCTCTTTTGTAAGCCTTATTTCCATTGTTTAATAACTGTTTAGTAACGTTATTTAGGCCTTTCCTTGCCTTCATATGGTCAGGATAAATTTTTAAGGCCTCACTAAAGTGGTAAGCGGCTCCTTCGATATCTTTCTGTCTAAATTTTGTAAGTCCCATATAAAACTGAGTTTCTGGAAAATAAGGATATTTATCAGCTATTGATTGATATTCTTGCATTGCTATTTCAAATTGACCTTGCTGAACATTACGTTTACCATTTTGGATCTTAGTTCTTATATCATTCAAATCATTCCACCAAGATCTAAATTCTTCGTCCATTTGAACAGCTTTTGTTGCAGAAGCATTTGCTTTATTTAAGTCACCTTTTCGAAGAAACAGTTCTGATAATCCTATGTGAGCTGGCGCAAAAGAAGGGTCTACTTTAAGAGATTCTTTTAATAACGAATCAGCCTTATTTAATTCACCAGAAGCCATTTTTTGATTAGCTTGGATAAGCAACTGTTCTGGGTCTTGAGCCAAGGCCAAGAATGGTATTATTGATACTAAATATATTAAAACCCTACACATCTTAATTCTTCCTTTTAAAGTTTATAATTATTTGCGAATACGTTTATTGACGTTACTCAAAGCTTTTTGAGCTTTATTGTAATTTGGGTATAAATCTATTGATTGTTTAAAAAACTTAGCTGCTTCTTCAAATGATTTTTGTTTGTAATTAGCCAAACCTAATAAATACAAAGGCTCAGGGTATCTAGGATATTTTCTTGATAAGCTAGAGAATATTTCTATTGCGCTCTTATAATTTTTTTTATGGACATTCGAGGTACCTGTCTTAATTTTTGTTCTAAAATTATTTATTTCATCCCACCAGGATCTAAAGTCCTCATCAATTCTGACCGCTAAGTTTGCATGCTCAGTCGCTTTGTTTATATTTGCACGACATAACCAAATTTTTGAAAAGGATACATATCCAGGAGCATATGAAGGATCTATTGATAGAATTTTATTTAATTTAGCCTCAGCTTCATTTATTTCATTTCTTTCTATATGCGTATTAATTTTTATTATTTCTAACTCTATGTTTTGAGAATATAAATTCGTAAAAAATAGAAGGACTAAAAAGAATTGAATAATTGATTTATACATTAATCATTGACTATATAATTATAATGAATTTTATAAATATCTACTTTTTCTTGATTTTGGAAACTTGAGTGGATAGTGATTCTAATTTTGAACTTACACCGTTTACACTATTTTCAATTCCATTAATATTACCATTAATAACAGCTATTGCTTTATTTATAGCTTCGATAGATGCTTTGAGTTCTGTGATATAGATTTCTAAATCGCTATCGATATCATCAACTTTTGTATCAATTTTTTTAATCTTTCTATTAGCATTATAAAGACTATCATTAAAAGTATCATTAATGTCCGTTACAGATTTTTTATTTTGTTTCCATAATAGCTCCATAGTGCTTACCAATTCATTTTGTGAAACCTTCAAAGAATCATGAAGAGCATCAATCTTCTCTTCAAAGGAATTTCCTAATTCAATAATAGCATTATGGTTTGCATTTATAGATTCTTGATTAAGACCGATTGATCCTCTGTTCTCCTTAATTGATCGATTTATGAACTCGAATGATTTTTCTACTCTTTGAACTTCGCGATATAAATTAGCTACAGAACCAGACATAATATCTATTTGACTTTTGTTATTTATAATTTCATTTGATACACCATCAATATCATCCATCATATTAGCTGTCGAACCAGATAACACATAAGTTTGATTTATATTTTTCGCTAAATTATTCTCAGCAATTGCCAAGCCATTATTGATATTAGAAATAGTATCGCCTACTAAGCCAATATTTTGCCTATTTAATGATATATCAACCTCATGCTCAACTATATCATGAGTAATTTCAAGCAATTGTTTTGTTTTTTCTTGTTCCTTAGTATGAAGCCGCAATAAATCTGCTTCAAATTCTTGTTGTAAAATCTCAACTCCTCTATATATTTGGTATAGATTTTCGATATTATTCTGCAGAGAGTCTTTCCATGAAACTGTTTTCCCTGATAAGCTTTCAACATACCGTCTAACGAATTCTATCTGATCAGACATATAGGTTAAATCACCTTTTTTTGCTAGATCTTCTCTTCCGATAATATCCTCAGGTTTTATTTGAATAAAGCCCATATCGGTTTTAAGAAAAATTTTATTAGGCTTTTCATGAGTAATAGTACCTTGTATAATAGACCCATCTCTTAAAAAAAGGATAGTTGTATTCTGGGAAAACCCCAAAGTAGTCAAAACAATTATTAGCGATACAATGATTTTATTCATTTTTATTATTGAAACCATAAAGATTAGATTTTAAATCTACTCTTAAGTAATGAAAATGGCAAAGAGGAACAAACAGAAAAATTAATTATAATTTTAAAAAAAATGTGCCGAAAGCCGGACTCGAACCGGCACGAGGTTACCCTCACAGCCCCCTCAAGACTGCGTGTCTACCAGTTCCACCACTTCGGCATAGTATTGATAATTATTTTTATTAAGTATTTTACTCTAAATCTAATACAGGCTGTTTTTCTTCAAGCTGAGGAGAGTTTTGCTCTACAGGTATAGGGTTTTCTTCAGCAGCTTTCTTTACTAATGAGGAGCTACTATCCTCATTTGGACCACTCATTATGCTTATTAAAATCGCTAAGCCAATAAATATCGCGGCTAACCATCCAGTAATTTTACTTAGGACATTACCTGCACCTTGACCGCCAAGAATTGAGCTAGCAGCTTGACCGCCAAAAGTTCCAGAGAGACCGCCCCCCTGACTTGCTTGCATCAAAACTAACGATACTAGCAAAATACTAACAATAGTGTGTACTACAATTAAAAATCCAATCATTTAAAAAATACTCCTAAATTTTGTCAACAATATTAATGATTTCTACAAATTTATCAACATCTAAACTCGCACCACCAATTAGAAAGCCATTAACAGCATGAGCATTAATTAACTCATCTGCATTACCAGAATTTACTGAACCACCATAAATAATTGGAACATTATTACTTTCTGATTCAGAGGATAAATCTTTCAAAGTAGTTCGTATAAAAGAGTGAATTTCGCTAACTTTTTCAACAGAAGCTGTCAAACCTGTACCAATTGCCCATACTGGCTCATACGCAATTATTATATTATTTAATGAATTTACATCATTCAGTCCCAATTTCAATTGACGCCGAACTGTCTGTTTTGCTAACCCTTTATTTAATTCATCTATCGTTTCCCCAACGCACAAAATAGGCTTCATACCATCACTTAAAACCTTAGATACTTTTTTACCAATGTCATTATTTTTTTCATGAAAAATTGATCTTCTTTCTGAATGCCCTAAAATAACATATTCAACATTGCAATTAAGCAACATAGATGTTGATATTTCTCCAGTGAAAGCACCACTATCTTCAAAGTGACAGTTTTGTGCTCCTAAATGGAATTTAGTAGATATGACCAAGCTGCTCAAGCCAGTAAATGGCGGGCATACTATTACATCCACACTACTTTTAGAACCTAATTTTTCAACCATCTTTTCAGAAAATATTTTCCCCTCAGATGGCGTTTTATTCATTTTCCAATTACCTGCGACTATAGGATTAATCATACTTTTTATATCTCCAATTTATTTATTGCTTTTAATTGATTTCCTGACATTAGCTCTAAAGAAGATCCACCACCTGTTGAAACATGAGAGATTTTTTCTTCAAGTTTAAAATGCCTGAGTGCAGATGCTGTATCTCCGCCACCAGCAATAACAGTTGAATCAGCCAATACTATTTGAACTAACTTTTCTGCAATCAATTTAGTACCATTTTCAAAAAACTTATTTTCAAAAACACCCATCGGACCGTTCCATAATACTGTTTTAGCTGAGGTTAATATGTTAGAATATTTTTCTATAGTTTTAGGTCCTATATCTAGCCCCATCATACCATCAGGTATATCACGAACACTAATTACACTTCCATTTGAAGATGCGTTTATATTATCAGAACAAACAACATCGTTCGGTAGAATTATTTTTTTTCCGCTTTTCCTTGCCGTTTCCAAAATGTTCTTAGCTTGACTTATCATTTTTGATTCCACTAGAGAGCTACCAACATTGTAGCCCATGGCTTTCAAAAATGTAAATGCCATTCCACCTCCAACGATAATTGAATCAGCTTGATGCACATATCTGTCTATTAGTTCTAATTTGGTTGATACTTTTGCACCTCCTAGAATTAAGACTAGAGGTTTTTTAGGTTTATTAATAGCGTCCCTTAAATACTTCATTTCTCTTTCAAACAAATATCCTATACCGAAGTTTTTGAAATTGTCAACAACACCGTGATTGGACGCATGCTCTCTATGCGCGGTACCAAAAGCATCGTTAATATAGAGCCTTCCATGTTTTGAAAGCTTGTTAGAGAATACGGAATCATTCTGAATTTCTTCATTGTAGAATCTCAAATTTTCAAGTAAATGCACTTCGCCGGGTTTTAAAGACAATGAAGTGTCGATTGCATCTTGAGAAATACAGTCTTTAGAAAATTTTATTGGCAGTTCGAGTAATGATGCAAGATGCTCGCCAATCGGAATTAAGCTTAAGTCGTCGCTGTAAATTCCTTCTGGCCTTCCTAAATGCGACATTATTACAACGGAAGCACCTTCTTTCAAACAATAATTAATTGTAGGTAGACATGCTTTAATTCTGAAGTCATCTTGAATGATACCATTTATGATTGGAACATTTAAATCCAATCTGACTAAAATAGTTTGTCCTTTTATATCAAAAGACTTTAGAGGTCTTAGCATTATTAAGTAGTATAAATTTAGAGTTTAACTTGGCTAGAAAGTATTATAGTATTGTATATGTTGATTAAATTAAGCTTTATTTTAGTTAATTATATCACTACAAAACAATGTATAAGGTTTAAAGTGGAATTAAACATACAAAAATTAAAATTATTCATCTTTTGAAAGAAAACTCTTTCAATATTAGTCATAGCGATAATTTTAATGAGCTGATGGTACACAGAGTTCATGAAATTCTATTAGTCGCTAGCCCGTATGATGCTTTTATACTTGAAGAGGATGGCGGATTGACTGAACAAATTATGACAGAATACATCGGGATGAATTTTAATTATGCTCCTAGAGTGACTAGATCCTCTACGGCAGCTTCAGCAATGAACGATTTATCAAAAAATAATTTTGATTTAGTAATTGTTATGCTAAGAATTGAAGATACTGATCCGATTTCACTTGGCAAGTCTATAAAAAAGAAATATCCGAATATGCCAGTAATCTTACTAGCTTTTGATGAAACAGAAATAAAACAATTCACTCCACGAATTTCACCGAGTTCAATTAACAGAATCTTTATATGGTCAGGTGACGCTTCCGTTTTTCCAGCAATCATTAAATATGTTGAAGATAGGAAAAATGCTGAAAAAGATATTATTCAAGGTAATGTGCGCGCAATAATTCTTATTGAAGACTCCCCTCGAATGTATTCAATACTGCTTCCACTTATTTATCGGGAGATAGTTTCTCTTACAAAAACCCTTATGAAAAAAACTTTTAGTTCTACTTATAAATCAATGCACTTAAGAGGAAGAATCAAAGTATTACTTACACCAAATTTTGAAACTGCTGAAAAATTTTCGAATAAATATGGCGATAATATTGTTGGAATAATATCAGATGTTAAATTTTTGAATAATGGAAAAAAAGACTCAAAAGCTGGAGCTAGATTTGCAAAATCTATCAGAGAAAAGCATCCGTCGATGCCGATAATGCTACAATCAACAGATAATTCTAATAGAAAATTAGCGAAAGAGTTAGGAACTGATTTTTTACATAAAGAGTCTAACACACTTTTAAATGATTTAAGAAATTTCATGCTAATCAATTTTGGATTTGGTGATTTTATTTTTAAGGATAATCAAGGTAATGGATTACTAAAAGCAACGAACATTGAAGATCTAATTGAAGGCATAAAAACAGTGCCAATAGCAACCATTATTTTACATGGTAAAAGCAACCACTTTTCAAATTGGGTTGCTGCTAGATCCAATTTTGATTTAGCAACACAACTTAGAAAGATTAATGTTCAAAAATTTTCTAACAAAGAAGATATAAGAGCCATGATTATTGAAGAAATCAATAATTTAAAGCAACAACATAAGTTTGGTGAAGTATCTGACTTTTCTCCTGAAAATGGTAAAAGTTCTAGGTTCTATAAAATGTGCGGAGGGTCTTTAGGTGGTAAGGCACGCGGTTTAGCATTTGCGAAAGATATGATAATTCAGTCAGGCATAAATAATAAATTCAAAAACATAAATGTAAAAATTCCAAAGACAGCAATAATCGGCACAGAAGAATTTGATCGTTTTATGAAAGATAATAAACTTTGGGATAATGCCTTAAAGGCTAATAATAATAAAGATGTTGAGACAATGTTTTTGAAAAGCCGGTTGTCTATGGAGCTAACACTTAAGGTAGAAGCATTTTTAAAAAATTGTAATTATCCTCTAGCCGTCAGGTCCTCTAGTCTGTTAGAAGACTCACAATACCAACCTCTATCTGGGGCATATTCAACATTTATGTTACCAAATAACCAAGCAATATTTAAAGACCGTATAAATCAATTAATTGATGCAATAAAATTAGTTTTCGCATCAATATTTTATATTGAATCAAAATCATATTTTGCAAATAGTGCACATCGAACAGAAGAAGAAAAAATGGCAGTGATTTTAATGGAAATTGCTGGGCAAGAATACGCTGGGGGGAGATTTTACCCAACATTTAGTGGCGTATTAAAGAGTATAAATTTTTATCCCGTTTCATATATGAAGAGAGATGAAGGAGTATGCTATTTAGCGCTTGGTTTTGGTAAAACTATTGTAGACGGCGGAAAATGCCTTGGCATCTCTCCAAAATACCCTGCCATCAAACCTCAGTTTTCAACAATAAAATCAACCTTAGTAAATTCCCAATCAAGTTTTTATTCACTCGAAATGGATGGCGCCAATTTTAAATTAAAAAATGACTTGAAGCTTCTTAACCTTTCAAAAGCTGAAATAGACAAGTCATTAGACTGGCTAGGAGGAGTTATCACTTCAGATGATAACATTCTTAGAAATTCTTTATCTTATAAGGGAACAAGGGTAGTTAATTTTTCTCCAATTCTTGATTGGAAGATTATACCTTTATGTGAGATACTAAATGAATTACTTATACTTGGGAAACAAGCTCTCGGATGCCCAGTTGAAATAGAGTTTGCTGTAAATATGCGAAAAAATGAACCTTCTGAATTTTACTTATTACAAATAAAACCCATGCTGATATCAACAAATAAGGCTATTGACGAAGAAAGCTTCAGAAAAAGAGATATTTTTGCATCTAGTCACATAACATTAGGAAATGGTTCGACGAACCAAATAAAAGATTTATTATACTTATCTCCCGATAAGTACGATCCTTCAAAATCGCTTGATATAGCTAAAGAAATAGAATTTTTTAATAATAAAATGGAAAAAAACAGGCCTTATATTCTTGTTGGCCCTGGTAGGTGGGGTTCTTCAGACCCATGGTTGGGCGTACCAATAAATTGGCAACAAATATCAAATACAAAAATGATTTTAGAGCTAGGACATCAAGATTTTCCAGTTGACCCATCATTTGGTAGTCATTTTTTCCAAAATATTATTAGCCTTCATATTGGCTATTTAACTATTGACCACAAAAATAAAAATGATTTTCTAAATTCAAAATGGCTAGAAAAAAATCATCCTAAAGAAGAGAAAAATTATATTAGCTGGTATCAATTTAAAGAGCCATTCCGCTCTATTATAGATGGACTATCTGGAACAGGAAAGGTAATAATTCCTAAACCAGAAACGATAGAGATAATGGACGAAGAAGATTCCTCTGGAATCTAGAAATTTAGACCACACCCTGATCAATCATTGCATCAGCAACTTTTATAAAACCCGCTATGTTGGCACCTTTAACATAATCCACATGGCTTTTATTTTCTCCATTCTCTACACATGAAGTATGAATACTCTTCATAATACCAAGTAGTTTTTGATCTACTTCATCCCTATCCCATTTTATACGCATACTATTTTGACTCATTTCTAATCCAGATACAGCTACACCACCAGCATTTGCAGCCTTTCCAGGGCCAAATAGTATCTTTGATTCCTGGAATATATTTACAGCATCAGGGTCAGATGGCATATTTGCACCTTCACTTAATGCTATTAGACCGTTACTTATTAATTCTTTGGCATCTTTGCCGTCTATCTCATTTTGGGTTGCACAAGGTAAGGCAACATCGCATTTTATACCCCAGGGACGATTTCCTTCGTAATATTCACAACCAAACTCATCAGCATATTCTTTAATCCTACCTCTTTTATTATTTTTTAAATCTATAACCCAATTTAATTTTTCTTCATTTACCCCATCCTGGTCAAAAATAAAACCTGAAGAATCTGATAGTGTGACTACTTTGCCACCAAGATGCATTACTTTTTCAGTTGCATATTGCGCGACATTTCCTGAGCCAGAAACAACTACAGTTTTGCCTTCAATTGTTTTGTTACAGTTTTTTAGCATTTCTTCAACAAAATAAACACATCCATAACCAGTAGCTTCCGGCCTAATTAAACTACCTCCCCAATTGAGACCTTTACCTGTTAATACGCCAGAAAACTCGTTTTTAATTCTTTTATACTGTCCAAACATGTAACCTATTTCTCTTCCTCCTACTCCTATATCACCTGCAGGAACATCTGTATTTGGACCAATGTGTTTTGAAAGTTCAGTCATAAAACTTTGGCAAAAACTCATGACTTCATTATCTGATTTTCCCTTGGGATCAAAGTCAGAACCCCCTTTGCCTCCACCCATGGGCAGTGTTGTAAGACTATTTTTAAAAACTTGCTCAAATCCCAAAAATTTTAATATACTGAGATTTACAGATGGGTGAAAACGGAGCCCACCTTTATATGGCCCTATCGCTGAATTAAATTCAACTCTATATCCACGATTTACATTCACTGAGCCTCTATCATCTCGCCAGGGAACTCTAAATGTTATAACTCTTTCAGGTTCTATTAACCTATCTAAAACACCTGAATGTAAATAATTTTTATTTGAATCTAAAAAACCCCATAATGATTCTACAACCTCATGAACAGCCTGATGAAACTCTAACTCATTTGGGTCTTTATGTTTTACATTACCCATAAAATCTTCAATTGATGAATACATATTATTACTCCTAATTTTCTAAAATATCATAAAATTTACTATGCATTTATGGCTTCAAATAATCAATTTTTTGTTTTTCTATCATTAGTTTTTTTAAATATAGATAATTAATATCACTGTCAGCTATCAGTATTTTAATGGCGGAGTAGCTCAGTTGGTTAGAGCATCGGAATCATAATCCGGGTGTCGGGGGTTCGAATCCCTCCTCCGCTACATTAACAATTTTACCTAAAACTATGATAAAAATCTTGGGCTTTTTTTTCAATCTAGTAAAATCAAATATTATAACCATTCTTTTAGTATCGTCTCTTTACGCACAGAGAAATTTGACGATCTTTGGTGGGGTTAATTCTTCACAAATTAAATACAATGATAACACTATTAATGATCGTATCAATATAAACTCTCGAAGTGGGTTTAACATTGGCTTTGAATATCCAATTAGTCGATTTATTGCTGGGGCTAGTTACCTTCAAAGAGGTTCTAAATTAGAGGACAATACACTACTAAATATTGGTGGTGTAGATTACAAAATTAATATCGACGGCTATGAGGTTTTTAATTATTTATCTGCTCATATCTACTACCCGATATCACATACTAGCAAGATTAATTCTTTTATGGGTTTACAATTTGGTAGCTCCCTAGGAGGAATTTCACTTACAAAGTTAAAGTTTACAGACTATAATAGTAGCCAGTCAGATGAACTTAAGCTTAAGCCCAAAGATTTTGATATTGATGTTGGTTTCCACATTGGCGCAGACTATATGCTAAATAATAATTTTGGATTCAGAGCCTCTTACTTTTTAGGAATGACAGATGTGAAAAAAACATTAATAGATTCTCTTGATTATAAAAATAATACTTTCAATATGTCAGCTATATATAAGGTTAAAAAAAGAACAAAAAAGAAGGCTGAAGATAATAAAGAGGCTCGACAGATTGACACAGATTCCAAACTACTTTTGCCTGAGAATGTAGTCAAGCTTCAACTAGAAAATAGATTTGGTTCAACAATTAGTCAGCAATCAAGACTTACACTAGGATATGGTATAAAAGACTTTTTAACTATTGAAATTTCAAATAGCAATTTTTTAAACACATCTGACCTTTCTTTTAGAACAAATTATTTAAATAGATTAATTAAAAATTTAAACTATCCGATAAATATTATTTATGAATCTGTAATCAGCACGCATCCTGGCAAACCTGTAATTTTTGATGACTACGATAAACTCAGTTTTTTAAATCAAATTATTTTTGAATATAAATCAAAACAAAACATAATATTTTCATTAGCTCCTACTTTTATTCATGTAAACTTAGTTGATACAAAATTAAAGCCTAAAGGCTACCCGTGGGATATTTGGTTTGCCCAATCAGGGTTGCATTGGTTTTATAGAGACAATATTCAGTTTTATGGTAATTTATCGAACCAAATCACAGAAAAAAAACTTTCATCTGGAGTTAAAACTGGCTTTAAGACGGGAATTCAGTATTCTATTAATTCAATAGAAATTGATTTATCTATTTCAAATTTACATCATTTACATAGAACAGCAATTGCTGAGGATATTGGCATTGACGATCATGATCAAAAATTAAGATTTGGTTTCCAAGTTAATAAAACATTTAAATAATTAATATGATTCTAAAAATTCAAATAATAAAACTAAGTGTATTAATGCTCGCTCTTACTTTCTTGCATTCTTGTAAATGGCGTATTGAAGATAAACCCGGTTACTGAGTAATAACATTCCCCCAGGATGGGGCAACATGTAATGAAATTGTAACATTAGGTATTGATGCCAGTGATCCTGATGGTATATGCGGCGTTGAAATAAATATTAATGATTTAAAAATAGATATACCTTTAAGCGAGATATTAGGAAATATCAACAATGAACCAGTTAAAATAAGCTTGAATACTAACGAACTTCCGGATGGGCCAGTCTCACTATCGGTAAGTATTTGTGATTGTGATGATAATTGTACTGAGAGTCCTCCCGTTGACTATACTATTGATAATACTTTATCTATTCCAGATACAATTGAGATTGAATCCGTAGTATTTAATAATGCTGGATTTGATATTTCTTGGGAAGAATCAAATGCTACAGATTTTAATCAGTATGACCTTTATCACTCAACAGTAGCAAATGAAAGTGACTATTCACTCATCTTTAGCACCAACGATGTAAAAAGCATAACTTATTTTTTAGAAGATGTAGATCCTTTGATTCTAAACTATTTCTACATAACTGTTTCAGACTCATTTAATTATTCCTCAAAAAGCAGTGTTTTTATATCTTCTTTAGACCCAAAACCATTACCCATCAATATCACATCAATTATATATGATGAAGAATCAATGCAAGTATTTTGGAATGAGTCACCTGATTCAGATTTCTTAAAATATGAACTATATTCTGGAATTAATGATACTTCAAATAATACTCTTATTGATAGTGTCTTTATTAAATCTGTTTCTAGTTATTCTATCGATGACTTTGATCCACATGTAAGTAATTATTTCAGAATAATTGTTTATGATACTCTTAATCAGAGTACAAAAGGTGGTTATATGTCAAATACTGTAAGACCTATACCTCAATCAGTTTCATTAGATTCGATCGACTCTTTTGGTAATGAGCTCACAATAAAATGGTCAGGCTATCAATCATCAGATTTTAAGAGCTATAAACTTTACAGATCTCTAGATGCTAGCATGAGTGATAAAGTAGCTATTTACACTTCGTATAGTAGCCAAGATACAAGCTATTTGTTTATTGAAAATGATTATGGGACGACCTATTACTTTATGGTTTCGATAATTGATGATTGGGAATATGAGGTATTTAGCAATATGCAATCAGCTACACCAATATACTTTACATTTTTACAAAGTTATGGTTCCGATGCTGAATCGATTGGCGGCTTCTATGGCATCCAAACAACTGCTGAAGATTATAGAATCATTGCAAAGGATAATAGTGATATTGTGTTAAAAAGTGTTAATAGGTATGGAATATTAACTTCATCTACCTATTACAATTATAGCCAAGACGAGACGCCTGTAAAAATAATTGAGACACAGGATAATGATGGATATGTTTTTGTATCAACAATAGTTAACAATAATCAAGATACTGATATAAGAATAACAAAAACGATGCAAGATGGTACTCAACTATGGAATTCAATCATTGGGTACGATTCAGAAGGAGAGAATCTTGCGTATGGTCTTGATAAGGTTAACGACATAATATTATCATCTGAAAATGGATATATTATCGTTGGGCAGTATCATGCACAACACCCAGATATATTAATTTTAGAAATTAATCAATTAGGTAATATTGACAATCAGTATAACATTTCAATTGCCCCACAATCACAAAGAACTATAGAAAATGGGAAATCTATAATTGAAGTAGATAATGGTTACGTAATTCTTGCATCATTAGCTCAATCCTCTTCTAACGCTCCATCAAATATTTTATTATCACAATTCGACACCAATATATCTAGCAACGGTGATACACTTTGGACAAAAACTTGGGATTTGGACATATATGATTATCCAAAAAGATTAATTCATTCATCTGATGGAAGCTATACTTTTTGTGGATATTCGTCTGATAATAATAACCAAGAAAGTGGTAATTCTTGGATTATTAATACAAACACTAATGGTGAACAAAACTTTTTAACATCAATACCTGGAAATAATTTCGCATTAGATATGATTGAAAATCACATGGGAAATTATATTGTTGTTGGAAAAAATCTAAACAATAATAATTATCAAGGCTGGTTGGCTTGTTATGATGCTCAGGGTAATCAACTTTGGGAAAAACTGTATGGTAGTGAAAGCGTAGACGTTTTTAAAAGTATTAATCAAACGAAAGATAACGGATATATAGTAACTGGGGAAACTAGCTTAAATGGAATAAGTAAAATCTTACATTTAAAAACAGACCCTAATGGGGATATTCAGTAATATACTATTTAGCTAAAAAATTATTGATGTAAACAAGAAGCACCAATGATGCCTGCCTCACCATCAGGTAATTCAGATAAAAGTATTTTTATATTATTTTTTTGAAAGCTTAATAGATTAGCATCCATTGACTGTTTTGCAAATTTAAGTATTCGATGTTTTGCATTACTTAATCCTCCATAAAATATAAACGCTTCAGGAGAAAGAATTGTGGAAGCTTGAGCAAGACCTTGGCCGAGTATATTACCCGTAAACTCATAGATTTCTTGAATTATATTTACTCCAGCGTCAAATGCTTCATCCATCTTTTTTCCATCAAAATTATTTACTTGCAGATTTAATAATGTTTTATCGTTTGGATAGCGAGATAAATAATCATCAATCGTGTGTTTTAACCCCTTCGCAGAAACATACATTTCCAAACATCCTTGCCTTCCACACTCACAAATACGACCTTTCGGGTCAATGATAATATGACCTAATTCCCCAGCAAAACCATCATGACCGTAAAACACCTTACCTTCAATAATTAATCCGCTACCTAAACCAGTACCAAGAGTAACAACTACAGCATTTTTCATTTCTTTTGCAACTCCAAAAGATTTTTCTCCCAAGGCTGCAGCATTTGCGTCATTTGTAATTTTTACAGGGATATCATAATATTTTTTTACAAACTTAACTAAATCTAAATTTTGCCATTTCTGACCTAAGTTTGGTGGATCTTTAACCATGCCTGTGAAATAGTTACCATTAGGAACACCAATGCCTATGTTTTTAAAGAAGTATCGATTATCAAGTTCTTTTGTCCAAACCTTATTTCTTTCAAAAATTTTATCAAATAAATGGACAGGATTTTGATCTGCATTTGTCAAAATTGAATCTTTCTTTAATATAAGACCATCGTGTGATATAGCACCAAATACAGTGTTTGTACCTCCAATGTCAATGCCAAGGGAATAGTAACTATTTTTCAAAATTATAAATTAAGTATAGAGTAATAGAGCTTAATGAAGAGTCAAAGAGGTAAAATTATGCAGCTATTAATCGGTGACTCCTTGCCTAATCTCTAAATCTACTATTGGAGCTTGATTAGGTTCTTTCTCAATCTTGACTGTTTTAGTAATAACTGTAGCCATGCCATAATTATCGGAAACAGTCAGTTCAAAAGTGTATTCTCCAGGCGTGCCTTCAAATGAAACAATACCAGAACTAGAATTTGGTCTTAATCGAATTTTATTACCACTCAACTGTTTCCATCCATACCTTATTCGGTCACCTTGGTCCGGGTCAAAAGAACTCGTGGCATCAAGAATCATTGGATAGGTATTTGTTTCGGGTTTACCATCATGAGGAATTTGTACTTTAAATTTTGTTTTTTCCTCTTTTTCAATTCCTTCTAATTCTTCTAATTGATCTTGTTTTTGTTGTTGCTGAGCAAGTTTTAATTTAATTCTATTCTTGTACACTTTTTCTCTCATTTGGCGTTCATACTCTCTCCAACCAAATAAGCCACAGCCTACTAAAACAATGAGAAATATAGCAAATCCTCTATTCATCTATATAAATATATAAATTTTACAATATACTTGTCCACATATCTTATATGTAGTGAAATCATATTATCTTAAATCTATTAAGACTCTTTTTAAATCTGAACCGATAAATTCAGAGTTTTGTAAAAAACCTTCCTTAAGGTTTACTGAATAATCCGGTATTTTTCTAAATAAATATTCTGCGAGTTCTCCTAATTCAAGAATGTTATCTTCTCCCATTGCATCGCCTTTTAGACCTTTAAACAAAAAGTACGAAAAGATACTATGTTTCATATCGTCACTTTCTTGAGAATTTTCGCCTGGAGATGAAGATAATAACACAGATATTTTTTTTGATAATTCTGGATATTGATAATTCTTCGAGGCCTCCAAATAGTTGATATATTTAACGTCTAAGTAAACAGTAATTGATCTAATGTTTTTCAAAACCGATAACAATGATAAACTATTTAATAATTCTTCAATACTTACGTAAGAAAGCGGATCAATTTTTTTACCATCTTGCGGAATTATATAAGGTTTATTATTCAACCATACTCCCAATCCAGAATAGAAAACATTAATATCTACAAAATTAACGTCTGAATATTTACTTGAAGATATCACTCTATTACGTATTACACCTTGATGAGGGTCAAATACTTTGCGAAAATCACTCTTAGATGGTCCGTTCTCCATCTGCCATATTTTTGATGGATAGAGCTGATAATCGTCCATTCCAAATAAATTTTGCATATACAGCCTAAAAATTTGTCCATCTCGCCCAGAATATTTTGCTATGTTTAAATCAGTATCTTCGTAGTCATCAATCGATAGTATAATAGCCATATTATTAACATTTCTTTTTCCAATTGGAATATTTTTTTCTACATCTACCTCACCAACTTTTATTGGATAAGGATTGCTATTTACAGCACCAATTTCTTGACTAATTAAACTTTTCTTTGATCTATAATGATTCATTAGCTCTAAATCTACTTGATGAACTGTTTCATTATCTAGATAATCAACTGTTTTAAACTTTATTGCAAACTGGTCTTTTTCACTTTTTATACCAATATCTAAGTCTTGATAATCTCCAGGATTTAATTTTTTGATTTGTATTAATCCTGTGAAGTCTTCTGTTGAAAAAGTATGGTTCTCAATAAGCATAAAATCAACTTTTTCTGTAAGCCCTAAACCCACATTTTGAATTCTAAGTGTAAGATTAACAATTTCATTTTTTGGAATGTAATTAGTACCAAAACTGTTTTCAATTGAATAGTCTGCTAAAATTATATTTGGCTGCTCAACCGCCTTTGTATTAATGATAAATTCAAATGGTTTATCATTTTTAAAACCATTTTCATCTAAAGCGAATATTTGAAATTTTAGATCGCCAGTTTTTACTTTTAAATCAGCCTTAACAATAAAATCAATATATTTAGCTTCGTCGACATTTATTGCCTCAATCAATTTTAAAGAATCATATTGGAGAAAACTGTTCCCAAATGAATTGTTTTCAATTTTTACAACTATGTTTTTTGAGGGACTACCTCCCTCATTTAATATAGCAAACCTCAACTTACCATTTTCTTCAGATTCGAGAATACTGTTTTGAGAATCATCAATAAGCTTGAAATTCTTTATTTTTAATAGTGGCGGATTATTTGTTGTGCCACAAACGATGTTTGAAAAACCACTCTTATCACCTTCTGAGTCATATCCTTGAACAACATAACAATGATCTTCATTATACCCTAAATCATTATCCAAGAAAGAAGTGTTTTTTGTTTTATTAAGATATAGAGTTGAATCTTGCCCAATGCTCTTGAATATCAAATATTCAAATGCACCTTGAACTCCTGCCCAGCTCAAACGATTAGATTTTATACCACCTATTACGTTTAAACTAGTTGGGGATTTTAAATTTAATTTTGAGCAATGTTTACCGGACAATACGCTCTCAACATTGTATTTATCAATGCTTGTTATTTGATAACAATGTGTTTCCCCTGGATAACAATTATCTTCGTAAGAATTACCAATTATATTACCGATTAATCCACCATCTCTATATAAGTTATAACTCACTGCTAATTCTACCTCATTCCATATTAGCTTAATGGAAGTTTGCTGAATAATAGATGATAATGCTGGTGGCTCAACATAAGCTCTGGTTGTTATTTCAAATGGAGCTGATGTAAGCCCCTCAACTCCAATCGAGCTTAAAGAAGTAATGGAATAAAAATATTTTCTAGAATATTCCAAATCACTATCGTTAAAAATCTCTAAATCAGACAAACCGACATTGAGACCATTTCGTTTAACAATATATTCTTGAGCGCCATTAACCTTGTCCCATTTTAAAGTTATATTATTTTCATTAACAGCGCCTAAAATATTTTTTGGCGCCATTGTAAGAGAACTATTGCAAGAAGACTCGCTTTCTACTCCTCTCAAATTATATTTTCCTATTGCTATAACATTATAGCAATACTTAACTCCAGGTAATAAGGAAGAATCAATGAATGCATTTCCATATGTTTCAAAAAGATCATTACCATTTCGAATTATTTTATATTTAACAGCCTGATTTAACTTTTTCCAATTTAAAGTGATTGACTTTTCATCACCATTTGAGACCAAGTCTTTAATCCTTAATACTGGATCTTTCAAAATAGGTTTTACATTAGAATAAGTGTAAACCAATACATCAGATTTATCTTTTTGAAGAGATAATCTTAAAATAAGGTCACGATTTCTTTCTGTTCTTGGGTTAATTTTAATTCTTACTGAACCATCTTTCGGATGATTCACATTGAGATAGTAGTAATCTGGGTTAACGTCCAGCATCTCAAATCTTCCTTTTCGATTTGTCTTCACAACATATACAACCTCATCAAAAATATTTAGAAGTTCTACTTCAGCTTTACGAGATGGTTTGGCTTCATTATTAAATATACTGCCTGATATTGAAACAGTCTTTGCAAAACCAATATTAATAATGAATAGTAAAAATAGAAGAAATTTCATTGTATTCAAAACCCAGCTAAAAAATCTTTATGATTTTAATACCATATATAAATATACTTTATGGTAGTCGCAACAATACTCTATCAGGATTCTCAGTAAATAGTTGAGGTGTTTGAGGTAAGCTAGAGTAGAGGTTTTTTGTGGTATCAAGAACATTTTTACGTATATAATTATGTAATTCACCAACGGTAATTACCTTGTCACCATTGTCAGCATCACCTCGAAGACCTTTTAACATATAGTAAGTAAATATACCATTTTTTGCATCAGGATGATCATAAGATTTTTCTGTAGTATTTGCAGCGTAAAAAGTTGTAATACCCTGGGGGGGTATTAACTCCATTGGAAAGGGCAGTTTGGGCTCTTCTCCTTTTTTCTTTTTCTTTTTCTTTTTCTTTTTTGGATTATCTAGATCAGCAGTTTTAAAGTTTTGTTTAAAACCCGAGTTATTAAAATCAACATCCATAAAAACAAATATATCTCCGATATTATCAATTTTATTAATTTCTTTGAGCATTAAGTATAAATCTTTTATCTTAAAAAATGAGTTAATTTTATTTTCATCAGCATCATAAGGAATAATACATTTTTCACCTGCGATAGTAGTTCCTTCTCCTGAATAGTATAACATTAAATCAATTGTATCGAGGTTTGAATATTCTACTACTGATTCAATCTTATTTCTAATAAATCCGAGATTTGGGTTAAAAATTTCATTAAAGTTATTGATCGTGACTCCATTTTCAAAAAGCCAAAATTGAGAAGGCACCATCTGGTGATTTTTCATTCCAAAAAGTTTATTGTAATACTGCCTTACAATTTTGACATCTTCTTCACTCGACTGATTGCCTGGAATTTTTTCAGTCCAAAAATTTTTATTCCCAATCACGACACCTATCATATCTCTATTCATATTAGCATCAGGAAGGTCTAACAACAAGCGATGGTCTTTTGACTTTTGACCAGGAGATAAAAAGTCATTAATGGCAATATCGACAGCTTTTAAATCGTCTTTACCCTTGTAATGTTTTAAAGTTTCAAGATGAATAGGAATTGTTTTTCTTACATCAAAATAATCATATGTATCAAAATAGATTGTGAACCGATCTTCTTTTGCTAACAGTTCAAAACTATAATCAAACCATGCTCCACCAGGGACCAAGCCAAAAGTCTTTATCTCATCTAAATCATTTTTAAAACCCTCTCCTCTTCTAAAAGCTAAAACAGCAGTATCCGTTTTTCCAATTGATAAATTTTGAAATCTAACAGTGAGTGTAGTTGTTTCATTTTTTGGTATGTAGTGATGTCCAAATTCATTGTCAATAGCGAAATCAGCTATTACAAGATTCGGCGGTACAACTGCCAATGTGGGGAAAGATATGAGTTCTGGATCTAAATCCATGCCTGCATATTCATTAATTCTTATGTTAAAATTTCTATCACCAGATTCAATTTTTAATTTTGCTGAAATTGGGAAATTAATTGTAATGGAATCACCAACTCCAAGGACAGGAATAGTCGCAACAGTATCAATAATCAAGGAGGGTGTATTTGAAAAATTTAATGGTTCTAAATATGGTTTTAGTTCTCTAGCTGGACTTCTTCCATCGTTTACTATTTTAATGACAATTAAACCATCCTCTTTTCCATCTAAGATTTGGTTATCAGATTGCTCTACAAAAAACTTTTCAATTAAAGTTAAATGAGGAGGAGGCATGACCCATCCACACATTACTGGAGATAATGGACCTTCATCTCCGTCGGAATCTAAGGATGACATTTTGTAACAATACTCTGTGTCAAACTCTAGCCCTTTATGAATGTAATAACTACTTGTTGTTTTAGTCATAAAAGTTGTTTCGCCGTTATCTTTATCATGAGAATAAATATTATATTGAACAGCTCCTAACATCTCCTTCCATCTAAACAAGACTCTTTTAACATCCCCTGTTAGAGTGAGGCCTTTTGGGTAATTTACTAGAACTTTATAGCATTCTTCATTCGAAGCTGGACCTTCTGTACCATAAGAGTCTTTAGCCGTTATTTTATAGCAGTAATATTGCCCTGGATCTACGATGTCAACATAAAAGGTATCTGTTAAGTCAGCAAGAAGGAGTCCATCCCTATAGACTTTGTATACATGGTCAATACGCAATGGTAGTTGATTCCAAGTCAAAGTAACTTGCTTTAAATCTGCAGCACCGCTCATCATTGGACTAGTTACTTCTTCGTGGGTGCGTACTTTTACGCTCACTATAGGTCCATCGTCTCCATCTTGATCATATGAAGCAATATCGTACTGAAAATCTTTATCATATTCTAAATTTTCATCTAAATAAGCGAAATCTTGAGTTGTAAGGATGAGTTCACCATTCCTGTAAAGATGATAACCACTTACCCCCTCAACAGATTTCCATTTAAAATGAACGGTATTACGCATTACTTCAGCGGAAAAATTTGAAGGATGAGCAAACTGACCCTTTCCACATTCAGTAGTTGATTGTTCACCCTCAGTACCATATTGATCTGCTGCGGAAATTGAATAACAATATTCTTTTCCTGGAGCAACGTTATCAGAAAAAGATGGATTATCAAAATCTCCAAGATAACTTCCGTTGCGAAATACTTTATAAAACGTAGCAACAGGACTTAAATCAGTCCATTTTAAATCTACAGCATTAACATTTCCTAAAGCTGTCAATTCAGGCGTTAAAACTTCAGGGTGAGTAGCAACAAGAACATCCTCAGAGATTGCACCTTCATCATTATCTGGATCAATAGAATTAATACTAAATTTGTATTCTTTACCCCATTCTAAAGAATCGATGTAAGTTAATTCTTCTTGTTTTGATATTAAAACACTGTCTCTGTAAATAGCATACTTTTCCACGTTTGGAATTGCAATCCATTCAAGCGTAACAATTCGCCCACTACCTTCAGATTTTAGGGCTCCCATTTTAATGCTAGGCTTTAAAGTTGGAAACTGATATGATGATTTTTGCTTTTCTTTATTAGATTCAGGACCCTCTAAATCATACAAATCCCATGCTCTTACATGGTATTCATAAAATTTCCCAGGGGCAACATTATCAATATATTTATTTTCTTTAATCTTCTCAGCTACAGGTTTATTATTTTTATAAACAGTGTATGATTCTGCGTGCGGAAGTGCTTTCCACCTTACCAAAACCCTTTGAACTCCTCGCTTTGCAGCAAGTATAGGCCTAAGTCCATCTGTTGATAAATTAATTTTTGGACTCTCATCTTTATCTTTAATAGTAATATTTATTCCACCATTACCAGCATATTCGCCATTATTACCATGCCCGTTGCCAAATACTTTAATTCTGTAATTACCAGAGATTATACGGTTCTCTAACGTAAATTTTCCATTTGAGCCAGCAGTATACTCTTCCCATAAAACATTATTATT
>JABGWJ010000133.1 GCA_018645565.1 bacterium | reverse complement strand
TCCGAAGACATTGAAATTTATGATGGTGTTCATCAAGAAATTATAGATTGCGAGGTTTGCTGCAGGCCAAATAAATTATTCATAGAACAAAAGAATGGTGAAGTTATTCAACTAAATATTTCAGATGGAAATGAGTAAATAGCACTTATTTAAGTCACTGTTTTGGGAAGTAGCCTTCTGTCAATTTCATAGATTGGTTCCCAAACATACATCTCCTCTGGCAAATAAGAATAGCCACCTAAAGTGAGTCGAGCTCTCTTTTTAATACATATAGATATCCTTAAATCAAGAATGATTATTTTATCTTTGTGCTCATGCTTTACTTGGCTATTTAAAAGTAATTCTCTATTTATTATTGCTTTCTCAAATACGACTTTTACCTGGTCAAAAACTTTTTTTTGAGATTTATATTTTGGCCCTCCATATTTAGAGCAATCACCTTTTCTCATTTTTACTTAAGATTAATATTCTTAAATAATTTAACAACTTTTTCATAACACATAGGTAAGGAGACAGTGCTCTCAACTTTAGGGATGTCAACAATTTCCCAATATTCAAATTTATATTTTGATAACTTCGGATTTGCATCTACCATCGGTTTATGCTCCTTTTTATCCATGCAAATTATTTTATAATAGTCTTCTAACATTACATCGTCAATATGCATTGAGCGCTCTTTTGGACGAATTGGTTTAATATTAAAAGACTCAAGATGTTCTAGAGCTGGATAATATATTTCTCTATAACTAAAGTCGCCTACTCTTAGGCCAGCAGAAAATGCGCGATATTCTTTATTATCTTGAATGGCTAGATGATTAAAAACTTCCTCAGCAAATCTGCTGCGATGAATATTAGCAGTGCATACAAATAATATTTTTTTCATGATAATTACTTTTCCTTACTTTGCGAAAATCAGTTTTTTTGTTGATGAAATATTACTTGTTTTAATTTTGTAAAAATATATTCCTGATGAAACAATCTCATTAAAATTATTCGTCCCATTCCATTTTAAAACAGTAGTCCCGGCATTCTTGTAACCCACAAATAAATTTTTGATGGTTCTTCCATTTATGTCAAAAATATTGACAGATATATTTCCAGGATTAAATAAAGTGAAAGGAATCTGTGTCAGGCCATTAAATGGATTTGGAAAATTTTGACTTAATTTGAATGTAACTGGCTGGACATCCTCTTCAGTCAAAAGATAATTCAATATTATAGCATTAATATCATTAGGAATTCCTGATGTTATATTTTCTTTGAAAACAATTTCGCCATTTGGGTTTGTAATGAATAAATCTCTTTGGGAAGCATTCCAATCGTTCCAAATCAAATAGGGAGAACTATCAACACAAATTGGGGCACTACCTTGGTTTACCCAGTTATCAATACCTCCAATCCAAGAAGACTTGCTCACACCAACCAGTTCTACTTGGTAACCTTCTTCTTTTAAATCTTCATTAATTTCATTTAACTCACCAAACCTGGTAGTACAAGTTCCTCATGTAAAGGCACCAAAATAATGAAGCACAACTTTTCCATCAAAAAATAACGGCCCTACATTCATACCATAAGTGGATGAACTGGGATTTTGATCTAGAAGTGAATACGAGTCTTGACCAGTTAAAATTGATAGCATAATTAATGATTTAACTATGTATTTATTTATCATCATCAAAAGTAGGTTATTTTAGTTCAAACAGTAAAAACAATAAATTAAGCAGGCTATAAAAATAAATACGGTTAAAAACATTTTTTTCAAAAATAATTTGATCTATGTCTGACATTCTCTACAATAATAGAGTCTTCTTGAATTCTGCACAGATTTAATTACTATATTGCTACAATTGAAACAAGGCTGGTCTTTTCTTCCAAAAACCATATGACGTATTAATCTGAAATTGAAAATGTTTCCAAATCTCTTTGAAAAATCATCTTTATCAATTGTATTTCCTTTCTGCTGGTAAGCTCTCATACTTATGACCTTTATGGAGTTAGATAAGTTGTATATTTGATTTTCATCTAGATCAGACGGTCTGGTTGTTGGTAAAAGGCCACTAGAAAACAGTATCTCAGAACGAAGGTAGTTCCCTAGTCCAGCAATAAAGTTTTGATTTAATAAAAGTCCTCCTAGGTTTCTATTTCTAAATTTTTTTGATTCTAATTGATTAGCAATAGTTTCAATCGTCACAAAGTTATTTAAAACATCAGGTCCTAAGTTTTTGATATAATGATGCGTGTTCTCTTTTTCTGTTTCAAGTAATACTATATCAGTAGCAGACCATAACCTTGCAATTTTTTTGCTGGTTTTGTATTCAATTCTTAATTTTCTATTATGTTTTACAACAGTCGTTGTAAGATTTATGGACCATTTACCATATAATTGATTATGCGTCATTATACTTTTACCAATGTTTAGTCTGGTAATAATTGTTTTTCCTAATGAAGATACGTCTATTACTTTTATACCTTTAAGGTCGTTTAGAGTATCAATGTTTGGATGTAAGAATTGATAAGAAATTAAATCTTTTTTTTTGATTGCTTTTGATAAGCCATCAGCCATTCTTCGAGTTTCTGGACCCTCAGGCATAAATTAAAAATCTTTCATTATCTATAAACGTGACTACTATCTAATAGAGCCATACCGCCACTTTTCTTATTTAAAAACAAACTAGCTGATAATAATATTTTCATCAATATTTTAAGTTCATATGTCATCAGTTTTTACAAATTATTTTCGCAATATGAATGCAAAAATATTTGAACAATCTTGGCTTAAATATGTACAATTTGTCTAAATATTTTGAACATAATTAAACAATAGCGACTATATGAATAATCAAAAAGAACTCACTTTTTTAAAAAAGATTAATATGCATAAAGACTTAGTTCAATTCGTAAAAAATCAAGAAATTAAATATGGCAGCAGTAAACAAACGAAGAGTCTTTTAAATAGACTAAGCAGTTGGGGATTAGAATTGAGAAAAAGAGCACTTTATTACGATATGTAACAACGAATGAGAATTATAAAAAAATAAAATCTAATGTATTTAATATGCTTTCTAAAGAATTTTTAACTGAAAGAGGACATTGTTGTGGCAATGGATGCTTTATGTGCCCTTACTCTCCGAGGCATTTAGAACATACTACTAAACTTATGTCAAAAGAGGAATGGGAAAAACACCGCTCAAAAAGTTTTTAGACTTACCCTCAATCATAAAACTCATTGTTTTATCTTTCATAATTATTATTTATTTAATCATAATTATGAAACTAGTGGATTTTTAGTTTTTAGAAAATTTTAAGCTTAGTACATAAGCTTAAATGAACTTCTTGGTTCATCATATCCACTTTCTTTATTTCAACTTGCAACTCATCGCCAACTTTATAAGTCTTGTTTGAAAATTTCCCAACTAGTGCATGCTTGTTTCGAGCTAACCTATATCTATCATGTTTAAGATACGATTTAGACAAAACAGCTGTGAAATTTGCCTCATTTATATTTACGCGTATGAATTTTTTAGATAGGCTCTCAATCGTGCACGAAAAAGTTTTTTCTTGATTTAATTTTATATATTTCAACTTTTTCAATTGATTGTATTCATTTTCTGCATTTTTAGATTTTTGCTCATTATAATTTATTTTTTTAATAACTTCCTCGATAGAGGCGGAATAATCAGTTTTTTCATTCCTCAAAACTTTTTTTAACAACCTGTGACAATGTAAATCAGCATATCTTCTTATAGGAGAAGTAAAGTGAATGTATGTATCAAATGATAAACCATAATGTCCTTTATTCGTTAAGCTATAATCAGCTCTTTTAAGGTTTTTTAAAATTAGCTTTGAGAAGACTCTTCTTTTTTTTTCTGATTGAATTGAATTGATAAAACCATTGAAGTTTCTAGGCTTATTTGAAAAAGCACTGATTAGCGACTCTATTTTTAAGAAAGATTTTCTGCTAGGCATATCATGATTACGAAAGATGGGAAAACTTTTTGACGATAGTAATTTTGCCGCATACTTATTTGCAAGCAACATACACTCTTCAACCATGGCATGTGAAACGCTTTGTTTTTTATCAACTATTCTGATAGGGTAGCCACTTTGATCAAATTCAAACGTACTTTCACCGCCTGACAGGTTCAAGGCTCCATCTTCTAACCTATTTGACCTTAGCTTCTTGTGCAGTTCATAAAGTAAAAATATATCTTCATACTTTTTTATATTATCACTTTTGCTTAGTAATTCATTTACTTGTCCATAGGTCATTCTGTTTTTATTTTTTATTATACTAAGATTTGCATGTTGGCTGACCACATTGCCATCTTTATTTAGTTCAAAATATAATGAAACCGCTAATCGCTTTTTATTTGGGACTAGAGAGCAATATTTTGTTGCTAAATTATTAGGCAACATGTGATATGACTTTTCGGGAAAGTAATAAGAGTTACTGTTTTGCAATGCCAAACTATCAATGCGCGAGCCCTCATCAACAAACGCCGTAACATCAGCAATATGAATAATAAGTTCATAAATATTTTTTTGAAGTTTTATTGAAATTGCATCATCAAAATCTTGAGCATCATCTGGATCAATACTGAATGTATTTAAATGAGAATAGTCTGTCCTATTTTCCTGTCCTAAAATAAAATCATCTAAATTAATATTCCTTAACCCGCTATCTTTATTGAATAATCCTTTAATTAGGTACTTGTTGACTATGTATAAATGATCCGCTAATGGGTCATCTGGCTGTGCAATAACTTTATTTATTTGTGCATGGGCATAGGGCCCACGCTCATTCCAATCTACTATATCAACCTTAACAACAGTTAAATCAACTATTGGTTTCGATTGTTTGATTAACTTTATCTTCTTTGGTTGATTTGGGAAAACAATTATAAAAGTTTTTTCCCCTTCATTATGTACTCTACCTGTAAACGTATTGTTTTTTCGTTCTAAGATCTGAACGACTTTAGCTTTTTTAAAAGAAGAATTATACGATTTTTGAACCGTATACTTTACCTCATCTTGATCAAAGGCACCGTTAAGATATTCTTTTGAAACAAAAACTTTATCGGATTTATCATTTATACTATATATGATTCCTCTTCCATCTCGAAGAATAGTTATAGTACCTGATTTAGCGGAATTGTTTCTCAAAATAAAAAATGTTCTAGTTTTATTTTACAAGTTTAAACGAATGGAAACTATTTTTTCCAAGTTCCACCATATCGATAAAAATTATTATTTGGCTTAGCACCTTTTAAGCAAACTTCACAAGAAAATATCCATTTTTTTGAATTATCAACTATAATTCGATACATTGTATTGAACTCTTTTTTACATAATTGACATACTTTAAATCTTGACATTTTTCACCCACCCTTTTTTCCATTTCCCTTTATTTTTCAATTCGGTTTTTTTTACAGTCAAAATTATTTTTTTATCACAGACAGCAAACATTGATACAATCTGTGTTTTTTTAGAAAAACTAAATACTTCAAAATGATGCCATCCTTTTTTGGTTTTTAATGATGTCCATTTAGAACCATTAAGATTAATTAGATTATTGTAACAATTATCGTATGTATTCTTCATTTATAAAAAAATTAAGTTTTACTTTTAAAAATCTAATCATAATTAAAGGTGAATTATTTTAATACAAATATATATATCAAAATATTGTTTGGAAGTAATAAGATTCAACCACCATCAGCCTATTTAAAAAATTATATATTTAAGTATGGCTAGTTATAAGGACTAAAACATATTGAATTCTTTAGTTATTCATAAATAACATATCGACCATGGTATACGATGTTATTATTATTGGCGCTGGTTTAAGCGGATCATTTATTGCAAGAAAAATCAATCGTTCTGGTTTTAAAACTTTGCTAATTGAAAAGAGCACGACCATTGGCGGACGTTTTTCTACAAAATTAGTAGGGGAAGGTATTGCAGATTATGGATGCCAGTATTTACATCCTAAAAGTGCAGACTTATCTAATCTTATCGAAGAATTAGGAAACAAGTATATTGTTAAAAAGACAAAAATAAATGACTCGAATAATACTTATATAGCTCCATATGGAATGAATAAAATTCCTCAATATTTAAGTCTAGGCATAAATACAATACTCAACCAAAAAGTAGTTTCATTAAAAAAAGAAAAATCGAATTGGATAGTCAAAACAAACGTATACGAAATAAAATCTAGATCAATTATTTTGACGATGCCTATCAATCAGGTAAATCAATTAATTGAGCCCCTTAAAAATATCATAGGAGAACTTCCTAATCCAAAATATGAAAGCTTTTTTACCTCTACATTTCAAAGTAATAAACAAATAAGCTCCGATATCCTTCGATCCGACATTAATGCACCATGGATATGTAATAATTCACAAAAAGGCTTATTAAATAATAAAAATATATTTACAATTAACTTCTCAAATGATTTTTCAAATAAATTATTAGGCTTAAATCAAGATCAAAGACATAATATGATAAATCAACAGTTAAAGCATCTGGGCTTTAATAGCTATTCAAATTTATCTCTTCATTTTTGGAAATATGCTTTTTCAAAAGAACAAAATAACCCTAGCCACTTTTTTGACAAAGATGAAATGCTTGGAATTTGTGGCGACTCTTTTTCTGTTGGCCAAGCTGATGGAGCTATCGTATCTGCTAACCAGACGTTTACAGATTTAATTAAGTATATGTAAAAAGTTATATAACTAGTTAGGCCCCTAACTTCAGAGGCCTACCCAGTATGTTATTTATTTTAAATAAATCATTTTACTTGTTTTGACATTACTTCCCGCTTGAATTCTGTATATATACATACCAGCAGGGACAGGCTGACTCATATTATCAGTTGCATTCCATTGTATAGTATTTCTTCCAGCAATTTGATATCCATCCATAAGGTTCTTCACTAATCTACCCATATTATCGAAAATCGTAATTTTTACAACTGCATTGTCTGGAATCGTGTACTGCAGGGTTGTCAAAGGGTTAAACGGATTAGGAAAATTTTGACTTACAGTAAAAACCTTCGGTATCTGATTATTATCATTTATGGTAGAAAGTGCACTCAAATTGAATTCTATGTTTTCAATGTGAACCATAGAGTTCGGTGAAAAAGACCTTTCAACAAAACCATATTCATCGTGGCTAGCTTTCAAAATATAATTTGTATTTTGCGCTAATCCAGTAATTGTAAAGGTTTGATCTTGACCAATTGTTTGTTCGGATAAAACTTCACCATCCATATTAACTACTGAAACAAGTGTAGATTCCATATTAATGCTATTATCACTAGTAATCTCACCCATTACAATATTACCTGCTTGACCATTAAAAGCCATAAAATCGTTTGATACAAAATTAAAGTTTATGTTTCCTAAACTTTCCCCTTCATTAACTTGAATGATTGTAGCGTCTTCAAACGTCATAGAATTTTCAAAAAATTGCAACTGAAAACCCATATCATTAATAGAATCACTCGCATTTTCATACCAATCAATATTAGGGTTCGTAAAATAGAGCGCACCAATAACATACTCTCCAGGGCTGAGTGGTAGCTCATAATTTCCAGTGCCATCTACCGCAACGGATGAACAATATGAGCTCAGTGAAGCATCAGTATTCATTGCAAATACAAATGGAGTAAGAAAACTATTTTGTTCTAGTTCATACCCAACTGTTCCAGTGATTGATGCGGAGTTAAATTGATCTAAACTTTGCATCTCTACAATGATTGTTTCATTACCTGAAAACTCGAATTGTAAATTTGTATGTTCATAACCAACTGTATAAGCATCTATTACTCCATCTCCTAACGGAAAGTCTAGATAAGCGAAACCAAATTCATCTGAAATAAAATCAAATGACATTGAAGGAACAATACCCTCACTATAATTCATTGCAAAACCCATTACATTTTCAATTGCTTCACCATTTTGAGCATCAACAAATTGCACAACTAATGATTCAAAGTTATCGCCTACATCATCGGAAGAATTCATGCTGATGGTAAATTCTTGAGAGCCAGTAAATTCAAACTGTAAAAATCCCGGTAAATATCCTTGCGTAATTATTTCTGCAAAACCAAAACCAATCGGGAAATTATCAATGGAAACATACCCATCTTCATTTGTAACAAACGGAAAAACTACCTCTTCCCCCAAAAAGTTATTATTGCCACTAAAACTCCAAATAGTACCTTCCGCACCAGCAATACCCTGTCCCGTATTTGAGTCAACAACTTGAACAACTAATGTGTCTGTTTCACCTTCAAAGTCACCGTAAGGTTCCATAGTAAATGAGAGTTGCTCTGAACCAGAAAATGTAAACTGTGTGCTGATAGGATTATAACCAGCTACATATGATTCCATCCAACCAGGACCTAATGGAAAATCTTGAACTGTGATAAACCCAGAGTCATCTGTTGTTTCATAAATAGTACAAGCACCATTCCAACAATCCTCACCAGTCATACTTGGTAAATAAATACTTACTGAGACCCCCTCAATACCTTGACCAGTATTTGAATCGGTAAACTGCATTACTAGAGTATCTGTTTCACCATCTGTAAAACCATTAGGTTCCATAGATATAGTTACCTGCTCTAATCCTGAAAAGTTATATTCCTGATATGAAGGCTGATAGCCTTGTCTATACACCTCAATAGCTCCAGCACTATTAGGATAGCCTTCGAGGAATGCATATCCAGAGTCATTTGTCACAAAAGATAAAGAAAGCGAAGGTAGTGTATTAGTATTGTAGTTGTAAATATTACCTATCACACCTTCAATTCCATCTCCAGTAGATGAATCAAT
>JABGWJ010000132.1 GCA_018645565.1 bacterium | reverse complement strand
TATTTTTCCCTGCAAAAGAACATAAGCAGTGCCTTGAAGGTCTTGAGCTCGCAATTAGAATGCGCAGAGGATTATCCGTCGTTAGAGGCGGTATCGGAACTGGAAAAACAACAATAAGTAGAAAACTAATTCAAAACTTCTCGTCAGATGAAGATGTCAAGTTTGAATTTTATCCAGTTCTAGATCCAAAATTTGAATCTGAACTAGTTCTTTTACAACATCTAGTAGATTTATTCGGAATTGAAGAAGATGCCGGCTCAGCTGTAATCGAATGCAGAAATCAAATTGAACACCATCTAATCAAAGCAGGCGTAGAAGATGGTCGAGTACTAGTCCTTGTAATCGATGAAGGACAAAATTTAAAAGGTGAATTTCTAGATGTTTTCAGGACATTATTAAATTTTGAAACAGATGATTTCAAACTGCTTCAATTAGTCATTTTTGGCCAACCTGAAATGACTTCTATCATTCATGAGTATCCAAATTTTGAAGACAGAATAACATTTAATTTTGAACTTGGTCCACTTGATTTTGAATCTGTCGAAGGGATAATAAAACATCGATTAACTGAAAAAGGTGGCGGTGACCGTGAGTATTTCACTACTGATGCTATTCGTGCTATACATAATCAAACCCAAGGCTATCCAAGAAAGATTAATAAGTTGTGTCATCAGCTACTGCTAAATATGATGAGTGAGAAAGCTGAGATGGTATCTATCGAAATTGTTGAAAATACAATTGGTGGAAAGGTGCCTGATGGACTTATAGATCAAGAAGAGCCTGAAGAAGCAGAAGCTATAAAAGAGGAAAAAGAAGAACCTGAAGAAAAGAAAGATGTTGCCGCAAATAAACTCTTTGATATTTTAAGAAAGAGCGGGAAAAAAGATAGTGGTAGCGGAAAAATTGGAGAAGCTGTATCTGAAGATGATATCATTGGCGATTTATATGGCGAAACCGATGAAGATGATGAAGATGACGAATTAGAAGAAGAAATCGTTGAAGAAGAAGAAGAAAGCAAATGGTATCAAAGACGTAAACAAAGATTAAAGAAAAATATAGGATCCTATCCAGCGAACATAACCCCCCCTCCTCTAAAGAAAGAAAAGTTGCTACTAGGAGTCGCAATGGATCAGGGACATATATACTCGGCATTAGTCCAAGATAAAGGAGGTATTAAATCCATCATTGGAGCTGATATTTTTTCTGCAACTAAAGCAAAGTTAGATCCAAAAAGAAACCCAACAGGGTTTTCTGTTGCTTTAGGAAAAGCGTATGAACAATTAACAACGAAGCTGGAAAAAAAGGGAAGTAAAGTGCCTAGAAGTATTACTAAAAAACTTCATGCTGGAGTACCAATAGCTTTTACAATTAACAATACTTCAAGCTTATTAAAAACAGTTCTTGTCCCCTTAGAAAATAAAAAAGAGCGGAAAATGATTATTGAGTATGATGCAAAAAAGAATCTTCCTTTTAATTCGGATGATATTATTTTTGACTCGGTTGAATTAGAGCAAGGGAAAAATATCATTGGTGTTGCAAATGCTGACTACATGGATGCTCCTGCGCAAACTTTATCAGAAAAAAAATGGGATGTTCGTTTTTGGCCTCCTGCGGCTCAAACCGTTTTAAATGCATTTCGTTGGAACTACCATGGGAAAAAACACGATATCATATTGATCTTTCACATTGGAGAGATTGAAAGTTTTTTACTAGGTTATAATCAAGGGTACCCTGATGCAATTGTTCCATTAGACCTTGGTATTCAAAATCTTACAGATGCTTGGAAATATCGCTCTACCGCATCCAAAGCAAAATGGGATAAAAGAGATTATTGTAGAGTGCCTCCATCAATTTTAAAATCTGAAATAAAAGACAACTCTACAAACAAGCAGAAAAAACCACAAGATGATGCAATGCGTCCTGTAATTGAAGGTTGGGATCAAGAACTTGAAAGAGCATTAAATAGTATGGCGCAATCTTTTCCTGTTGATAACATTTCTGAAATTTTCTTAAGTGGCTGCGCGGAAGAAGTGTTATTTCTTGATGAGTACCTTCACAATCAATTAGATGTAACTGTCCAATATTTAGACCCTTTTAAAAATATAGCATTTTTTCCTGATGAAGAAGAGAGAGAAAATTTTGATTTTTCAAAAACAGCTCTTACCACTGCTGTTGGAGCCGCGCTTAATCTTGATAAATCTATTAGTCTTCTACCAGATATGTTTAAAGAGTCTGAAAAATTTAGACTGGGCAATAAGTTTAGTATTCCTGCAGCTGCAGCAATTTTCTTTGGAGTTATTTCTTTATCGGGTTGGACATCAGTTAACCATGATGATATGCGCTCAAAACTCAATTCGATGAAATCTCAAGCTTCAAGTAATGCTCCAATAAAAAATAAATATGAAAAAGTTTCTGCTGAAAAAAATACGATTGTAAAACAACTCGATGTGCTCCTAAAAGAATCGAAGCTTTCCAATTTATCTATTAGTGTCATGCGGTTTTTTAGTTACAATACACCAAAAGAAATAACTTTAGATATGATTTCTTTTCAACGCGGCTGGGAACGTGGAGACTGGATCCATGTTGGAAATTCGCTTGAAAAAGTAATTACCATTGTCGATGAAAATAAAGATTTTGCAAAAGTTGCTGGAGCAATCACCGCTAATCCTGCATTAAAAGAAAGATACTTTTCAAACTTCATTACTCAAGTTGAGAATTCCGGTCTTTTTAAAAAAATTGATGTCATTAATAAAAAAACTACAAGCGGTATGGATATTGACAATATGACATTTGAATTAAAGTGTGAGCTGTAATAAAAGATGGATAAGCAAAAAAATCTTTTTATAGGAACCATTACTTTCATCATTTTATCATGCGGAGGTTGGTATTTCATGTATTTTAGTGAACTCAATAAATCACTAGAGGTAATGAACAATAATTATAAGCAGCTACAAAATGAAAAAAATAAGTATTCCCAACTAAAAAATAAGTTCCCCGAAATTGAAAAAGAATGGAAAGGCCTTAAAGAAGAACTAACTACTCTCATCAATAAAATTCCAACAGATTCACAATTCGATGACGTTTCTAAAATGCTATTTAGCCTTTTAGAAAAAAATAAACTCGCGATTGATAATTTTAACCCTTCTCTTGCACCGCTTGACGAAAAACAAATTATAAGTCCTGAGACTCAAGAAATGATTTTAGTCGAAAAGTATCCAATTGATGTTGAATTGCGAGGAAGTTTTATCAACTTTGGCAACTTTTTAGATCAACTTGCTTTTTCAAATTATTATCTAACAATAAGTAATATCCAAATATCACAAAACCAGTATTCGGAAGGCGAACAAAAAATATCTTTCATATCTTATATTTATACAAAAAACAGTAGTAATGACATAAGTCTAAACCAAAATAACCAAAGCTACGCAAGTACTTCTAGCAAGGTTCAGAATAACTCTGGTTTAACAGATCAATCTGAAGAAGACCTTATTACAGAGGCAATACAAACTACTGGAGCTACCAGTTTGGTTGATATTGTTAAGATAATAAAACATATTAAAGATAATTCAGGAAAAGACATTGATGAGAATCTTGTTCTATCTTTGCTTCAAAAAAGGCTTAAAAACTTATAGGTAATTACTATTTTTTCAATTTTCAGCTTTTGTAAGATTTTCCGTTAGTTAAACCTCTATTTAGTTTAAATTAATAGTCGACATGACCCCTAGACTTAGAAACCTGTTAATTGGATTGGGGATTTCAGTGGCGATCATGATTTTTGATCAATTTAATCAGTCATCTGGATCCAGCAGTTCTAACGCTTCGAAACAAGCAAAAACTAGAAAGCCTAAAAAGGTAGTTGTGCAAAAATCTGTACAAACTAATAGTGCGCCCAATTCTAAAAATATTGCTTCTATCACCAATACCCGCAAAAGGTCTAATCGGTCTTCTCAGCTTGTTGGCTGGCAAAGAAACCCTTTCAATACTGTTGCTATAAATAGCGAAGCGGACATTGATGGTTCTTCAATTAACTCAGAACAAGAAAAAGATATAGAAAAATCAATTCTATTGAAAAATCTCGAACGTTATAATGTCGAAATCGTTGCTGAATTTAATAATGAAAAAATTGTATTGATTGATAGTCGAAGGTTCAGGCAAGGCGAGTACCTAAATGATGAAATACTAATTGATAGAATTGAAAATGATCAAATTACTTTTCGAAATGGTAGTACAACCGTTACTAGAAATGTTGGGAATTAGATGAATCGAACTAATTATTTGCTTATTTTAATCTTTATGCAAGCTTTAGCGATGTCTCAGTGGGACGACCCTGCTTATTCACGAATTACTCAAAGCGACCAGGAGAATGAACGATATAAATTGATGGATAAAATGTCTATTAATTTAAAAGAGTCAGACATTAGAAATGTTTTAACTATGATTGGTGAACTTACGGGATTAAATATTGTTATCAGCCCCAATATTCAAGATACCATCACTGCAAACTTGGAAAATGTTACTGTAAAAGCCGCCTTAGATGCTATTTTAAAGCCAAATAACTACAGCTATTTTGTTCAAGATAATATCATAATTGTTAAAGACTTAGACACTCAGTTAATTGGTGAACTAGAGTCTGTAGTCATTAGACTTAAATATATTAATTCAAATGATCTTCAAGCGCCACTTTCAACAATTTTAACTTCGCGAGGAACAGTACAGTCTTTTCTTCCCGTTGCGTCAATGGCTGGCCAGACAGGGCCTCCCAATATGGCAATTGTCTCCGATGTTCAAGAAAATATCCCAAGAGTTTTGAGCATGGTTAAACAGTTAGATAAGCCTATAAAGAATATAAACATTGCTGTCAAATTTATTGAAACACAGATGGATACGTCCAAAGCTTACGGCGTTGATTGGACGAATAGCCCTATACAATTAGGCGGTAGCCCTGATGATACAGTCAATTTCCCAATAAACCTTAGCAATGTTACCATCGCAACGCTTAATCCAGTCCAGTTTGCCTCCGCTCTAAAAATCATGCAAGCTAGAGGAAGAAGTAAATTATTATCAAGCCCTCAAGTAACAACACTTGATAATCATCAAGCCACAACTGAAGTTTCTACAACTGTCTACATCGAAGGGCTAAACTCTGGAGGAAACAGTGGTGGAGGCAACAATCAAGGAAATGCTGTAGGTGGTATCCAAGGTCTATCGCTCTATGGCAATACAACAACAGTGCAAGAAAAAGATATTGGTATAAAACTACAAGTAACTCCAAGAATCAATGAGAATAACATTATTACCCTTTTAGTAGATGCAACCGTAGAAGCTTTACTTTCAGCCGCAGAAATTTCTACGGATAAGCCACGTTCGACAAAGAGAACCGTAACGACACAAGTTTCAGTCTTTAACGGAGAAACTGTGATAATTGGTGGACTCATTGCCGATAATATTATTAGGAATAAAAAATATGTTCCGATTCTTAGTGCTATACCTATTGTAGGTTATTTTTTTAAAACTACTTCCGTTCAGAAAGAGCAACGCGAGTTGCTTATGTTCATCACTCCAACCATTTATGATTAGATAGATAATTATGCAAAAAGATTATCCCTATATTATTATTTCTTTTAGTGTTGCTGTTGTTTTCATTTTTTTAACTTTATTTGGGCTTGGTGAAGGGCTTGAAAACAAACTTCTGGACCTAAGGTTTTTAAATAGAGGGAAAATTGAGACTAGGAGTGATATTGCAACTTTGGACATGGATGCGAAGAGTTTACAGGTAACTGGAAGGTGGCCTTGGAGTAGAGAGAAACATATTCCTTCAATTTTAGCTGCAAAAGAGCACGGAATGGATGCCTTAGCTTTTGATATTTTTTTTATTGAAAGACAAGAAAGAAAGCTAGAATTTGAAAATATTTCAACAATAAATGATAGTGTACTAACATTAAAAGAAGTTAAAAACCTTTTCCCTGACCCTGATATTGATGTAGCAAATGCCGCTGAAGATGCTGGTAATATTTATTTTGGATACACTTTCTTTCCTCAACCTTCAAAAAAAATGCCTATTAAAAAGCGAACAAACGATAAAGAAAAACGCTTACAAATTTTAAAAGAAAAAAAATTCTATCGACAAATATCTCCCAATGAATATGAAACAGTAAATGATTTTTATGATATTGACCCTCCTGTTGATGAACTAATAAAATCGAGCAAAGGCACGTACTTTTTTCAAACTGTTGCTGAAGATGACGGAGTAAGTAGAAGATACCCCTTATTTGGTAAATATGAAGATGGACTGTTTCCTAATGCTGGATTAGCCTTAGCGCTCGATCATTATAATGTCAGTTTTAATGATGTTGAAATTATTCCAGGAAAACACTTAACCATCCCTCTACCCTATCAAGACGAACACGGCCGAGATGCTATAGAAATCCCTATTGATAAAAGAGGCCTAATGCAAGTTAACTGGGCTGGTCAATGGGAAGATGAAAATGGAAATTTCGATTTTACGCATTACCCTTATTGGGTTTTGAAAAAATTCAGAGAAACTGAGTATGATAATTATGTAATGGCTAGTGTGAAGAAGATAGCCTTCTCTGATTCAACTCTTCAAGGGGCAAAAAATTTAAAAGCTCTAATGCGTGCAGCTTTTAAAGCAAAGTTCGCAAGCAAGAAAGATGTGATTAAAACAGTGAAACAGTTAGCGATGGCTGGTCAAATGGAATCATACATACAAAAGACAAATAATTTAAATACGGGTGAACAGTTTTTTGAAAGTATGGGCCGAAAAGCGAAGCCGCAAATGATAAAAATGTATAATGAAATAAAGAATGCAAATATCATTTCCAAAGAACTATTTTCAGATTCAAATATCAGTCTCAATGATCTTTTAACATCAAAAAAAATCGTTTTTGAAGCACCGATAAAAGGATACAGCATAAGTAGCTTTGAAAAACTTAAAAGAGATGTCAGCTCCCTATCGAAGACGACTAAAGATAAAAATTATAAAAAGATCTTAAAAAAATCTCTTGTGGAAATATCCCAGCTTGAAAGAACTTTTTTAATCGTTCAAAATCTGAATAAGCATAGTATTACTGATCAACAAAGACCTCTATATTTTTTCCAAAACAAGGATAGAATCACAGTTGGAAATATTAAAAAAAATACAGCTCGTAGAATTGTACCTTTTGAATTTCATAAGAAAAAATTATTGTATGGTTTAACAGCTGCCGGGACATCAGATCTTGGATCTCAGCCATTTAATGGTAGTTACCCTATGGTAGGACTTCACGCAAATGCTTTGAATACAATATTATCTGATATTTTTATCACTAGGACTTCAAAACTTATTGTCTCAATTATCCTATTATTTTTAGCTGCGTTGCTAGCTTTTGGAATTCAAAGACTGAGTCCTGCAATTGGTGGAATCGCTGTTTTAGGACTTATAATAACATATACCACATCAGCTTTTTGGGTATTTTCAAATTATTACTTATGGTTAGATTTATTTGCTCCAATTGCGACCGTAGGCCTAGGCTATCTAGGCATAACTGTCTATAACTATATCCAAGAAGAGAAGAATAAACAATTCTTGAAATCCTCATTTGGAACATATATATCCCCTGAACTAATTGATGAAATGTATGAAAGTGGGAAAGAGCCTGAACTCGGAGGTGAAGAAGGTTATCATACCGCATTCTTTACTGATATTCAAAGCTTCTCGGCCTTTTCTGAAAAACTTTCTGCAAGTGACCTAGTCAGTCTACTAAATGATTACCTAACAGAAATGACTGATATACTAATGGAGAATAACGGAACATTAGATAAATATATTGGGGATGCTATCGTAGCCTTTTATGGCGCTCCACTTGATTTAAAAAACCATGAACTGATGGCTTGCCGAACCGCAATAAAAATGCAAGAACGCCTAGCTGTACTAAGACAGCAATGGCAAGAAGAAGGTGACCGTTGGCCGGAAATAGTTCATCATATGCAAAATCGAATAGGTATAAATACAGGCAAAATGGTGACTGGGAATATGGGTTCTGAATCAAGAATGAATTATACAATGATGGGGGATACTGTAAATCTTGCTGCAAGACTTGAAAGCTCAGCAAAGCAATATGGAGTTTATATACAGCTATCTGACAGCACCTATGAAGCAGTAAAAGATCAAGTAGTTGTTCGAGCCCTTGATTTCGTAAGAGTTATGGGTAAAACAGAACCCGTAAAAGTTTTTGAATTAATCTCTGAAAAAGGACAGGAACCAGAACCATATAAAAAAATTCTTCCAATATTTCATGAAGGCTTAGAAAATTATTTCAAACAAGATTGGGATAAAGCAATTGAAGCGTTTAAAACAGCTGATGAATTAGAAGAAATGTTTCCAGGAAGAAAAACAAATCCTAGCAGGATATATATTCCTCGCTGTCAGAATTTTAAAGCGAATCCTCCTGGAGATGATTGGGACGGTGTCTGGACTCAAACCTCTAAATAGGTCTATGTTCCTAAATAGAAATTTTTTCTTTAAAATATCTTTATCGATCCTTCTCGTTCAAAGAGCAGTTTTTAGCCAAGAAGTATTCGAGATAGATACCGACCGTAGCTCCATATTACAAAATATAATATCCGCAGATATTGGTATTGCAGATTTAAATAATGATGGTGTTAATGACATTATCCTTTCTGGTTATAATAAGATAGGAAATCAAGAAGGGTTATTTTTAAATACCTACAGTATTTCATCTGCAGGTGTAATGGACACACTCCAGATGAACCTACTAAGTAATTATTTTACTTACATCCCTGAAAACCATTCATCAAAACATATTGGAGGAGATGGTGGCTTAGCCCTTGGTGATTATGATAAAGATGGATTAATTGATGTATTAATTCATGGGGCTGAATTTATGCTTTTGACAAGAAACTTAGGCGGTAACCTATCTACAAATAATTATATGCCTGATGACTTTAGTGAGAGTTTAGGCGAGAGCTCTTTGCAATGGGCCGATGTCGATAATGATGGAGATCTTGATCTTTTTTGGATGGGATTAAAAAATGGCAGAACAACAATAACAAATAAGCTTCTTCTTAATCAAATAGATTTTGATGGGAATACAAATTGGGCGTTTGATAATTCGATTGTAATGCCTGACTTACGTAATGGAGCACTTGCATGGGAAGATATTGATTTAGATGGAGATCTTGATCTGCTTACAAGTGGGCAGCAGCTTACTGTTGAATCTGGTGTAACTAAATTATACCTCAATGACCCTTTAGGAAGATTGGGTGAAGACACAAATCAAGAAATTGCAGCATTAAAGGGAACAGCCATTTGTTTTTCAGATTTAGATAATGACACAGATTCAGATTTAATTATTTCTGGTTATAGTCCTATAGATTCTTCATTAAAGACATTGATATATGTTAATGAACCTACGGGGAACTTTAGGCTAGCCGATGAACAAATTAATTTTGGAACCATATTTGGTTCTATTGAAGCAATCGATATTAACATGGATGGATTTAAAGATATTGCGATAAGTGGGGCTGTTCAACATAGTATTAATTATGATAGTGTATTTCTAATTGACACACTTCAAATGAGTGAGCAGGGAGATGTTTTAGAAGCAGATACCACGGTGCTTTTGCTTAACCCTAGAGATAGTGTTTGGGCACTAGAAGGAAAAATATTTTTAAATAGTGGTAATGGTGAAATTGAGTTCAATGATATTCAAACAATTGAAGGTGCTCGAACTATTGCCTTTGTCGATGTTAACCAAGATAAGAAGCCAGATATTATTGCTTCTGGAACTACAGAAGTTGGAGATAGTGATAGCTCTTTTGTATCGGTTCTGTTAAATGTTTCAAGTGATTCAAATAATAAGCCAACACCTCCATCCATTTTAGAGTCATTTGCAATCAGTAATAGAGCTATTTTTAATTGGGGTGCTGGAAGTGATGACATCGCACCTGCCCAAACTCTCCAATATAACCTTTCGATTTCAAGAGTATTAGATGGAAATGAAACTAAAGCACTAATCCCAGAGGTTGTTGCTTATAATAATTCTAATGTCAAAACTAGACTCATAAGAGAATTTACTAATATTCCCTGGGGGAATTACCATTGGAAGGTTCAAACTATTGACCCATCAGGTGTTATTTCTGAGTGGTCTGAAGAAAAAGAACTATTTATACCTCGATTAGTAAAATCCTTTCAATCTATTCCTGGTTATTCTTATGGTATTTCCAGATGGAGCGATATTAATGATGATGAACTTTTAGATTTAGCCATAACAGGAAACCTTTATACAGGGTCGAGTAAAACACAAATATATTTAAATGATGATGGAATTTTAAATATTGACAACCTACAACCTCGCATGGCAAATGTCTATGGCGGTCATCTAAGCTTTGTTGATTATAACAATGATGGGTTTTTGGATATCTCCATGACAGGGATTGCCACAATAAACTTTTCAACATTTACAGCTCTTCTTCTATATAAATATGAGAACGGAAACTTCGTGTTAGATGAGCAAGAGAATCAGCTATCTGCTTCCAGCGGGTATTGGGGCGGTCAATACAACCACGATTGGGGTGACTACGATAATGATGGAGACCTCGATTTAGTTAGTGGAGGTATAAGTATTTTTGACAATACTAATTATCTAAACATATTTAACAATTCAAATGGATTATTGTCAATTGATACGACACAAACTGATTTGGTGCCCTTATTCCCTTCCGCAGTTGTCTGGATTGATATAAATCGTGACAATCATTTAGATTTGCTGGCTCTAGGCCGGCTAGGCTCTGACGGTATTTCGCACATGTATATTAATGATAGCACAGGAAATTTAACACTATCATCAGAACAACCATTTTCAATTCCCTCTACATTACACGCTATTTCTGTAGGAGATTATAATAATGATAGCTTCGATGATATCGCTGTTGCTCATCTTGATGGTTCAAATATGCACACAAATATTTATGCCAACGAAAATGGAACAAGATTCACTCTTCAACAGGAGCTAGAAGGAACAACATACTCAAGCTTAGACTGGGGTGACTATGATAATGACGGAGATCTCGACTTAGTAAGCAGTGGATATACAGGGACATTAATTACGGACCTAGAACAAACAGAGTATATCAATCCTATAACAAATATTTATCAGCAAAATGAAAATGGGCAATTCATATTAGACTCTTCATTATATATGTTAGACAGCGTCGGCCTTTCTTCTACCCAATGGGGTGACTATGATAATGACGGAGATCTCGATTTATTAGTTACTGGGGAGACAGAAGAAAAAGAGCTTATTACTAGAGTCTATGAAAATTTAGAAGGCTTTACAAACCCTAACAATAAACCCACCAAACCAATAATGCTTTTAAGTGATGTAAATATAGATTCTGTTTACATCAGTTGGCAGGGCGGTATAGATACTGATAATCAAAATGAATCAGGAAGAACTTCAGATATCGCTTTGAAATATCAATTGCAAATGGGCGAAGATCAAAATTATAGTCTTGCAGGAAATACTCATTCAATAATCTCAGGAAAATATGGAACAGGGAGAATGGGTTCTAGATCAGGAACAAACCATGTAATAAACAGCTTACCAGAAGGCAGGTATCAATGGAGAGTAAGGTCTATTGACCACAGTTTAGGTTCCTCAGAGTGGTCTGATTGGGACTATTACTATATTGACCAAACCCCTCCAGAAGTTGATACAATTCAAGTTAATTATGGTGTTGGTGGTCAAATAATTATTATCGTCAATTTTAAAGAAGAATTTGAAATGAATAATTCTTCAGAAGCTGAACCATTTATCTATGCTGTACATCCAGATATGAATGATATTGATGGTGACCAGATAAGCGATACTTTAGTTGTGGTTAAACAAAGTTATAGCGCCACTGTATGGACCGGGCTCCTTAGCCTGCCAGATCATTATATTGGGAAATCAATAAAATTACATATCTCAAATGCGAAAGATATGCGCGGAAATATTATGAAGCATTCTGTATACTTTAAAACTCCTCAAAAAATTATATCACAGGCAGGAGGAAGTGTTATTAGCTCAGATGGAAATGTTTCAATCCTATTTCCTCAAAATGCTGTGAATGAAGATGTTGCTATTTCAATAAATCCATTAATTGAAATAGCAGCCCTCGACACGAATCTTATATCAAATTTTTATACAATATCACCTTCTGATTTAGAATTAAAAAAACCAACTATAATAAGAATAGCCGTTCCCGCTAATGAAATGGATGGAAGTCAGGAAAATCAAAACTTACATATTGGAAGGTTAAATACAATAAGTGGAGAAAAAACAATTATAGGCGGGTCAATCATAAGTGTAAATGGAACTCCATACTTACAATCGCAATTATCACAGTTAGGCGTTTTTGCAGCGTTCAAATCAGATAGTACAATCAGCGTTGACTCACTAAAAACGAATGAGATAATATGCCAACCAAGGATATTCTCTCCTGCGGGCTCTGTATTTGAGTTTCCGCATACAAATATTTTATTTGATCTACCTAGTTCAGATAATGTAACTGCAAGAATATTCAATGTTTCAGGAAAGATAAAAAGGACATTAAAGCCTGAACAGAAATTAGGGCCTGGAAGCAATGTGATCGTCTGGGATGGTAAAGACTTTGATGGTAGCGTAGTGCCTAGCGGTTTATATATTGTGACTCTTGAATCTTCTGAATCAATATTCAGAACTACTGTCGGGGTTCTGAATCGATGAAAAAATTAATTTTTACTTTTCTTATTATTTCTTCAGCGCTCTTATCCCAAGAACAGATATTTGTTGGAACGCGGCCACTAGGAATGGGTGGTGCTTTCATCGCTGTCGCTGATGATGGGAATACAATTACCTGGAACCCAGCGGGGCTTCCTCGCTTGCGAAGAAAAGAATTTACATCAAGCTATGCTGACCTTTATGCTATGGATATTTCACATTCATACACTGGTATCGTTTGGCCGTTTGGTGACCGTGTTGCCGTAGGCTTTGATTGGTCTAATATTGGTTATGATGATCAAGAGCTTAACTATAGTGAAAATAAATTAAACTTCTCCTTAGGATATCAACCATTTAAGCTTGTTTCAATTGGTGGAACATTTAAATATATATCCAGAGATATGGGCCTTGACGGAACATCCTACGGAAAGTCAACTGGAATTGGATATGACTTAGGGCTTCTAGTTTCTCCACACAAAAAATTGCGATTTGGCCTTGGTCTTTATGATTTAGGTGGAACAGATGTTACCTACAAACAAAATAAAGTAGATGAAGAACTATTAGGTCAAGCATTCAAACTTGGTATTGCTTATTTCCCAATAGATGGTTTAACGCTTGCGATGGATATAGATAATGACAGGGCTCATGTTGGTGCGGAGTATTTTGTAAAAAACCGAATTGGATTCAGAGCGGGTTTTCAGCAAGATCTTAATGGAGAAGAAAAACTACTAATCCCTTCTGCCGGTATTACCTTGAAATTTAAAAG
>JABGWJ010000131.1 GCA_018645565.1 bacterium | reverse complement strand
GATTTAGAGTTAAGTGATATTCAACCTGGATATACAGCAAGAGCAAAAAAATACGGCCTTAATTATTTAGATAATATAATGGGCGATATCTATATTGATAATCAAATAGATATCTATGATTTCTTAATGGCGCTAGAAATAGTTATCTTGGATGAGTATTTACAAAAAATAGATTTTAATAATGACAATCAAATTGATCAAACTGATATTGACTATATGATAGCTAGAATACTGAATCTTTTAATGGAAACTAATTAGCACTAAAGATGCCCTTGAGCATACTATATAACTCTTCATACGGCAGATCTTTACCAAGATATATTTCTTCAGAATCTTTTTGTAAAATCATTTCCCAGTGCAAATGAGCATCACGTCTAGTACCGAGTGTAGATGGTTTTGTACCGGAATTACCAGTTTTACCGATGAACTGTCCAGCTTCAACTCTAGTTCCCCCTTTTATTTTTTTATCGATGCTAGACATATGGGCATAAATTGAAATTGTTCTAAATCCAGGAATAAGATCAAAACCGTGATCTAAAAAAACCGCTCTCCCCAAGAGTACGCTATTGAAAATATCTGATGGTGTATGGCCAACTGTTCCTGATGAGCGTAGCATTTTAACTCTGAAATCTGCAGGGTATTCTTTATAGTTATGATCTGCTCTAACCACTAAACCTGGTGCGACTGCTCTTATATCTGTGCCCCAATTTGCAAAAAAATCAATACCTCTATGAGTTCCATTTCTGTAGTTGCGAGGAGCATTTGGAAGCCTACTGGATTTTTTAGGGAGGTCAACATTTTTACATGGGAGTAATAATTTTAAGTCTTTTACCCATTCCTGATCAAATGAATTTGATGGCACAATGACTTCATCTTTTTTTGTTATTTTACTCAGGACATGAATTGGAGATGAATTTGGGTTTTCAAAATCTTGACCAAATAATATTTGAATACAAAGTAAAAAGATTAAACGTGTAATCATTTTTTATTAGCTAAATGATCTATCGCTGATACGATTGCTTCAAGAGGTTCACCTGAAAAAGATTTAATTTTATTTGAAACAAAAATTGAATTTTCTTCATTAGTACCAAAGCTGTATGAGTCATCAAAATAAACAGCAGCTGTTTCTAGTTCTGTTATATTAATTGTCTCGAAGATTGTTTGATTATATTTAGCCCAAGAAGTGGGTATTATGACTAAGCCATCTGCTGAGTTTCTATTCCGTTGTATAAAATTGATTGCTAAGTATTCTTTGTGTGTTTGAATTATTTTAAGTTTAATGCCTTTACCTCTAACATGTTTACGTATTGCACGATTAACTTTATCTAAAGTCAGTCTTGTTTTTAGCTTTGAGGCCTTCAACCCGAGTAAGTTTAGGTTAGGTCCATGTAAAATTAAAATTGTCATTTATCTAGTGGGATTACGTTACCTAATATATATCCAATGATAATACCAACCAATAGAGCTAATGTGACAGTTCTACTTTTTGATAGTTCATTGACATAACCTTTTTTAATTGCTACCGCAGATACTAGCCAACCCAATGCATTTAAAAAATAAAAAATAGGAATAGATATGGCTTTTAATATGAATGGACCAACAAATGGAATGATTGCAATTAATGATGTTATACCTGAAAATATTTGGGTAAAAGTTCCTAATACTAATGTAAAAAGAATAATTATTCTTTGGTTGATACCAAATTGATTTCCATAAAAAAAGGCAAGGTATAAGCATATAAAAAGAATGGACCATAAAAAGATTTTCCATTTTAATTTAGATATGATTTTTAAATTACTCATTACCTAAGCTATTGTTTCCATTTAAACTTTCCAATTAAGCCTCCAATAGCGACTATAGGAATATAAAAAGGTTGTGTTAGGTTCCAGATAAAATAAGACATTGCTGATATCCTTGTTAGAAAAAGCTTTCCTCCAATATAAAGAACAAGCGCTTCAAGGAAAAACTTTATAAGTAATAATATTATTGAAATATCTAAAAAAAGTATCATAGCTATTAAGATATTTAAGTTGGCTAAAAAAGCTGAAGCTAAAAAGCAGAAAAATAATGGACTTGTAAATAGTGTAAATTTTGAATTTGATGACCAGCGTACCCTTTGATTAATATAGCCAGATAGTGTTTTTTTTGGCAAAGTTGATACAAAACTGTTTTTATCATAGTTAAAAGCAGCGCCTTTTATTTTGGAGATTGCTTGTACAATGTACATATCATCGCCCGATTCTTTGTCTTTGACTGGTTCAAAACCTCCAATTTTGTAAAAGTCTTCCTTTTTATATCCAAGGTTTTGCCCAGAACCAGAACAGACAATCCCATTTGTTAATAAACCACCGTTCGCAGCCATTATACCCAAGAAGTCTATCTTTTGTATTTCATTGAATAAATTTTTTTTACTTTCTATTTTCGAATATCCAATAATCACCTTGTTTTCTTTAATTACAAGTTCTGCCATTGAAGTGGCCCAGGTTTTAGGCACCCTACAGTCAGCGTCTGTAGCCAAAATAATTTCTCCATTTGATTTATCTATTGCTTTTTGTAAAGCATATTTTTTTGTCGCCATCTCATATTTTTTACCAATGTGAACTGCTTTTATAAAAGGGTTTTTATCAGCATATTTATCTATTATTTCTTTTGTATTGTCTTCAGACCTATCATTTGAAACTATTACTTCAAAATTGTTTTTATCTATATTTTGCTTTACTAGGTCATCTAATAAATTTGAAATGTTTGCTTCCTCGTTTCGTGCTGCAATCACTACTGAAACAAATGGCAAATTTGAACTACTATCAGTCGGGTGTTTTATTCTAAAAAGTAATCCAGAAATGATGATGACAATAAAACAAAAATATGGGCTAAACCCAATTAACAGAAATAAATCCATGCTATATTGATAGAAAATATCCTGCAATTATAAAATAGAAAAGAACACCTAAAATATCTATGCTTGTTGTAACAAAAGGTCCTGTAGCGATAGCGGGATCTATATCAAGTTTCCTTAGAATTAGTGGAATTATAGTACCTACTGTTGCAGCTACAATCATTGATACACATATACTTAGTCCTACTACAAAACCCAGGTTATCAGGTGCTTCAGAAAATGTAAATCTGGCAAAGACTCCAAGTAATATTCCGTAAAGTATTCCAAGCATAATACCCACCTGGACCTCTTTTAAAATCAACTTTATCTCTCCACCTTCATTAACTCTACCGGTAGCCATTCCTCTTACTATAATGGTAGAAGATTGTGTTGCTATATTCCCACCCATACCTAAAATAACAGGAATAAATGCAGCAAGGGCTATAATGTTTTCTAACATGTTCTCAAAAACGCCTATTAATGAAGCGGCTATTACTCCGCCAACCCAGCTAGCAAATAGCCAAGGTAGTCTTGCCTTTGCATTTTCCCAGCTCGATTTTAGAAGTATTTCTCTATCTTTACCCGCACCGGCCATTTGTAAAAAATCCTCTGTTGCTTCTTCTCTAATTACGTCTACCACATCGTCGACTGTAACAATGCCTAGTAATTTTGAATCAGAGTCTAATACTGGAACTGCTAAAAAATTATATTGTGCTACAATTCTAGCTACATCCTCCTGATCTGTTTCAGGTCTTATTGAATGAACCTTCTTGATCATTATATCTTTTAGATTTGTAGAAGAAGGGGTTGTAGTTAAAGCTCGTAAAGAAATAACTCCAACCAGTCTATCATCATTATCTGTAATGTATAGATAGAATACCATTTCTGCATTTTCTTGATCTTGTAAAGTCTTTATAGCTTCACCAGCAGTAATACTTTCATGTAGTGTAAACACTTCAGTATTCATCAATAAACCAGCGCTATCATCTGGATAACCCATTATTTCAGCTATGCCTTCTTGCTCTTCCACATTAAGTAACTCTATGACAGATTGGGCTTTATCATCATCTAACACATTTAATATCCCACTTTGGTCGTTTGTAGGTGCTTTTTCAATAATTGAAGCAATCCTTTCAAAGCTTTCATCTTCTAATAAATCATTCACTAATGCATCATCTAACTCTGTCAAAAACTCTGAAGTATGTACATTTTCTTTCATTAAAGAAAATATTTCATTTTGTTCTTCTTCTGAAAAGTGTCTAAAAACCACCGCTAGATCTGCAGGGTGAGTTTTTCCCGTTAGTTTTATAAGGTTAGTTTTTGCATTTCTTCTTAACAGTCGTCGATAAGTATCTCTTAGAATATTTATTTCATGGTTAAACATTTCTTTTCTCATACTAGACCTTAATTAAATTAATTCCTTCAAGTCCCCGATAGATAAAATATGCACCCAAACATATAAAAACAGGGGATACATTTTCATTATATAGATATATACTAAGATCGGATTTTTCGAAAATAGTAAGCACAAAAGCGGCTCCATTATTCATACTGTGTAAAATAATACTGGGTATTATGGATTGCGTCTTCCAAGATAAGAAACCAAGAATGATGCCTAGCATATATATTTGAATAGTCCAAAAAGGGTTAAAATGAATCATTGCAAATAATAAGCTAGTAACCAGCACGGCTCTAGTAATATCTTTCCAATGTTGTTCAAGAAATTTTTGTAAAAATCCACGAAAAACTATTTCTTCTCCTATTGGAGCCATAATTACGACGGCAAGAAATAAGAAAATATAACCAGCTGTGGAATCAGGTTGCATAATTTGTCCTAAATCAATTATATAATCTGGAGTTGTTACGAGCCTATGAATAATCCGATCTAACGTATCAAAAATAATTAATACACCCAGACTAAAAATCATAGAATATTTCAGAGTATTAATTGATATGCTCTTTATCCGAAAGGCATTCAGGATAGGTTTTTTCTTTATGTTTAAATAATAAATTGGGGGCAATATTATTATTCCTTGTCCAAAAAAAAATGATATATAAAGATATACTTTATTAATTTGATCGGGCGAAGATGCAAAAAGCCCCATGATGATTCCACCAACAAAGAATGCTGAAATAACGGATATTATGACAACGCCGACAACGCCGCCAACTCCAACTATATTATTCATGATAAATTAGCTCCAGGTGATTGATTTTAACTGAATTTACGTTAGTGGGGTTTTATAAAAAAAAGATGATTTTTACTAAAAAAAATAAAATTCAGTTTGTTTTGTCGACGTAGAAAGATTATGTTTAAATAACTATTTAATCATATAAAAATTAACCAGCACTAGTAAAGGGGCTTCTTTCGTGAACGCCCCTTTTTTATTTTTTTGATATGTCTTTCATTAATATTGAGCCAGCTATTGCAACGTTTAACGATTCTCCG
>JABGWJ010000130.1 GCA_018645565.1 bacterium | reverse complement strand
TAAAAAACCTGGGGTTTTAAATAAAGTAATCGCTTTCTTGGTTACTAGCGCTCTATTTATTTCAATATTTCAATTTTATCTAAAGTTAAATAAAGTTTGGAAGCGGAGGACTATTGCTGAAGTTGCCAATAGTATATCTATTGTAGCCGCTTTATTGGGCTTTACTGTGGGCTTTCCATTTTTACTGAATAGTCTTTTTATTAGTGGTGATTATCCTGCTGCTGGAAAGTCTGTTCTCGGACTCGGTATGGCTGTAATGATGACATTAATAAGCATGGGATATTTTGTTGAGGAGAATAAAGGTAAAGGCTTTTTTAGGCTTTTGCTTGATGCGCTAGGAGCAGAGAAAAATGAATCAACTGATTTATTAAGTGCAATGCTTAGACCTCAAGGTGCAACAAAAATAATTGAAATACTTACACAGCTTGCGGCAATTGATGAAGAGGTAGCTCAAGAAGAAGTAGATCTGATTAATGAATTTGCGGGTAAGTGGAGAATAAATATACCAGAAATTAAAGTTGGTGCCCCTAAAAAAGTTACGAATTTGGTAGAGCTAAAAGCACTTGTTCAGTCATATCTTGATGAAAAGCCAGATGTAGAAGTCGCTCAAAACTTAGTTGATTTGATCAATATGATGGCTGAAGCAGACGATGAGGTTACAGATGAAGAGGCTATGGCGGTTGGGGAATTTACAGGAATGATTGGACATTATGTCAGTCAAGAAAAAGGCGGTTCAATTGATGCTTTTGAAGTTGTTATAGTACCACAAAATGAAAATCAGTCCAATGCTGTTAAAGAGCTAATCCCAAATATAGACTCTGTTAAAAAACAAGGTGGCGAGATCTTTATCGTTGGGACGTTTTATTCTGAGGATTATGCTAGCGCTGTCTGCGGTAAATATATTTCACTAGGTCTTTTTACTAATTCGATAAAAGTAAAAATTTAAGTTTTTACTAGCTGGTTTTTAGTTTTTTACAACTCCAGGAGCATTTGCTTTAATATATTGCACGGCTTCAATGCCTTCGTAAATTTTTGCTTTTGTTGGCTTAGTTGGATTTTCTACTGCTAGAAAAATCAACTTTGATTCTTTATCATTTATAAAATATTGTAAAAGTTTATCTCCAGAAAGTGTAGTTGCACCTAAAACAACTTCTAATTCTAATTTGATATTACCAATACCATTGTATGATCTATATACTATCTCAGAACATGCTTGCTTTTCGCCACTAGTCAAATCAAAATCAAAATCATAATCATGGCCAAGAAATGAGTAAAGATTTTTAAGTGCTATGCGGATTTCGCTATCTTTTAAATTTGGTCTAAATGCGATAATTCTATTTGCATAACCATTTAAATAGGATTCCAATGTAGATGTCCTTACCCCATCTGAATTTGCTTCAATTATATTGTGATTTTCACCAATGTATTTTTTCTGACTTTCTTTTAGGCGAACTTCGCTTAACATTGCATTTTTTTTAATGTTTTGAGACCCTGTAAAAGATAAGGCATGTTTGAAATAACCAGGTAAAAAAATATTACTTAAATAACCACTACTGTAAGTAAGGATTATATCTCCAGGCATTAATGCTTTTGTCACCTGCTTTTTTTGTCGTCTTGAAAATTTTATGCCTTCAACAAGTGGCATCCTTACATCTGCCATGATTGTAAATAAAAACTCTTGTATTGCTTTTAGTTGGCTTCCTGCTTCATCTACCATCGTGTTTACTGTTTCCTCAATAGTATTGACCTGCATTATATCTGCAGCCTCTAAAGGAAGAATAGTATAACTATCTAAGATTAATTTTTTATAATTATCATACTCTTTAGATAAAATTTCGGTTCTAGTTATTAATTCATCTATAAAAGGGAAGTAATCAGTTTCTTTGTAAACTTCTTTTCTTCTATTGATTTGCCTTTTAAAGAATTCATTGGCAATATCAATATTGTTAACATTTTTAGGATTGGTTAGGTTGCTAATTAAATAATTAAGACCATCTTTCTTTATTTCAGCTCTTGGGAACTCTTCATTTAATTTATTTATTAGAGGTTGGTTACTAGCTGTTTTGAGGACTAATTCAGCGCTATGCTTGTAAAGAGTTAGGGAAGCACAATATCCAAGAGCAAATGCATGTGCATTATTTTTCTTGAATTTTGACTTATTGGAAATATCTTTGTAGGCATTTACAATATCTAAAAGAGATTTTGTGCATAATGTATATCTAAAGTAGAGTCTTTCAATTTCATCATATTGGCTATTTGTAAAATATTTTTTGCCATTTTCTACGGAAGGCTTAATTAAAGAAAGAGTCGATATCGTTTGATCTAAAACATTGTCAAATGTTTTTATATGATTGAAATCATCTTCAGGAACCCAACGTTGAGCAAAGTTTTGACCATGAGTAAAGAAAAAAGCAATGAGAAGAACTAATTTTCTAAACGGTATTTTGGTCATCAATAAATAGCTATATGATGTTCTACAGTTCTTTTAAGTCTTTTAATAATTTTTGAAGCATATCTTTTGCATCTCCGAATACCATAATTGAATTATCATAGCCAAAAAGTTCATTTTGAACTCCAGCAAAACCAGTATTCATCGTGCGTTTATTTATTATTACTGTTCGTGATTTATCTACATCTAAAATAGGCATACCATAAATAGGAGAAGATGAATCATGCCTAGCAGCAGGGTTTACTACATCATTTGCACCTAGAACTAAAGCGACATCGCAGTCCTCAAATTCATTATTTACTTCATCGAGATCTTTCAGTTGATCATAAGGAATATTGGCTTCAGCTAAAAGAACATTCATATGTCCTGGCATTCTACCTGCAACGGGGTGAATTGCGTACAAAACTTTTTTACCCTTTTTTGCTAAAAATTCAGCTACTTCTCTTACAGCATGCTGAGCTTGAGCAACTGCAAGGCCATAGCCTGGAACTACAATGATTTTTTCTGCGGCATCAAATATCATTGCAGCTTCCTCTGTCGAATAGCTTTTGACATTTATTTGTTTTGACTCACCATCTGAGCCTGTTGTCTGTTCTAGGCCGACTGCTCCAAAAATGACATTTGCTAGAGATCTGTTCATGCCCTTGCACATTATATTTGTCAAAATAAGTCCAGAAGCTCCAACAAGAGCACCAGAAATAATAAGCGCATTATTGTTTAATACAAAACCAGTTGAAGTAGCAGCAATACCTGAATATGAGTTTAGAAGAGATATAACAACAGGCATATCTGCACCACCAATTGGAATCGTTAAACCAATTCCAATAATAGCTGATGCAGCAATTATTAAATAAAAAATATTAATTTGTTCAGGGTCTAATGTGATATAGATAGATAATCCTAAAATAGAAATCCCAATAATTGCGTTTAAAAGTTGTTGTCCTAAGAAAACGATAGGTTGTCCACTAATAAACCCTTGAAGTTTTCCAAATGCTATAAAGCTACCAGTGAATGTCAAGGTACCAACAAAAACGGATAAGGATATAGTTGCTATGCTAAAAGATAGCAATGGTTCACTAGGATTTAAAAATTCAGCGGCAGCAATTAGGGCCGATGCAATACCACCAAAGCCATTAAAAATTGCAACCATTTGAGGCATCTGCGTCATTTCTACTCTAATTGCAAAAAAAGCGCCAATAACAGATCCAATAACAATGCCAACTGCAATTAGTTCTAAATTGACGGTACTATTAGAAACCAGTGTTGTAATGATAGCAATGAGCATTCCAAGAGAAGCAATAAAATTTCCACTTCTTGCAGTTTTGGGGTGGCTTAATCTTTTTATACCGATAATAAATAATACGGATGAGAATACATATAACATGCTTTCTAAATTTATCATATCTTATTTCTTTTTAAACATTTTGAGCATTCTATCAGTAACCATGAATCCACCAACAACATTTACGGTTGCAAGTATGACTGCAGTAAAACCAAGCCAAGTACCAAGTTCACCGCCAACTTTAGTTGAAATTATAGCACCGACAATCGCAATTCCTGAAATTGCATTTGAACCACTCATTAAAGGTGTATGGAGCGTAGGAGGTACTTTCGTTATTATCTCGACCCCTACGAAGACTGCTAAAATAAAAACCGTAAAAATGTTTATGTCCATCTAGGATTCTTTCATGATATTATTTGTTGGCTCATGGGTTATGTTACCATGATGAGTAAAAGTTGAACCAGCGATTATCTCATCGCTCATATCAAAATTAAAACTTTTTTCTTTGGTCATATGCTGAACTAATGCTAAAACATTTTTAGCATACAATTCACTTGCGTGAACCGGCATTGTCGCAGCAATGTTTGAAGTGCCATCAATAATTACGCCATCATGTGTAAAAAGTTCATCTTGTTTAGTAATTTCACAGTTTCCGCCATTCTCAGCTGCAAGATCCATTATAACGGAACCAGGTTTCATAAGTTCCACAACATCTTTTCCAATTAAAATAGGTGCTTTTCTACCAGGAATTAGAGCTGTTGTAATAACCATATCAGCTCTTGATATATGCTCTTTAATAAGCTGTTGTTGCTTTTGTTTGTAATCTTCAGATGTTTCTTTTGCATATCCACCTTCTCCTACGCCATCATCAGATTCAGAGGCAACCTCTACAAATTTTGCTCCGAGAGACTCAACTTGCTCTTTGACCTCAGGGCGAACATCAAATGCCTCAACTTGAGAGCCAAGCCTCTTCGCGGTCGCAATAGCTTGTAACCCGGCGACTCCGGCACCTAAAATTAAAACTTTAGCTGGCCTGATTGTTCCAGCAGCGGTCATCAATAATGGCATGTAAACGCTCATATGAGTCGATCCCATTAGAACTGCTTTGTATCCAGCAATGTTCGCTTGCGATGAAAGTGCATCCATTTTTTGAGCTAGAGTCGTCCTAGGAACTAAGTGCATAGACATTCCGGTGATATTGGATTTTTGCATAGCACTTACTTTATCTAATTCAATCGTAGGTTGAAAAAAAGAAATGCAAACTGATTTTTCGGCTAAAAGTGAAATTTCATCTAGGCTAGGTGGCGCGACTTTTAGAACTATGTCTGCATCCTTGAGTAACTCTTCAGACGATTTAATAATTTTAGCACCAGATTTTTCATATAAATCATCAGAAATGAACGATTTATTCCCAGCACTTGCCTGGCTACAAACTTCGTAGCCTAATTTTGTTAACTCTGAAACAGAATATGGAGTTACAGCTACTCTTGTTTCGCTGTCGACTGATTCTTTTGGTACTGAAATTTTCATTTTTTAATGGTGTTCTAAGCGCAGAACTTAGTAAAAAAAAATTAATGAACAATTGTTAAACAATAAAATTTTTTACAATAAATTCTTTTCCTAATTCAAGTAATAAAAATAAAATTTCAATGAAAAATAAAATTATAATTATATCATTTATAATCTTTTCAATAGTCTACTCAGATACAATATTGGTTCCTGATGACTATCCATCTATTCAATTTGCGATAGATAGTGCCAATGATCTAGATACAATTTTAGTCTCACCTGGGTCTTACCAAGAAAACATAAACTTCAATGGTAAAAGTATTGTTCTCACCTCTAATTATGAAGTCCAAAATGATTCGCTTTTAATTTCTTCTACAATTATTGATGGTGACGAAAATGGTTCTGTAGTTGTCTTCAATAATAACGAAGGAAATAATTCAGTAATAAAAGGATTTACCCTTCAAAATGGTAATGGGTTTTTTGCGGACCCAGATGAAAATGGTACTTTTTATACCTATGGCGGTGGTATCTATTGCAAAGGTTCAGCACCAATATTAAAAGATTTAATTATTACAAATAATTCTGGTAATGAAGGTGGTGGTGGTGGGGTTTTTTGTTATGAAGCTTCTCCTATAATTATAGGTTGTGTAATATCTGAAAATTCAACAGATGACGTAGGGGGTGGCCTTTATGCCAGGTTTTCAAATTTGTCTATCTCTAATACCAAATTTATTTCAAACGAAGCTGATTTAGGCGCGGGTTGCTATCTGCGGAATGAATCAATTCCGAGCTTAGATAATGTTGAATTTAGAACAAATGTTGCCGCTAATTCTGGAGGTGCTATAGTTTTAAAAGATAATGCGGATGCAGTTTTCACGAATGTAAAAATAATAAGTAACGAAGCTGAGGGTCTTGGTGGGGGACTTTATATTAATAATGCTGATCCCAACTTAGATTTTTCTCTGATAGCCTTGAATATTGCTAGCGCAGGCGGTGGTATATATATGCGCAATAATTCAAATCCAATTTTTAATAATATGACATTAGCTTTCAATACCTCTGGCTTTGATGGAGGGGGTGGAGTCTACCTTAGAGATAACTCTGGTGTACTTATTTCAAATAGCATATTTTGGGAAAATGGAGATTCTCAGTTTTATTTTCGTGATAGTGGTGATGAAGTAGAACTAACAATATCATACAGTTTGGTTCAAAATAACCAAGACGGTGTTGAAGACAATGATAATGGTGATTTAAATTGGGGGCAAGGGATGATCGAAGGTGATCCTTATTTTTGTAATGGAGAGGCTGGTGATTATAGTGTTCGAGAAAACTCTTCATGCATTAATGGGTCTTCTGACGGCGGTTTGGTTGGTTTTCTAGGTGCTGGATGCGGACCTATCAATACCGGACCTATTTGGTATGTGAGCGAACTGGGAAATGATTCTAGTGATGGTTCAGTAGAAACTCCTTTTTCATCAATACAAAAAGCAATCGATGTTTCTGCTGACGGGGACACAGTAAGATTGTTTACTGGTGAATATATTGAATCATTTGACTTTTTATCAAAGCAAATAGTTTTTGAATCTAGATCTGAAGAGTTAG
>JABGWJ010000129.1 GCA_018645565.1 bacterium | reverse complement strand
TGCATTCCATTAGCACTTTTTGGATCAGGGTCTGGTGGTATTCCATTTATTATTTTATACCCTTCAAGAAAATTCGCCAGTTTCATACCCATCCCTTCAGGATATCCGTCTGTTTGTTTATATATCACAACCAATTCCTTAGTCGATTGACTTAATGATTTTTTGACTATTGTTAAACTTCGTGTTCCCATGATTTTTTTCCTTAGTTAATATTCGTGGATTCTATTTCTTTAATTATACTTCCAATCATAAAACTCAACTTTTGTGAAGGCCTTTCTGATTTAGGAATTTTGCCCAAAGCCCAATGCCTCCTCTCAGCTCTACGTTCCGTTTTTTCAATTTTTTTCAACAATTCCAACGCTCTGCATACATCGCCAGTGCTTGCATAACATATTCCTAATCTGAGCATGATTTCCGAATCAGCCCATCCATTGCACTCCCGGTAAATTTTATCTAGTAAACTGATCGTAATCCCAATTGAGTTTTCATCCAGGTTTTGAAAGGCATCCATGGCTAAATATCTGAGCGCTTTTTCATTTGTTGGGTCTTTTTCCAATATTAGCACGCACAATTCAAGCGCTTCGTCGATATCATCATCGTCTTCAGCTTGCGATAATAATATTTCATTCAAAATTGTCCCGTTTTCGTCAATTAATTTTTCAATTTCAAGGTAAATTGCCGAGCATTGCCCAACGGTTTCCTCGCTACGGTAATAATGGAACTCCGCGGAAGAAATATCTCCGTCACGAATTAGGTCAACCCAAAGTTCGTCCCAAGATTTGAATTGACCTTCCCGGCAGTTAATTTTGCCATTCTTAATATCTGAAAATATTTGACTGAAATTTTTCCCATTTGGTGTTGATTTATAATGTCTAATCCAATTTTTTTTCAAGTTTGATAATTTTTTATGATGCTCATCTAATTCTTCCGTTTTGCCCAGCTCGTTGAAGATGTCAATCAAACATTTCATCGCAAAATAATCATCAGGATCATTTTTTAAAATTTGGTTATATAATTTTTCCTGTTTTAAATGATTTTTGTTTTTCATTTTATCTCCATTTGTAATTTTGATTTTTTAATTTATGTTGCTTATAATGAAAAGGGTGACATCCGTGTTCACGAATTGTGAACTGTAAATTTAAAATATGAAAAATTGGGTTAATCTAATGTCATTAGTAAAGCTGGAGACTATCCCGCTAACAATTGGGATAATGGAGAATGGGTTATAAAATAAAAATCCCTGGTTATCAAACAACAGGGATTTGGACTAAGACGATTATATTGTGGGTTGAATCTGAGTTATTTAAATAATCTCCATAGAATTTCTTCACCAGGTACATATATGCAGGTATGTCCTGTTTGTATCTTTTTGCCGGTTTTATATTCTGATTCTATTCGTAAATAGTCTGCCAATTCTGGTAGTTCACGCCGTATTATTTTCGCACATCGGATTATAGCCTTTTGAACCGATTGCCTTGCCTGTTCTCTTGGTCTATTTCTTTCACTACCATCCTGATAAACCGATTTTGAGTTAACTAATATTTCTATGTTATTTCTACGCCCAACAATGTAATCATCATCTTCCATCATACCATCGTCTAAAGCTAATTTTATTTCATTTTCTAATTCTTGAATCATATCATTCAAATTATTAATACTTATATTTTGAAGCCGTATATATTGTTCATCATATTTCGGGTCTTTCCCTAAATCTTTTGTGATGCTCATTGAATTATTATCTTCATTTAATAAACCCTGTGCTAAAATGTTTGGCTCCTGATAGAGTCCTTTTAGCCCACGTAGTAAATCCAAGGAATCAAATCGCTTATTAGGATTATCTAAAAGAGTATGGATATAATCAAAACCATCCACACGGTTGATATTTCTTACTTCTTTCCCATCAAACGTGAAAAACCACCTATCTCCTTCAGAATAAAAGGCATATGGATCATCTTCACCACCTGTCATATTTTTTACTTGACCAAGGTTAAATAATCTGTTTTTCTCATCAGATATTATAGATAGGTCTTTTGGGGACGATTTTATTTTTTGATATAGCCCATTATCATCATCAACGATTTTGATATCAAGGGGTAATTGCTCGTTACTTGTAGGGTTGTAAAAGGAATACAGGAGAGATTTGTCAGAAAAATAAATATTTAAATATATCTCTGATTTACTGAGTGTTAATTGATCAATAATTTTTCCTTCAGGTAAGATAAGATTGTATAATCCTTTTTTACCAATTTCACAAAGAAAACTAGCGATTCCTGCATTATTAAACAGAGGAGAATCAACTAATTTATGAGTTCCATCATATTGTTTGATTATCTTATCCGGGATAAGTGGCTCATTGAGACCATTAGGCGAATAGAAATAAGTATCCTCATTCGGAGAAAAATTAAATATCTCAAGTTGTGAAGGATGGCATCTATGTGAAATGACGTTTTTAACTAAAAACATAATTATAAATAGATTGACCATTTCTTGTTAAAAGAAATCTTGAATAATTTGCTCGGCATAGTACTCCAAAATTAAGGATTTTCAATATATTCTGAGTCAGCCTTTTATAACCCCTAAAAAAATTCCCAAAAATATTTTAGGAAGCCGTTTTTCATATGGAAAACGTGGTCGCTTCGTCTGGTGGATCCGGTAGGGGGCGGAGCCTTAGGTACCCGCTTTTTGTTGGGGGGGGGGCTTTTGCAGGTGTTTTTTGGAATAAGAAAGGTGAGAGTCTTTTAAACACATAATTACATATGACAATGAAAGTCTCTCGCTGAGTAGCAGGCACTACTGTGCCTGTATTTCATTCATCAATCGCTTTACATCAAAAAAGGAGTGCCTATGAAACAGACAAAATTCATTGCGGGCGTCTTATTATCATTCATTATCCTGATTCTGTTTTTCTCATGCGAAAATGAACAGGAAGAGATACCTGATTTTCATGAAGAAGCGTTACAAATCCAGGATGAATACAGACCGGGGTTTGCCGTACGTAAACTGAAACATCTGTTGATCTACACTTACGGTCTATGCGGGGAATATGATGTGGATTATGAGATCGTTAAAGCTGTAATCGCTACAGAAAGCCACTGGAACCCTATTGCATTAAGTAGTGCTGACTGTAAAGGACTCATGCAGATCAGTGAAGGAGCAGCATCTCAATTGCAAAGTAGCGAGGCTGATCTGTTTGATCCATATGTCAACATCACTTTAGGTGTGCTTTATTTGTCTTGGCTGCAGGGCAAGTATAATGGTGATACAAAGAAAATGCTGAAAGCATACCATGAAGGTCCGGGGAGAGTAGAT
>JABGWJ010000128.1 GCA_018645565.1 bacterium | reverse complement strand
CATTTGAATAATTCGCATAATGAGAATTCAAATCGAATCCAAACGAAGGGTCTATCTTTAAAGCAACTCCTTCAGGAAAAGTGTAATCAAATAATCGTGTTTGCGTTCCGGATATGAACTTTTGAAATTGCATCTGAAATAAAACACCAGGATTTACAGTTCCATCAAAATTTCTGATATCTCTGTATACTTCATTCGAAGGTAAATTATTTTGAGCAACGTCATCATACGTATAAACTATGAAATGATGACTTCCGGGCCTCATGGTAGAGGCTATTCTGTTTACATAAACATAGCCCGGTGTATCTATTTCAACATAGTAAAATAATTCTCGCTCAAATTGAGGCGGTACATTAAAGGGTGGTATATGTACTTGAATACCGTTTTCAGGAATCTCTAAGGGCTCAAATGCTGGTGGTGAAAAAACGGTTTCATCTAACAGTAATGATTCACTAGCGACTACTCCTTCTTCTGGTGCCCCAGCGATAATCCACTGCCTAATAAATTCTAATTCTCCATTTGTTAGAAAGTCTAACCCTAATGGCATAACTGATCCATACTCAGGGTGATCTTCATAAAAATGCTCGTAGTTTGGGGCATTTATTTTTTCCCATAAAAAACTGTTATACAAACTACCTATACCATTTGTACCCACAAGCTTAAGTCCATCCTCTGCTGCGTGAATATTATTTGGCGTAACATCAATAAGTTCTTCGTAGGCAACATCATCCGTTAATATTAAACCAGATTGTTCAGCGAACGATGATCCGCTTACATGACACATTGTACATTTAGGATTCCAAATGGCATCTTGAATTATATTCCAAGTATCACCATGACCAAAAGAAACCTGAATACATGAGAAAATGAAAAGAATTTTTTTCAAAATAATTTTTCCTTTAACGAATCAATTGTTAACTGTAATACCCATTTACGACAAAGAAAGTTAAAAACATATTTTTTTAAAATGAAAATAAACGAAATTTTAGTAAAACTAGTTTAATAACACTTCATATTTACCTTCACAAAAGTTTTAAAAGATCCTACATCCTTGCGGTATGTGACAACTATTTATATATTTAGATGTAAATATAAGGAGTCAATTTTATGAATATAGATATTACGGCTAGAAACTTTACACCTTCGCCAAAATTAAAAACACTCATACATGAAAAACTTAATGGTCTTCTTAAGTACGATTCTAATATTATGTCTTCAAAAGTCGTACTTTTAAAAGAAGGTCGAGCGGAAAAAATAGAATTAATCCTTAAATCAAATCGAGCTAATTATATTACAAAATGTTACTCTTCTGTTTTTGAAAAAACATTAATGAACGCAGTTGATAAAATTAGAGTTCAAATAAAAAAACAGAATGTATCTAAAAACCAATTGAACAATAAAAACAAACCTTACGAAAAAGTTGAAGAATCTTATTTAGATTAAAATAATTATTATAAATCTAATATTAATAAGGTTTAGAAAAAGTAATTAAACAAAAATATTAAGTTTATTTAGTCCGCATATAATTATTTCTTTCATCTTAATCTTATTTTATGAGTACCATTTTCCCTGTCTCTCTGTGTTGTCCTTTTTGCATAGTATACAGATATAATCCAGCTGAAATAGGTTCATTTCTATCATTAGTGGCATTCCATTGCACTGTCTTAAATCCTGCGGTTTGTGAGCCATCTACAAGCGTTTTTACTAGTCTTCCCATCATATCATAAATAGTAATATTTACAACACCATCTTTCGTTAAATCATATTGCAATGAAGTGATTGGATTAAATGGATTTGGATAATTTTGATAAAGTTTAAAGTCTGAGTTCAAAGGCGTTTTATTTTCAAGAATACCCAGACTATTATCGTTAACAGAATTTGATAAATATCTATATAAATACAAGTGCCCAAACCCAACATACCATATATCTTTTCGATTGCTAATATATTCTAAGTGACTCCAAGTAAAGTCTTCATCCCATTGCAAAATATTAGGATGTGTCATGAGATGATATACGCCGCTAGAATCAATAACATTGTCAAAAACAGTATTAAGCTCATTTATATCTACTGACCCCCAATAGGATGAATTACCCACCTCAATAGAACCGCCCACAGGATTAAACTTATTTAAATCACTATCCCAATCTGAAAAATAATTATCGCCCCAATAAAACAATCTTGAAACAAGGTATTTAGCATTGCTGGTCATGCTATCAATAGCATCATTATACTCGCCATATGGAGCTACTCATGCATAAACATATTCGTTTGCGCCTGAACGATTATGATTCATGAGATTTAAATTATTTAGTATATCCTCTTTGCTACCGACTACCTCACTTTGCACATCAATGTAAGGAATATAAGGATGCGTTCTAGAGTGAGAGACTACCTCAATTAAGCCATTATCAAGTTCAGATTGGATAGCATCCCATGTACTTTGACTAGTTGAGCTAGAAATAACCGCTACAGATAGCCATAAATTGTAGTTACGAAAATTTTGGCACGTTTGAACAAAATTTTCATTGTTCCAATCAGCCCAATCATCAGCCGTTACTGTCACTACTGCTTTTCTATTATCATAAAATTCGCATATTCTTAAAAAAGACCCAACTGTAGAACTGTTTTGACCTCTTGCTATTTTAATAAAAATTGAATCCGAAATGATTGAAAAGCCAACTGATATATATGCTTTATTTTCATTATTATCAAACCTTACAACCTCAATACCATTAAAAAAATCAGTTGAATTTTTTTCATTCATTACAGTCCAGTCTTGATTTTTTTCATTTTTTCGATAAACGTTT
>JABGWJ010000127.1 GCA_018645565.1 bacterium | reverse complement strand
TATAGATCTCGTGAAGCAAATGTACATAGACTAGCTGAAGTTAGTACAAACATTATAGATCAGTGTGTAGCTCAAGGAGTGCCATTTGCCAGAGAGTATGGAGGTACGCTTGACAATCGCTCATTCGGCGGGGTTCAAGTCTCTAGAACGTTTTATGCGAGAGGTCAGACTGGTCAACAGCTTTTATTGGGTGCTTACAGTGCTCTTAGTAGACAAATAAGCAAAGGTTCTGTTCAAATGTATAATAGACATGAGATGCTTGATGTTGTTATGATTGATGGTGTAGCGAGGGGAATTATTGCTAGGAATTTACTTACTGGTCAGTATGAAAGGCATTTTGGGCATGCAGTTGTTTTAGCTACTGGTGGATATGGTAACGTATTTTACCTTTCAACTAATGCGATGGGAAGTAACGTTACAGCGGCTTGGAAAGCATACAAAAAAGGTGCAATGTTTGGAAATCCCTGTTTTACTCAAATTCATCCTACTTGCATCCCAGTGTCTGGCGATTATCAGTCTAAGTTAACTTTAATGTCAGAATCACTTAGAAATGATGGAAGAATTTGGGTCCCTATCAAAAAAGGTGATACTAGAGATCCAAAAGATATACCAGAAGATGAAAGAGATTATTATCTTGAGCGACGATACCCAGCTTTTGGAAACCTTGTTCCACGAGATATTGCCTCAAGAGCAGCTAAAGAAAGATGTGATGAGGGTTATGGTGTTGGTTCGACCAAAATGGCTGTTTATTTAGATTTTAAAGATGCAATTAGTAGCATGGGTGAAGATACTGTTAGGTCTCGTTATGGAAATCTCTTTCAAATGTATAATAAAATTACAGGAGATGATCCTTATCATACTCCAATGAGAATATATCCTGCTGTACACTATACTATGGGGGGTCTATGGGTTGATTATAACTTAATGACATCAGTTCCAGGTTTATATTCAATAGGAGAATCTAATTTTTCTGATCATGGTGCAAACAGATTGGGTGCGTCAGCTTTGATGCAAGGCCTGGCGGATGGTTATTTTGTTTTACCTTATACAATTGGAGAGTTTCTATCTAAGGACATAAGAACAGAGAGAATTTCCACTGACGATGAACATTTTGTTAAAGCTGAAAAAAAAGCTAGAAAAAGAAACGAAACACTACTAGAAATTAAGGGTACAAAAAGCGTAGAAAGTTTACACAGAGAATTAGGTAAGATTATGTGGGACAATTGTGGAATGTCCCGAAATGAAAAAGATTTAAAAAAGGCATTAGTACAGATTAAAAATTTAAAAAATAGTTTTTGGAGTGATGTATTTGTTCCTGGTTCTGATAATGAGCTTAACACTGAACTTGAAAAAGCTGGTAGAGTAGCAGACTTCATTGAATTAGGTGAACTCATGATATATGATGCTCTTGATAGAAATGAATCATGCGGTGGTCACTTTCGCGAAGAATATCAAACTGAGGAAGGAGAAGCTTTTAGAGATGATGAAAATTATACATTCGTTTCTGCCTGGGAATTCAAAGGGAAAGATAAAGAGCCTAAACTGCACAAAGAAGATTTAGATTATAAAGAGGTAACCCCAACCCAGAGGAGTTATAAGTAAGTGGAAAATTTTTCAATTAAATTAAAAGTCTGGCGTCAAAAAAATAATAAATCTCAGGGAAAATTTGTTGATTATGATATTGATGATTTAAATGAGCACATGTCATTTTTAGAGATGTTAGATGTTTTGAATGAGCGATTGATTTCTTCTCGAGAAGAACCCATTGCTTTTGAGCATGACTGTAGAGAGGGAATCTGTGGTAGTTGTTCTATGGTCATTAACGGTAAACCTCATGGGCCGCTTAAAGGAACAACAACATGTCAATTGCACATGTACCATTTTAATGATGGCGATAACATAACGATAGAACCTTGGCGCGCAAAATCATTCCCAGTAATTAAAGATCTCGTTGTTGATAGGACGCCTTTTGATAGAATTATACAATCAGGTGGTTATATTTCCGTAAATACTGGTAGTGCACCTGACGGGAATGCGATACCAATTTCTCAAGAAGATGCTTTGTATGCGTTTGATGCAGCTGCATGCATAGGTTGTGGTGCCTGTGTTGCTGCTTGTAAAAATGCATCTGCAAGTTTATTTGTTTCTGCAAAAATATCGCAATTAGCCTCTTTGCCTCAGGGCCAGCCTGAAAGAGATAAAAGGGTTGTCGCCATGGTAGATCAAATGGAAGCAGAAGGATTTGGTCACTGTACTAATACTGGAGCATGTGAAGCAGAATGCCCAAAAGAAATTTCACAAGAATATATTAGAAAAATGAACTGGGAATATCACAGAGCTAACATCAAAGGCTAGCTAATAACTTTTATTTTAATCTGAAATTTACTGGGATTGATATCCAAACCCCGACTGCTCTCTCTCTTTGCTTTGCGGGTCTAAATCTTGTTTTTCTTATCGCGTCCATTGCCGCTTCATCTAGTCCTGTGTTCGGTATTCCTTTTAAAATAATTGTCTCTTTTACTCGCCCTCTATCATCTATAAAGGCTTGCACAACAACAACACCTTCAATACCTGCTTCTTGTGCTATCTCAGGGTATATTGGCCTTATAGCACTTATAGGCTTCGGTGGATCATCATAAGGAATAAATTTTACTTTGGGCCCGCTAGGAGCTGGAGGAGCATCCCAAGCTTCAAAATCATCAAAATCTAAATCATCCAATGTTACATCATCTGCAATATCTTCATCGTCTGTAGGAACAGGGATTGATGGTCTAGCAGGAGGCGGAGTATTGTCGATTTGTTGTGTCTGTGGGATGTCTATATTTTCAATGGCAATTTGTTCTACGTTTCCAAACTCAGATTTAGAAACAAACCTAGGAAATATTAAAAATATAAAAACTAGACTAAATATTCCACAAAGACCAGCGAGTCTTACTACGATAGGATATTTTCCTTTTAGTGGGTTTGTATTAAGCTTCATTAACGAACAAGTGTTTTTGTAGAGTAGTTAAGTTTTAGAGCATCAGCTTCACGCAACTCTTCATGAATAGATGATATAAGTTCCATTTTTGCTTCTTCATCAGCTTTTAGAGAGACAATTAGCTGAGGATCTGATACTCTTTTTTCATACATTATTTTTGCTACATCTTGAACAGCAAACAACCTATCATTTATTGAAACTAATCCTTCTTTAGATATCCAAATATGAGCAGTATGTCGTTTTCCTTTTAGTTTTTCGATTTTTTCTGCTTTTGGAATATTTACAGGTAAACCCGAGTACTCACGCAAAACGGTTGTTACCATAAAAAATATTAGAAGCATGAAAATAATATCAGGCATTGAAGAAGTTGGTATCTCACTTGAGATTTTTGTTTTTCTTGAAAAGTTCATTAGTTTGAGTTAGCTATGGATATCTTTTTCGCATTAGCAATTTTTAGCTGGTCAAGAACGCGTATATAATCGCTGTAGTCTGTTTTTGGATGCGCTTTAACCGAAACAATTAATAGAGGATTTTTTGCTAATCTTTTTTTAACTATTCTTCCGATTTGTTCAACATTGGTAGGTTCTTCATCTAGAAGGACTTTCCCTTGAGAGTTAATTAAGCAGTTTATGATATTCTTTTTCTGAATTTCGATTTCTACATCGCCTGCTGGAGGTAGGACGATTCCAAGACCTTTATCAGTGTCTATTGTAGTTGTAACAAGAAAAAAAACGAGTAATAAAAAGGCAATGTCTGCCATAGAACCCGTAGGGATTTCCCCACCCTTAAATCGACGATTTCTAATCATTTAAAAAGAATTATTTTGTGTTCTGTAGATACTCAACAATCTTAATAGACTGTTCTTCCATATCTAAAATAAGCTTATCAATCATGGATACAAAAAAGTTCTGAGAGACTTGCATTATCATAGCAACAATTAATCCAAAAGCAGTAGTTAAAAGTGCTTGGGATATACCTCCCGCAACTACTGCTGGAGAGATATCATTCGCCATTTTAATATCTTCAAATGCTTTAATCATTCCAACAACTGTTCCGGTAAATCCAAGCATTGGAGCAATGGTTATTACAGAATTAATCCAGATCATGTTTTTCTCAAGAAATGCCATTTCAAGTCCACCAGCATTTTGAACAGCTTTTTCGATTTCTTCTTTTTGCTTACCCATTTTAGATAGGCCCGCGTAAAAGATAGATGCAACAGGACCAGGTGCGCTTTCACAAAACTCTATTGCTTTCTCTTTGCCAGAATCATCGTATGTTGTTTTTACATCTTCAAAAAACTTATCGGTGTCAGAACTTGAGTTAATTAGTGAATATGCTCTCTCTCCAACTACAGCAAGGCCAAAGAGTAGTGCGATGAGAATCGGCCACATAAAACCACCACCTTGTACAAAAAAATCAACCATGTAATACCTCCATTAATTATGAAACAATTTATTTTTTAAAAATCTATATAAGCAATTCAATTTATAAACAGCTTATAATTTAATTACGGTAACCCAAGAAAGCATCAGCTTCGTTAAAATATTTTAACGAAGCTGAAACTTGATTATCAAGAAAAAGCCTGATGCTCGCTGACTCGTCTTTTCCCCATATTGTACCAGCAATTTCACTTTTAATTCTATTATATATGAAAGATTGATCAACTATAAGGGAATCAGAATTAAAAGAAATTGAATCACTTTCTAAATAATCTAAAAACTGTGAATATACAGATTGGTTTACGTTCCAGTTATCTTTAAAGTTTTTAAAATTTTTGTAACCTAAATCGTTCTGGTTAGCATATGTTGAAGAAAAATTAAAAATAGGTCTTTCTGGGTTTCTTAAAAGTTTTTGAGTCATTTTTGTTAATTTATTTTTGTAAGGAACATATATATCTGGGGTTATTCCTCCTCCACCATAAACAGTTCGCCCTTGTCTAGTCTGATACTTTGGCCTTAGTTTTTTTAAACTATCTAAAACAGACTCTCTATCATTCGCATATAATTCTTTATAATATGTTAAGTCATCACCCTCTTCATAAGGACGTTGTATTAGTCTCCCGCTTGGAGTAAAATACCTCGCCATTGTTATTCTTATTGCGGCACCGCCTTCCAAAGGGAGCTGCCTCTGAACTAATCCTTTTCCAAAACTAGTTTCTCCAATTATTAGGCCTCTATCAAGATCTTGGACTGCTCCAGAAACGATTTCACTAGCGCTAGCGGAACCCCTATTTATTAAAACAATTAAAGAGAAATCATTTCGTCCTTTTTGAGGGTCTGATATAAATGCTTGGTTTGAATCTGATATTTTACCTTTAGTATAAACTAAAGTATCTCTTGTGGAAATAAACAAGTTAGAAACTGCTGCTGCTTGTTCTAGATACCCACCACTATTACCTCGAAGATCAAACACTAGTTTTTTAAAATTTTGCTTATCTAATTTATCTATAGCTTTATTTACTTCATCAATGGTCGTTGCTGAAAATCTTCTTAGTAATATGTATCCAGTTTCTTCGTCAAGCATAGTGGCAGCTCCTACGCTGTATATTGGGATATCGTCTCTAATGATTGTAACATCAAAAGGTTCTTCCAGTCCTATGCGTTGAATAGTAATGTCTACTTTAGTACCTTTTTTACCTCGTAGTTTTTTAACAACTTCATCTTTTGTTATTTTGTATGCATCATCCCCATTTATAGCAATAATTTTGTCTCCAGATTGAAGGCCTGCATAATCAGAAGGGCTGTCGGGGACTGGTGATATTACTGTTATGTAGCCATGAAGGATATCAAATTCAATTCCTATTCCTTGGAAATTCCCTCTAAATAATTCGTCAATGTTTTCTTGATCTTTAGCTGGTATGTACGTTGAGTGAGGGTCTAATTCTTCCATTAATCCATGGAATGCACCATCCATAATTTTATCCATGTCGACATCATCAAAATAAAAATGATCAACATAAGAAATAATTTGTTGCATCACCATTATCTTACCCTTTAGGACCCTGTAAATATTTTTATTTTTTGAGTAAGCCTCTGGCATGAAAATTAATATTGCAAAAACAAAGCCAAATAGTGCAGATGTCACCATAGGCCAGATGCGAGTGACTTTTTTTTCGGACATTATATTAAAGAATAGTTTGAGGGCGCTATAGACCTAGATATAACATTGTTCTGAATGTTACACCTCTGAGAGTATATTCTTCTGAGTCTCCAATTAGATATCTACTATTAAGTTTCCAGCGACCTTGGCCTATTGTGCCTTTATTAAACCCAGCACTAATCCTTAAGCCGACCCTATCAAGAAGTTGCCATTTAACAGCAACGTACGGTTGAAAATTAAAAAATGTTCCGCTTAGGTCAGACATAACGCCAGGAGCGTTTGCAGCATTAAAACCTGCAATAGGGGTTCCAGTGTTATCCACAGCATAATAGTACATTAAGGTAGAATCGGTTCCATCAGCGTTTGCTTCCCATTTTTTTGATCCGTAAGAAAAATCAAACATTTCACCCCATTTAGGATTGGCAGCATATTGATCGATAGATAAATTTAATCGTCCAAGGCCCATCATCGCGCCGGCAGATATTTCAAGATCCTGGAAAACAGGCATCACGTATTCAATGGATGCTGCACCTAAAGCAACAGTTATTTTTGCTTCAATTGATGGATTAAAATTTCCATCATAAGGCACTTTGGTTTCGTCTTGATATCCAGGCTCTCCAGTATCTACATATAATTGAACATTAGTTACTGTGCTAATACTTGAGCTACCTACACCAGCATAACTTCCAATTCTCCATTTTCCAGTCATATGAGCGAACCCTTCTCCCCCATGAACCACAAAAGGGGTATCAAATTGATTAGGGTTTAACCCAAGACTCTTTAATAAGTCTGTAGCTGGGAATTTTTCGATATTTATATACATCGGACTATATCCAATGCCGCCACCAAAAAAATCTGTAACTGGATATAAATCAAATTGACTATGTCCAGTTGATAATAAGATTGTAATATATGTAAGTATTTTTTTCACAGTATAAGACCTCTCCGCACGTAATTGAAATCTAACCAATTTATGTACTATAGACTAAATACAAAAGGAATTATATATCAAATTTGTTGAATAAAATGCCTAAACGAATTTTTGGGCTTTTTCTTGGAAAAAACGGTGCTTTAACCTATATTTTTTGCTAGAGTAAACGAGGTAAGGGAGTTTATTTCTATATTCTCCTGTGAAACAGACATGTTTTGACCTAAATAATGGTTAACACAGAAAGTATAATTATGCGGAAAAATAATAATATTTTTGGTAACTGCGGGTATTTGTTAGTACTGGTTTTGTGCTACGAGTTTTTATCTGGCGGCCAATTAAATAGAACTAGTGGTCTCTACGACCTTGATGGCGATGGTCGTAAAGAGGTCCTTGTCATTAATAGTTCTGATAGAAGAGCATCATTGATTGAGTTTCAAGGTGAAGTGATAAGTGACACTTTATGGACTTTTATGCTACCAGTTGGAACTTATTTTACGGACGTTGCAGTATTAGACATTGATAAGAATGGGCAGCCTGATTTAGTAGCAACTTCTAAAATTAATGCAGACAGTAACAATGATGGATGGTTGTATGTATTCCAAGGAACCCTAAGCGGTTTTTCAGATGATCCACTTATTTCAGAATCATCTGGACTCAAATTAAAAAACATTCGACCTCTTAATCTTTCAAAGGTTTATGGGATGTCAAATTATCTTTCTGTGTCTTTTGGGACGCCAGTACGGAAGACATTGATTTTTCAACCTCAAATACAAAATAATCGGTTAAATATTAAAAACCCTAAGATGCTTTCAGACCCTTTAATTCAAAATGGGTATGGGCATATGTTCTCTGGTGGGTTTAGTTCATACGGAGGTAATTATGTCGCACAATTTTCAGCGGAACTCAATACCTTAAAGGTCTCCATTTTTAATTCGAACAATAATTTTAAGCATATTAATACTGAAATTTTAAGCCTTGGTAAAGCTCGCGGTATTATTGGAGCGGAAGTACAGGCTTATAATAATTTGAAAAAAGGTGAAGAAGGCCTACTTATCCCTTTTAGAACTGGAGAGGTTAAAATTCTTAATTTCCAAAATGGTAAGATTAGTTTAGTAGACTCTGAATTTTCCCATGAAGAATTATTTTTAGAAATGGAAAACCCTAATAAATATGAAATCCTAGATTTAGTTAGCTCAAGAATTGAATCTGGTTTTTATAATAAAACAATTACAAAAGATGACTACAGTCAAAATAAAAAAGATAAAAGCTCTGGAATTTATAGAAAGCCTATAGATGGGCCAACTTTAGTCGACTACCTTAATGAAGCTGGAATTGTTAAAAAGTCTAGATTACAAGATAAGGTTGACATTCCCAATCAAAGTGCTGATATGAATAGTAAAATATGGGCGGCAAAAGCATCTGTAAAAGTAGAGCAAATAGATTCTACTTTATTATCATTAACGGATTCTGTTTTTACAAACCCAATCCCAGATGAAGACAAAGAAATTGCTTTTCATAAGACTGTATTTGGAGCTTCTGATTCGGTTACTATTACAGAAACTTGGGAAGATACACTACGAAATGTTTTAGTGCCTGAATCAATAAATGTAATACAAGAAGATGAGGATGAAAAAAACATTGATCTTTATTATGTTATGGCGATGACTCCATCAAAAGGGAGTCAAGACAGATATGTTTTTGATGGAGAGGCGCCATTTGGAATAAATGTAACACAAATTCCGCCTATGGGTGAAGCAACGCATTTTCAGCATAGTGTATCTGCAAATACGAATTTTTTACGTAGAGGGAACGATTATGACTTTGCTTATACTTTAAAAGAGCAAGTCTCTGATAGTGTAACGACACTTACAATGGTGCATGATATGCAAACTAATATAATATTTATGTCTATTTCACCTGAGGTCGATTCTATTTCTCAATCTTATCAACCAGAGGCATTTGATCCTAAATTATTTGAATTCCCTGATTATTTTTTCGAAGGGTTTCCAACTAGTTTAGGGATGGACTTTAAAGATAAACTTATAAAATTTTCATTTGATGATTCTGGAGATAGTGTTAATTATCAAGGTCTATACTTATCCTCAACTACGCCATCAATACCATCTCAATCATTAGCAGTGTTTTTAAATGAGGGAACACTCCAAGCAATTAGAGGAGAAGTAAAAGTTCGTGAAAATGGTTCAAAAAAAATAACTACTCAATTTGATATAGCTGGATATCTACAACCAGCAGCAATGTTCTCGAGGCTTATTCAGGAAGAGTTTTCAGATTCGCTTAAAACAAACTTATTACAAGGTGCTTATCTTGAAGAGCCCCTTTTTGGCCCAAATGGGAGGCTACCGAAGGTTTCTCATGAACGAAGACTTCCTGAAGCACAATTTGACCAAAAAAACCCAAAAATTCCTGTAGAGCCACTTAAAGGGATTTACCCTGAGGGTCAAGGCGTAACCACAAACTCTAAGGCAAAAACAGAGATTGCGGTACCCGATCCTCAAGAGGCAGTTGATGTGCCAGCATCTACAGATATAGAAAATTTAAATGTGGAAACGATATCTGATACTTTGAAAATGGAGAGTGCTAAGATTGTACCAGATTCTTTAAGCAAAAATAATGTTGGTAACGATAACCTACCTGAATCGGTAGATCCTGACACTAATAATTCTGGAATTGAAAAATAAATATTTTTGTAAAATGAATAGTACTTTTCAAAAAATAAAAAAACTAGTTCTAGTTGTTTGCTTTTTTAGTCTAATCTTTTCTCAAAAAATTGTTCATATGGATGGTTCATTTGACCTAGATGGGGATAATCTATTAGAATTTATTTCATTGGAATTAGACCCTGATAAAAATGTGTTTCCAACGATGGTTAAATACAATGAGATAGATAGCGATGGGTATCAAACAGCTATTTGGGAGTTTGATGCTCCTAAAGAATTAGATGGTTATTTTGTAGATGCAAAAATAGGTGATTTAGATGGTGACGGGATACCAGATTTAATAATCGTCATGAATCTATCAAGGTTTGGCACTAACTCTACTCCACATGTTTTTGTCGCGGTATATAGCTGGGAGGAAGATTCGTTTTCCGAGTTGCCATCAGTTACTTTAGATATTGGTAAACAGGATAGGTCATTAAGATGTAATAATTTTTCAATGCTAGATCAAGATGCCGATGGTGATCAAGAATTGGTTTTATCATTGGGCAGCCCTTATAGAGGATTTGCATTTTTAGATTTAGATAATCAAGGAAGGTTGGTAATAACAAAAAAAATTAGACCAGATGAATTACTTGTTGGATCAGGGTTGCTCTACTCTGCAATTGTTGATTATGATAATGATGGTTACGAAGATTTATTAGCTATTAGTCCGGAAGGAAATACAATCAAGGCGCAACCTTTTTATAATATTGGAGGTATATTTGATTCAGGTCCTCTGATAAGAAAAAATTTTAATGGTATCAGTGGTATTTTACATAATTCTTTTCAACTTACTGATTGGGATGCTGATGGATTTAAAGATGTATTAGCATCATTTAGATCAGGAGATATAATTGCGTTAACTCTCACTCCAGCTACATTGGTTATTGAAAGGGTACCAGTGCAACCCGGACCCTTAACTCAAATTGAAATCGCAGACTTTAACCAAGACTCTTACAAAGACTTACTTATGCTTTCATCAGATATTAACGCTTTAACAATGGTTTCGGGCGAAGATGGTGGAATGGAAAGTGTTCGAAATGTTATGTCAAAAGTGCCAGAAGAGATGCAAGTGTTTTCAATGTTGCCTCTTACTAAATTAGGAAAGTATACAGGAAATGTAATTGTTTCCGGGTGGAATGGTAACGAAAATTCTATATATATTTTAGACTTTGGTAAAAAATCAGCAGAGTATGACCAAGGGTTTTTATTAAGCACTGATTTTATTTCGGAGCAGTTACCCGATTTACTTTCAAATATTGAAGATGTTCAGCCAGAAGTTCCAGAAATTTATGTAGAAGTAATACCTGAGCAGTTTCCTCAACTTCCTCAGCCAGAAAAAGAGGTTATTGCAGAAATGGGCGAACAAAGAATTGCTAGTGTTCCGCAAGCATTGGACCCATCTGTTGTTGAAGGAGAAGTCCTAAAAGAACAGCCAAAATCTGTTCCACCTAAAAAAGTCATTCGAACTCTAGAAAGTCCTAAAAGTCTAAAAGAGGAAGAGACGATAGGGCAGCGCTTGCCTAAACATGTTTTACCCCAATATATATTGACACTAAATCAGCCTTTTGAATATATGCTTTTGAGAGATACAACAGAGTCTTTTCATAGTTTTAGATGGCAAGTTTCTCCTCCAAAAGGAATGTTTTTTCATTATGAAAGTCAAACAATTAGATGGGTGCCAAACCAAGAGCAATTAGATGCTTTTCCAGTTTCTTATTTAGTTAGGGTAAAAGTTGATGAGATAATGGAATCATTGTCCTCATCAGGTAGTAAAAACCAAGAATATAAAACTGTTCCAGTGTTAGAGAGCAGGGATGAACAAGTTTGGATCTATGTTAACGATCCACCGCGTTTTTTAACTCAGCCTCTTGGAACTGAATTTGTTGCTGGAGGGACATTTCAATATGAACCAATTGTTCGAGATAGAAATAAAGACGCATCCTTACAATTCTTTTTAGAAATTGCACCTCCTGGAATGACGATAAATGAGGGTGTTTTATACTGGAGATCTGATAGTATCAATGCAGAACAATATGACGTTAGATTAGTCGTCTCTGATGGATTTGAGAGAGATGTTCAAGAATTCCAATTATCTGCAAGGTCTGGAATTAGAATATTATCGAAAGCACCCGCAATCGCAACTGTTGGCGAAAAATATGATTATGATGTTAAAGTCTGGAGACAGCGAACTAGTCAAGAAGCTAATTATAAACTATTTTTTGGACCTAGTGGGATGAGGGTTGATAAAAATTCTGGATTACTTACTTGGGTTCCAAATGAAACACAAATAGATACTGTTGAATACGCACTGGTCTCTACTCATGGAGTTGCTTCAGATACTCAGTTTGTAAAGGTATTTGTTAATCATCCACCTATTATTCAAACAGCGCCTGCTCCAATGACAAAAGTCAATGTAGGTGCAATTTGGGATTTTGATTTAAAAGTACAAGACCCCAACAGAGGTGACAAATTAATTTATACAGCCCATGTCCTGCCAGATGGAATGCGAATGGATGCACATTCGGGCCGATTACATTGGGAACCATCAACTGCTCAAGTTGATTTTCACAAGCTAAGAATTGAGGTCTCTGATGGGTACCTTAGTAAGTTTATAGAATCAGAATTTTTTGTAAATGCACCAATAAAAATTGTCTCTGTGCCAACGATGACAGCAACGGTTGGGGATGAGTACAGTTACAAATTAATAACTGTTGATAGGAACAAAGGAGCCTTACTTCCTTTTGATAAAGTTGTAAAAGTTGAAGATGTAAGTAACACAAAGATTTATAGTATCAACATATCTGATGATGTAGTTATTCAAAACATTGATAGATTTTTAGGAGATTGGTATAATGCAAAAGAAGTATACTATGTGAACCCCAAATATCCTGCTGATACTTTAGTGTCAAGAGTAAACCTTAAAAGATACGTCCAAGCAGTATTTTATGAAGACAATCGTTTATGGGTAATTGCTTCTACCTTAAATGGAAGAACAATTAAAATAAAAGATTTTCTTTGGGAATTTTTTCAAGGAAATAAAGGAAAACCTCCTCGCTTACTTGTAGAGAGGGTCAACCCGGTTCGTTTTACTCTTACAGAGTTCCCTGAGGGCATGGAAGTTGACGAGTCTCTAGGAGCGATAAAATGGACACCCAAAAAAGCTCAGACAGATATGCATAGAATATCTGTAATGGTATCAGATGGATATACTAAAGATGAGCAAGTGTACGAAGTTTATTCAAATCACTTACCAACTATTATATCAAACACTCCAAGGATGGCATTGGTTGGAGAATTATTTAAATATCAAATTAGAGTTGAAGATTTAAATGAAAGTGCTAACCTAAAATATAGCCTTATAAAAGGGCCACATGGAATGCAACTAGATAAAAGTGGTAAACTTTTATGGGTGCCTAAGGCTGCACAAATAAATTATAATGATTTTGAAGTTTCCGTAACAGATGGTTATGGAACAGATATTCAATCAGGAAAAATATTTATAAATAATCCACCTTCTATTATATCTACTCCGAAACCTGTTGGGTTAACGGGGCACACTTGGAGATATAAATTAACCACTGAAGATTTAAATGGAGACAGGGTAACTTATCGTGCTGTTAGATTACCTAAATTTGCCAAATTCGATAGACGAACTGCTACTCTAGAATGGACACCTAGAAAAAATCAAGATGGGGTTAATGACTTTATTTTAATGGCAGTTGATGAGCATGGAGCAACAACAACACATGATTTCCAAGTACACGTATTTTATGATCCAAGTGCAAAGCAATTAGTTAATAGCGGATGGCCTCTTATGTTAACATTTGTTGGGGTTGTGTTTGCTTGGGGTGCTGGACAAATGAACTAGTTAAAAAGATTATTAACGTATCTTTTTAATTTTTCTTCAGGAGAAAATTTTAGTACCATTTGTACAGCGTAAACATCTATTGATGTTTTAAAGTCTTTTATTTTAACCATATCTTTTTCCGTAGTAATTATGAATTTAGCTTTATTTTTAACGGCTAATTCTTGTATCTTTTTCAAATCATAATCTTTATATCTATGATGATCTGGATATATGTGGTGCCCCACGATATTACAGCCAATTTTACTTATTGATTTTTTAAACCCTTCATTATCACCTAGAGCTGAAAATAGATACACATCTTGAGATTCGACTTCAGACGTTTTTATCTCAGTATTATTTTTATTTTTAAGTACATTACTTAACTCAACTAAACTTTTAATTTTATCAGTTTTAGTATTATTAAATTTTTCAAAAATATAGTCATTTTTATCATGAATATTTGTTTTTGTGAAAACTAATAAATCTGCTCTTTTTAAATTTCTTAAATGCTCTCTCAAAAGGCCTAATGGAATTAGTCGATGAGTCATCAACGTATCTTTACTGTTTATAAGAACAATATCTAGGTCTCTGTAAAGAGACCGATGCTGAAAACCATCATCCACAATGATAACATCTATATTAAAATTATT
>JABGWJ010000022.1 GCA_018645565.1 bacterium | reverse complement strand
TAGCTTGTGTCCTGCCACTCTGAAGTATCAACAAACATAAAGCCCATATCGATCAAAGGTGTATCAACAACTGCCCAATAAGACTTAACATCAAAAGTATCTGCATAATACAACATTGTATCCTCTTGAACCCAACCTGAGTTTCTTAACCTGTACCTCTGAAGCGATGGTTCTGCCTCTAAATCCCATTCAATAGACTCCAAATTTTTAAATTGTGAAGATACTAAGGAAATTGAGTCTTGAACTATTTTACCAATATCCGAAGTAATCGTGTCTGACGCAATTACTAAAGTATCAATAGGATTACGAATTAAAAATTGCCCTGAATCAGGAGAGATATCGAGTAAATAGTCTGGGAAATTTTTCATCGTCATATAATCAGGAGGGTATGGATAGGACGATAAAAATTTATCATAGGAAGTACTAAATTTAGATTTAGAGTATTTTAAATACTTCGCATCATACGAGTTATCAAAGTTATAAAAATAATCGTCAATAGATCCCGTACTGCCATCCCCAACAGACTGACTCTGCAATGTGTTTCTGTAAGTTTCTAATTCGGAATCTTCATCGTTTTTTGGCTCTTCACAATTTTGAAAAATTAAAACGACGGACAAAAATACTAAAAATTTATATAGATTTTTATTATTCAACATTTTATACTAAAAATATAAACAACAATCGTCGTTTAATTAAAAGATAATCTAATTACGATTGTTTAGAAAATTATTATCTTAAAAAAGAATATAGAATATATTTAATAAGGTAGAAAAAATCAGCTATAATATTAAAAATATTAAGCCGACTTCTTCTGAGTCTCTTTTAGGCCTGACGAGCCTAGAATTCCCGATACAAAATCTTCGCTTATAATAATTTTTTCAGGTTTATTCATGTCAGGGACTTCGTACATCAGATCCATTAAACTTTCCTCGAGAACAGCCCTTAAAGATCTTGCACCTGAATTACGTTTTTGTGCTAACTCAACAATTTTTTTTAGTGCAGACTTCTCAAAGATTAATTTTACATCCTCCATCTGAAATAGTTTTTTATACTGATTTATCAGAGCATTTTTAGGTTTTGTCAAAATTTTCAACATTTCGGAATCAGATAAATTACTCATAGTTGAAACCACTGGTAACCTGCCAATAAGCTCAGGAATAATTCCAAATTCAACAAGGTCTCGCTGTCTAACATATTTAAATATATTATAAATATCAGAAATATTCGAGCCGTCCTTAATATTTTCATTTTTAATAGAATTAAAACCCAGTTCTCCTTTCCCAGTACGCTTTTGAATAATGTCTTCAAGGCCAGAAAAAGAACCTCCGCAAATAAATAAAATATTTGAAGTGTCTATTGATATTAAACTTTGCTCGGGGTGCTTGCGGCCTCCCTTTGGCGGAACGTTGCTTATAGTCCCCTCGATTATTTTGAGTAGGGCTTGTTGAACGCCTTCTCCGCTAACATCGCGAGTAATCGAAGTACTTGCAGATTTTCTGCCAACTTTATCAATCTCATCAATATAAACAATTCCCTTCTCGGCAGCACTAACATTGTAGTTAGACACTTGGAGCAACCTAACCAAAATATTTTCAACATCTTCTCCCACATACCCAGCTTCTGTAAAAGTAGTTGCATCGGCTATCGCGAATGGTACAGAGAGGAAACGGGCTAACGTTTGAGCTATCAAAGTTTTACCAGTCCCTGTTGGACCTATGAGCAAAATATTACTTTTATCTAATTCAACGTCAGATTCATAAGACTGATTAATTATACGCTTGTAATGGTTATATACGGCTACGGAGATTGTCTTCTTAGCATAATCTTGACCAACAACGTAAGAGTCTAAAAAATCTTTTATTTTTGAAGGTTTTTGTAAAGTAACCTTAAAACTTTCTTTAGGCTTCTCTTCTTCAGACAGGTTCAATTCTAGATTGCTATTCTTTGTTGGTCTATTCGTCATTTATTTTCTAGCAGATAATACCAAATCAATTAAACCGTATTTTTTTGCTTCGTTAGCTGACATAAAATTATCTCTATCTGTATCTTCCTCAATCTTTTTTAATGATTGTCCTGTATTTTTAGATAATAGTTTATTAAGCTGAGTTTTCATTCTAAGAATTTCATCTGCTTGAATCCTGATATCAACAGCTTGTCCTTGCGCACCACCCATTGGCTGGTGAATCATAATTCTACTATTTGGGAGAGCCGATCTTTTCCCCTTCGCACCACCAGCAAGGAGGAATGCGCCCATACTAGCAGCTTGCCCCATACAAATTGTAGCCACATCAGGCTTAATGTATTGCATAGTATCATAGATCCCAAAACCAGAGGTTATAATTCCACCGGGTGAATTAATATAAAGATAGATATCTTTTTCAGAATCTTCTGATTCTAGAAAAAGAAGCTGCGCAATTACAAGAGAAGACATCGTGTCATCTATCGGGGTACCAAGGAATATAATTCTTTCTTTAAGCAGTCTTGAATAAATATCAAATGCTCTTTCAGATCGACCAGTTTGTTCTACTACGATAGGTACTAACTGATTAATACTATTTTTATCTATGCTCATTGGCCTTCTCCACGAATATCCTTTGTATTTACTTCAACTTCTTTAATTTTTGCAAATTGAGTTAAATACTCTAATATCTTTTTTTCAGTTAGATCATCTTCAATTCGCTGTCTATTACTAGGTTTTTTATAAAACCTTCGAATTTCCTTTTCAGATTGCGGAGTACGAGAAATTAAGCTTTCCACCTCAGCATCTATATCCGATTTACTGAAACTTAACTGCTCTTGGTCTATCAGTTTTTTACGGATTAAGTACCATTTTAAATTTCTTTCAGCAGAAGGCCTGTATGTTTCAAGAACTTTCTGTTCATCAATCTTTTCACCATTATTTTGTTTTTTTACATCTTCCAGAATATTATTTAGATAGTTGTTTACCATACTAGGAGGCGTTTCAAATCCTATTTTATCTATCAAAGCATCTGAAATTTCTTTCTCAAAACTTTGACGAGATCTTTCAGCAAAATTTTCATTAATTTTTTCAAGTACGTCATTATTTAATTCATCTAACGATTTCAATTCAGGATTTACCATTTTGACAAAATCATCGTTAAGCTCTGGCAATACTTCTCTTTCTACTTTAACGACAGTTAATTCATATGGGTTTTTGATTGTTTTGTCTTCATTATCTGGTAGATCTAGCTTTGATGACTCACCAGGCTTAAGACCAATTAATTTGTTTGTTTGGTCATCAGTAAAAGAGCCATCTCCAACTTTTAACATTTGCTTTTCAAATTTTTTACCAATAATTGCGACACCAGACTCATCTAATTTTTGAAGATCGCACAAAATAAAATCTTTCTCTTGAGCACCATCTTCTACTGTTTCAATGCGAGCATGAGACCTTCGAAGTTGATTAATGCCATCAGTGATATCTTGCTCATCAGGAATAAATTTATTTTTCTGAACTTTAAACATATTATTTTTGAATTTGGGAAACTTAAAATCTGGTTCAACCTCGAATTTTGCAGTAAATGAAAAATGCTCACCTAACTGGAATTGAACATCCCTTATTTCTGCTTGATTTACTGGCACGATTTTTCTTTCCTGCAGGGCCAATAAATAATATTTATGAATATTATCATCCATGAACTGAGCCTCAATATTTGGCTGGAATTGTTGCATTAGCCTATCACGAGGAATTTTCCCAGGCCTAAAGCCAGGAAGCTTTACCTTTTTACTAAATTTTTTAATAGTAGATTCAAAGTCCGGCTCTATTGTAGTCCATGGAACGTCAAGCTCTACTTCTTTTGTATAATCATTTATATTTTTTACGTTTATCTTCAATTTATTTCCTTTTCTAAGGCGAGGAATTTATGCAAGCATTTACAAGTATACCACATAGTTAATAATAATTTAAACCACTTTAAAACAAAAATTACTTTTTTGAATCAATAGAATTTTGGATTTTTTCATTCCACTTTGTCCATCTTTCCTTTTCTACAGACCTCTTTGGAGTACCTTCAAAACTTTTCGTTCCATCAGCATACCACTCTATCCATTTACCAATAGCCAGACCTTCTTCAACTTCACCTTCAATACTTTTTTGTCCATCGGAATACCACTCCGTCCATTTACCTGTTAGCACTCCACTTTCCCAATTTGCTTCTTGCTTTGAATTGTTATTAGCATACCACTCAGTCCATTCCCCACTAGGAAGACCTTCTTCATAGGATTCAACTGATTTTTTTTCACCATTAACAAAATACTCTGTCCAAGAACCAATCTTAGCCCCCTCTAAATACTCGCCTTCTTTTTTCTCTTGCCCGCTTTCATACCATTCCGTATACTTGCCGTTTAGGCTTCCGCTTGACCAGTTATATTCTTTTTTATTTGCTCCTGATTCGAACCATTCACTCCAAGTTCCTTCTTCTTTTCCATTTACATATGACTGAGATAATTTTTCATTGCCATTCTCAAACCAAAGATTCCAAGTGCCACTGCCTTTACCTAGTTTACCTTCACCGCCTGACTCGTAAATAACCTGTACTCTTTTTTCACCATTCGAATACCACTCTGTCCATTCTCTATCAATAACGTCATATTGATCTTTTTTTGGATCAAAGTCATTCAGTGCCGATACAGCAATCAGGTTTGATAGCAAACCATTCTCGTATCTACCTTCTAATTGTTTGTTCGCCTCAGAATCTCTGAATGTCCATTTCCCAGATCTTTGACCTTTATCAAATACTCCCGAACTATCAAGCATCCCTTCTCGACTCCACCAAACCCAAGTATTATCTTCTCGATTATTTTTAAAAAAACCTTCGCTCGATTTTTGTTGATCATCGAACCAAAGTATAAATGCAGATTCACTTTCTTTTTTATTTAGCTCATAAGAGCGCCACCCCCAAGGATACCAATTTGTCCACTTACCAGATTTTTCACCATCTATATAATCACCCTCAACCTTAATTTGACCATTATCATACCATAAAAGCCATTTACCATTTTTTTTATTGTTTTTATAGGATTCTTTTAACTTTGTTTGCCCATTGCTATGCCATTCAACCCATTGGCCATCTTTTTCGCCGTTGATATAGTTCCCAGTTTCTTTAAGTTGCCCATTGGGGTGCCAATAATTCCAAATTCCATCATTTAAAAAAGCTAGGCCAGAGCTATCGCTACTTACAGGATTCCCTTCCTCTCTTTTTTGCCCGTTTGGATACCAGTAAACCCAAAGACCATCGGGCTTACCATTTAAAAAGTTACCTTCGACCATTAGTTGGCCATTCTGATACCACTCTGTCCATTTTCCATCATGGATACCTTCTTTATAAGTTCTCTCAAACTCTAGCTGGCCATTGGGATACCACTGTTTATGAACGCCATTTTTAATTCCTAATTGATATTCAATTTCCTTTTCAGGTTGACCGGTCTCATACCAATTGTTCCATTTTGCATCAGGCTTACCATCGACATAATTATATTCTAGTTTATTAATCCCACTTGCCCAAACATCCTTTACATTACCAGTAAAACTAGTATCTTGGTCTGGAGCATACATCAACCCGTTTCTATCGAAGAGGTCTTCATATTTTATAATCTGATCATCTTGAGCAAACGCTAAAGCATAAAATACTAGAAACAGATAAAATCGGGATGTATTCATTTAAATGCGAAGCCGTTTTTAAAGAGGCTTGACCAAATAAACCTGAATATTTGTTCCACCACTACTACTTGATACGACAGTAAATCCCTCTTTGATATAATCATCTACAGCATCAACAAGCTCTAAACCACAACTAACAGTTGTGGTAATCATCACGTTGTTTTCCCCTTCGAAAATATCTAAATGTTCAATAATTTTACGTTCACCCATTCATTTACTCCAATTGTTAACAATAATTTCTGTTTAACTATACAAATTAATTTTTTTCTTAACCACAATTTTCATTGAGGACTCATTTTTTACTAAACTCATTCGAAATAACCATTTTAATAGAAAAAAGTACTATTACAGACCCTATTATAAAATTGATATCTATTATCTCATCAAAAAAAAATATACCAATAATTGTCGCAAATAATACTTGGACATAGCTAATTGGAGCCGCCTTTGTAGCTGGCAATTCTTTATATCCATAGGTTAAAAATAATTGTCCGAGTTGAGTAAAAATACCCACCAGAATCAAATATGACCACTCTTTTATTGAGGGAGTATTCCAATTTGAAAAAATAAAAGGAAGGAATACTGGAACAGTAAAAAGGGGGAAGAAGAACATTACCACTAAGGGATGTTCATTTAAATTAGTAGCTTTTTTAACTAGAACATAAGCTAGACCTGTCAAAATGCTTCCGCTTACTGCTAAAATTAAACTCATAATATCTATTGAGTTTTGCGATACAATTGGGAAGTCCAATAGGCAGTAGACACCAAAAAATCCTGAGCATAAACCAATAATTATATTTTTAGTTATTGGCTCTGAAAGTAATAAAACAGCAAAAACTGCAGTAAATAAAGGATATAAGTATTGAATCACAGTCGCCTCAGATAGAGGGAAACGGTTAATTGATTCATAAACTAGAAAAAGTGCAACTGTTCCTGCAAGGCCTCTAGCTGCAAGTAATTTTTTGTGTTTCCCGAATGGTTTTATTTTTTTGCGATATATAAAAATCCACGTAAGTGCTAATGTAAAAAGCCCCCTCACAAAAACAATCTGGATTGTAGGAAGAGTTTCTCCAGCCAACTTAACAAAGACTGTCATCATACAGAAACTTGCTGCACTTAGAACCATAAATATAAATCCAGTTGATACTAGTGAATTATCTACGATTTGATTGAGTAAGTTTCTCTTCAAAAAACTTGCTTCAGGTAAATACGGACAATCTTCAATTTAATTTAGAATGTTTTTCCCATGCCAAAAACCCTCCTTGAATGGTGACAGCTTGAAAATTATTTTTTTTCAAAAATGCGGTTGCCAGCTTTGATCTTCTTCCTGTCTTACAATAAACAATAATTTTTTTATCTTTGTAATACTCCAGCATTGTTAGTTTTTTCCCCAATTGGTTTACTGGAATCAAGAGAGAGTTTTTTATACTGCCATCATAGTTAAACTCATTCTGAGTTCTCACATCTAAAAAAAGGACAGCTTCATCATTTAAATATTTAATGGCTTGTTCTACCTTTATATTATTTTCCTCTTTGCATCCAGCTAAAAGAAAAAAAACTAAACAATAAAAACTTTTCTTGATCATAATAATCTAACCCTAACCAAATACATCCAAAAATAAACCTAGACCTAATCCAGATAAAATGATACCTAACGGTATAATCCAAGATTGTCCGCCCATTTCTTCAATTAAATCTTTTTCTGATTTGTCACTCACAATGAAAACGCCGTTTTTAACAAATTCAATAGCAGCCGTAGCTCTTTTTGAATTATTTATTTCTTTTTGTAGTAAAGGCCTAGCATGGCCTAAAACATAAATACTATCATTAGGCTCTAAGTAAGTCACTCTACAGCGCATCCTCCTTTTCCCTCCAAAAAGCCCTCTAAACCTAATTCTATTTTTATTACAATAATTTCGAACATTTAATGGCAATTTTTCTGAAAAAAATAAAGCTGTTTCATATTGACTGTCACGCCTTACGTCATCCATATTTGCGCCTCTTAATTGTACTAATACTGAGCCAGACTCATCGCTAATAAAAAAAGGCACGTGGTCCTTAGCTTTGTGCCTTGTAATCCATTTACCATGCTTACCTCTTTTTACTCGCTCTTCAATATGCACACGCCAGAAGACACACTTTTTTTTATCAAAAGGGTCCTCCAATATTTCATTATTAACTTCAATTTTTCCTTTTAACTCAGCTAGACCCATAGCAACTGATCTCATTTTAGATGTAGGAATGTTTTCAATCAGCCTTTTCAATTTTAAATTCTTGAGACTGACATAAAACATATATAGCCCACCTAAAAGTAAAACAACCCCAAAAAGCCTCTCATCTTTTGGAAAAGAGCCGATACTACTACTGTAATGAAAAAAGTTATTTTGGACTTGATAGCAAGGAAAAATAAAATTAAAAGCTACGCTCGTAACTAAATAATTTATTAATAAGGTACTCTTTGTATCCACCAGAATGTTTCTAATTATTTTTAAAATTAAAGTTTTAAGTTTTTAAATTTAAGGCATATTTTTATTACAATTGATTCTCTTTAAAGACAGCAAACTAAATCTTAAAGCCCTTAAACTATTCTTTATGCTCAACATTTTAAGAAATAAAACTTTTTTACTATTTTTTCTAGGCAACATCATATCTTTAATTGGATTTGGTTTTAACCTCATTGCATTTAGTTGGCTTGTTCTTGAAGAAACGGGGTCTGAATTTGCACTTGGGAAAATCATGGCTGCGGCAACAACGCCGGGCTTAATTCTTGCCCTATTTGCTGGCGTTATAATTGATAAAGTTAATCGAAAATGGCTCTTAGTAATCCTAGATATTTTTAGAGTATTCGTCCTTGCAGTTTTCATCTACAACTTTAAAGTCGACGGTTTCAATTTATTGGTACTTTATCCTGTGATGATGTTAATGGGTTTGGGTAACTCACTTTTTTGGCCAACGGCTCAGGCATTTGTCCAAGAGTTGGTAGATGAAAAAGATTATTTCCCAGCCAATGCATTATTATCCGCTAGCTATCAAGTAGGTTCGTTAATTGGTGCCAGCGCAGGCGGATTTATAGTTCATATTTATGGCCCTATAGCTGCTTTATATTTTAATGCTATGGCCTATTTTATTTCAGCTATCTTTATTTCTCTCGCTCCCTTTAAAAATGATAAGCCAAGAGAAAACTCTGAAAACATATCAACTGCACTATCAAAAGGATTTTTATTTTTGAAAGATAAATCGGGGGTCCTTTTTCTGGGAATCACGACGATTATGTCTGATGTAGCAATTTGGGGTGCACTAAGCGTTCTAACAATTACAATGTCGAAAGAAATCTTTAACAAGGGCAGTTGGGGTTATGGTCTAATGGATGGTATGTATGGCTTTGGAGCATTGATATCAACAATTGTAGTAGCAATAATTACCAAAAAATTTGGACGGAGAAAATCTTTAATTTGGTGTTATAGCATAGCCGGATTATGCTGCTTCATATCACCTTTTTCACCAACAATTTATATTGCTGGGATTGCTTACCTTTTTATGGGTCTTCATAACAATTCTGCAAGAATAATTGTAAGAACTCTTTTTATGGAAATAATACCAAACAATATAATGGGCAGAGTACAAACTATTTTTGGCGTTTACACAAGAGTGATGATGCTGACTAGTGTATTAATAGCAGGATGGGTCACTGAAAACTTAAATCCTCACATAGGCATGAACTTTGCTAGCGTCCACTATCTTATTGCCCTGATAGGGATAATTGTAATAAGTAAAATTTCAAATTTTAGAAAAGAAATATTTAAAGTAAAAAATCATGCCTGAGCTTCCAGAAGTACAAACAGTAGCAAATCATATTAAACCCTTCGTAATCGGAAAATATGTATTATCTATAGATCCAATTTGGGGGAAAGTCTTAGATAATTTTCATCAAGGAGACATTAAAGGTAGAAATAAGATTTTAGATGTCACAAGGAGAGCAAAGTTTATCGTCATCAACTTTGAAAATTTTTTAATCGCCGTGCATCTTAGAATGACTGGCAAACTTTATGTTTTAGAAGGAAATGATATACCAAAGCATACTAGTGCGATAATGGAATTTGAAAGCGGCGAAAAATTAATTTTTGAAGATACGAGAAAGTTTGGGAGGATCTATAAATACGATGATCTTAAATTAATAAATGAAAAACATGGTCCTGAGCCTCTTGAAGATGATTTCACTGGTGATTGGCTCCTAACCAACTTAAAAAGCAAGAAAAGAAATATAAAAGCTCTTTTATTAGACCAATCATTCCTTTCGGGACTTGGAAATATTTACGTTGATGAAAGTCTATGGGCTAGTAACATTCATCCAAATTCAATTTCATGCTATATTCCAAAAAAAAAAATTATTCTTCTTCACAAAAACATACGTAAAATATTAAGAGAATCTATTAAGCAGCTTGGAACGACCTTCATAAGTTTCACATTCTTAAATGGGCAGTCAGGAAACTATTCTAATGAACTAAAAATATTTGGGAAACAAGGCGAGTCTTGCATGAAATGCTCAAATACTATTGAAAAAATTAAAGTAGCTGGTAGAGGAACTCATGTGTGTCGTAAATGCCAAAAAACACACACTAATTAAACCACATTTTCAGGCGTAATGCATACACAAGACAATCAATATCAAAAAACTATTTAATTTTAATTAACTAGATAATATACATAAGAATAAGGTTTTAATTTCAATCTAAAAGAATTGTTATTACAAAGAACTTCCTCTTCATTCATTATATTTGAAGCAATTTTACAATTTCTAGTAAGTGTTATATCCTCAATTTGAGTTTTCGGCCCATTATTTATGGCTATAATGATTTTTTCATCAAAATATGATTTCAAGGTAATGAAGACAGGGCCTTCACTTTTAATAATTGTTTGATCACCTAAAGCTAAACTAGGGTGTGTAACCCTTGCATTGTTAATAATTTTGAAATGGTTAAATAGATTTTTCTCATTTTCATTTAAATTAAAATTCATTGGTCTTCTATTACCCGGATCCTGTTCACCAATCATTCCAATTTCTTCTCCATAATATATAATTGGGACTCCAGGCTGTGAAGAGTTAAATGCATGGAAATTAGCCAGTTTCATATATGTAGATAAATTTTGAATCTTTTTTACAGGGCTATTAAATGCCCTAGATATACCGTCCTCATCAAAAGAAATCTGCCCGTCAGCATATGAAGAGAACCTAAGCTGGTCGTGACTACTAGTAATATTTCCCATTAAATGAATAGGCCCAAAAAATTTTGAGTTTTTATAAATGGTCTTATCAATATCTTTAAAATCAGTATTTGATGAGCTAAACAAGGATCGCACATTAAAATAAATACTAAAGTTAAACTGCGCATTGAGCTCTAAAGGGTTTACATAGGCTCCAATTAATTCATCTGAACCAAAAGTTTCACCAATTTGATAAAAATCTTTTTCAGGAAAATTAAGCTTAATTTGCTCAGTTAATTTTCTCCAAAAAGCATGAGGGACATGTTTAACTGCATCTTGCCTAAAGCCATCAATATCATATTTATTTATCCACCAAATCGCGTCACTAGAGACTTGGCTAATTGCCTCTAAAGAATTTGAAAAATCAAAAGAAGGTAGGAATTTATCGAACCATGTTGTTAACATTGTTTCTCCATCCCAGAGCCTAATATTTGGCGCTCCATCAGGTAAATAAAAATCACCAAACCATTCTTTATTATTCTGAAAATAAATGTGGTTTTGGTGAACATGATTAGATACAAAGTCTAATAAAACTTTAACACTATCACCATGAGCATTTTCTACCATTTTAATAAATTCATCTTCAGTACCAAATCGATGATCAATCTTCCTAGAATCAATCGGCCAATATCCATGATAACCAGAAAAACTTCGGTTAGGTTCTACATATTCAATGTAGCTTGAATCTGGTTGCTGCTGAATTGGAGAAATCCAAAGCGAATTAATTCCAAGGTCTTTAAAATAACCCTCTTCTATCTTCTTAGATATTCCTTGAATATCTCCACCATGAAAGTTTGCCAGTTCATGCAATCTAGGATCAGTTATTTTTTTATTGTTTTGCTCATTACCATCAAAAAATCGATCAACCAATACATTATAAATAATAGTAAAATACCATGAATCTTTTCTCACACCTAGAGGAGAACTGGAGGATATTATTGTTCTATTTTCATCAGTGTAACTGCCATTAGAGTTTTCAACGTAGACTCTAACAGTACCATCAGAAAAATCGGAGGTGTTGACAATAATTTCATCTAAAGCTGAGATTCTAATCAAACTATCAGGCTGTTGAACATTATTAAATAAGACAATATAATTATCAGGATTAGTAATTTTATTATTCTCTACATACTCAAAAGACAATTCATTGTTTATGGCCTTCTTTTTTAAAACTTGAGTTGAATATCCTTGATTTTTTTTTCTCAAGTCGATCATTGAATTCCAACCTCCAATATTATTAGAAACAGTATTATCGTTTAATGGATCTAAAATTTCATTGCCGTTAACAATGTATTTATATTCATATTTTTGCGGTTCCAAATTTATTTCTAAAATAAAAAGCTCTTTATTTACCCTTTCCATTTTTAGAGAGTTCCTAGACCAATCGTTAAAAGAGCCCATAATAAAAACGTCCTGTCGCTCTGAGGATTTAAAAATAAATTTATGTTTGACCATTGGTAAATATCTTACAACTATATCAACTTTATTTTTATCTATTAAAAGTCTTACTACTTCAAATGCTTGATCAGTGTTTGCACCATCAATCGTTAAAATATTATTACTAAGCTTGTGATTATTTTCATTCCGAAATGCTATGATTTTCTTACTTCCATCTAAATACTTAGATAGATCGAAACTCCTGGATGTGCCATTTTTTACATGGAATTCAGGAAATGTATAAAATTGAACAGGTTTATTATCTCCACATGAAACACAAATAAGCGCAAGGAGTGTGAACAATATCTTAAAAAAGATAAATTTCATAAATTGGCTCATCCTCATATATTAAATTTTAAACCTATTTACTTACGGCAGTCTTTTTAGAACAATTCCAGATAAAAATGGCAGTATTAATTCTTTGTTTACTGTTTTTAAGCCACCTAAATCAAGGTTTTTTTCATCCAATAATACTATCCAATCTCCAGGTGGAAGCTGAACTGTTTTACTTTCTTTCACATCTCCATTAAAAAAAATAGCTAAATCCTCATCTGGAAAATATCCAATACTTGTATTGCTTATCACATCAAATAAAGCATTTTCAACATTCTGAGAACTCAAGACTGGAAACTCTTTTCGTAACTTAATCAAGTTTTTATAATAATTAACCAAATCAGCATTTATTGAAAGCTCACTCCAATTAACCCAGTTTGTTGCATTATCTTTATTATATGGATTACGATCCATTTTACCAATATTTACATCGTTTGAAGATGCAGATGCGATAACCTGTGAATGAGCCCATTCTTGGCCTTGATGAATAATTGGCACACCCTTTGATAATAAAAGGAACATTGCACCTAGCTTATTTATTTTAAGTTGTAATTCATTTAGTTTTATATGCTTCATTGGGTCTTTAATCACATCGGATTTTTGATTTAATCCAAGTGAAAATCTTATATAATCATTAAAACAATAATCATCATGAACCTCTAAAAAATTAATAGCATGCCCAGGGTTCACATAGGTCTTCATTTTGCCAGAGGATGTTCCATTTAATAAACTTTTTACATCATCAATATCTTCACCTGGTCTATAATCTCCAAATAAGAAACCTTTGATTCTATAGTCATATAAATCACCTCGCATTACATCTCTGAAATATGCATTAAATGAACCCCATCCCATTTGAGAAAATTCACTTTCTCTTTCGTTCCATGCTTCACCATATAAAAAGACGTTTGGATTTATTTCCTGCAATTCTTTTTTTATTAATTTTGCCGTCTCCGAGCTTAATAGATAACATTGATCAAATCTGAAACCATCAATATGATAATTAATCATCCAATACTTTAATGAGGAGAGAATATATTCTAAAACTTTTGGATTATCTGTATCTAGTAAATTTCCGCAACACTGTGACACATAACTACCGTCATCATTAAGCTTAAAATAAATACTTTTATCTATATATTTTAGTGGATGAAAATCATAGTTGGAAACATGATTTATCACCACATCTAAGATAACAGCAATATCATTTGCATGAAGTTCTTTTACCATTTCTTTCATCTCTTTTACCGCTAAACCATTTTGACCATTCCAAGAATCAGGTTTAGAAGAGTGATCAGAACTATAATAAGTCTCAGGCGCCATGAAAAAAGTAGGCATGTATCCCCAATGATTTCTTTCATACGGGTTCCAGTCATTATAGAATCCAACCGTATCAACTTTGTAAGGTATTTCAAAATTTGCAAAATCCCAAAGTGGTAAGAATTGGACAGCATTCACACCTAGATTTTTCAGGTGTTCGATACCTCCTTTTTGATCATTTTCTATAAAACCTTTGTAACTACCATTATTTTCTACTCCAGAAGTACCATGTGCCGTCATATCACGAAGATGCGCTTCATAGATAATTAAATCATTCATCTTTGTTTTTGACCAACTATCGCCTTCCCAATCAAAACTATTATCAATTATCAACGACTTTGCTATATGTCTGAAATTATTTTGAGTTACGGCTAATTTTGAATACGGATCGGCAATAATTACGCTCGGACTATTATAAGGGCCAATAAGTCTATATCCATATAAAGCTCCAACCTTTAAACCTTTAATTGATATTTCCCAATCACCTGAATGTAATTTTTCCATTATATACTCTTCGCCATCATCATCATCATAATTTTGAAAAATAACTAGGATTACACTGTCGGCATTCGGCGCATATATGCGAAAATCAATCTTATCCTCTTTTAAAAAATAGCCATATTGGGGTTTGTACTCATTCTGAGGATCTTCACAAGACATTAGTAAACATATAGATAAGATTGAAAATAATTTTAACAAAAAGTATATACGGATCATATTCAGCATTATCCTATTTCATAAAAATAATTTTTTGATTATGAATTGTTGTATTCTGTTCAAGCTGAACAAAATACATACCTGTCGCTACTTCTTGTTTGTTGAAATCTCTACCATTCCATAAAAAAATATTTGTACCTTTTTCAATATTATAGGCAATCTGCTCAAATATCTTCTTACCCAGAATATTATAAATAGAAAAACGTATTTTATCTTTTAATTGAGTCTCTAACTTAATTGATATCGCGGAATTAAATGGATTTGGGAAAAATTTTATATTATCAATTGATACATCGTTAGTTATGTTATTTTGTGTAATAGAATCTTCAATAGCTAGTTGATATTGATTATTTGTATAGACAACAGCGCTCTTTGCGTTAATGTTATAACTACCATAATTGCCATCTGCCGTATGCAAAATATCATTAGAATCAAAAATATTATACCAATTCCCGTTTGAAAGGAATGGTACATCTACTATATTTTGAACGTTTGATGAAAAATTTGCTATTATAATGATCTGATCATTTGCACTATTAACACGCTCATCTTTATATCCGTACACAATAACCCCCTGATTTGTATATTTATACAAATCATAGAAATCACCATTAGAAAGCGCAGAATTTCTTTTTCTTAAAGAAATAAGTTTTTTATAATGTTCAAGATGATTCTGCCCGTTGTCAGTATCTAAAACACTCCAATCAAGAGGCCTGTATGATAGTTTTTCTTCATCCCAATTTCCATTTTGGTTCTGATCTGTCCATCCAGATTTAAAACCAAATTCTTGACCTTGCCAGAGCATAGGAATACCATTCGAGGTAAAAAGAATCGTTGCATAAAATTTATCTCTCTCAAGAGCCTGATCCATAGTAAAATTGTCAAACTCAACCATTTCCTGAATTAAAGACTGTTCATCATGGCTAACCATGTATTTTACTGCATGATTCATATTTGTGTAAGGTGTCCCCCAATTTGAATATTCATGAAGTCCAATGATTTGCCTCATAATATCTAAGGTACTATTATACTGATTATGCGAGTCCATTTTAAGCTTATCATGAAAACTATCGTGCCAACCTGCAGAAAAATTAGAATTTTCAATTAGATTCACATTAGCTGGTAGATGCTCAGCTATTTGATAAACTGTTGAATCATGATTTTTTAGTGCATTTGACCATCCATAAATCCCAAGGTCAAGCTGAGATGTACTCCACCCTAAATGAGCAGCAGCATCAAATCTAAAACCATCTATCTTGTACTCATCCACATAAATTCTATGAACTTTATTTATATATTCAATTGTATATGAATTAAAATGATCTATATCTAGCATGCCCCAACTTCCAGGAGCTTCATTTTGGTTCATTTCTTCATGATGTTTAATATAAGGATTAAGATTATAATCAGGTTGCATTTTCCAAAGAGGACTTGATGATCTAATATGATTCCAAATTATATCAATTATTACAGCTATACCATTTGCATGACATTGATCTACAAAATACTTAAACTGTGTTGGAGTACCATAGTTACCGTTAATGGCTGAAATAATTTGAGGGTCATATCCCCATGAGTGAATTCCTGGAAATTCAGATATAGGCATTAACTCAATTGCATTAATTCCTAAATTTTTTAAATAATTTAACTTTTCCAAAACATGCTGAAATGTTCCAGCGCCATTACCAATAGCTGAAAAATCATCTACATGTAATTCATAAATAATCAAAGTATCTAAATCTGGTTTAATATAACCCTCAGATATCCAATCATAATCATCAGCAGTGGTAACACCGCCTGCTCCAATTTCAATTCGAGTTTTATTATTTTTAATCATTCGCGATAAAGGATCTGGAAACGTAGTTCCATTTGGTAAAGAATATTCATAATCATAAACACCATTAGGTAATTCTAATTGAGTCCACCAAACATCAGAAAGCGTCGGATCTTTTTTTAAGGTAAAAATACTAACATCATCTTCATAATTTATATTGTTGATCCTTACTTGAACAAATTGATGACCTGGCAGTCTGATAGATAAATACATAGTATCATTTATTTGTGAAGGACCAAATTCTAAAAACCCAGGTATGTCTTCTTCAAATACTGAAACCTGATCTTTACTAAATGCTACATACTCATTATCATTTATGTATACCAAAATACGATAACTATCAAAAAAAGATGATGGTTCATCAAATGAAACAAAAAAAACACCATCTTGAAACTGATTTGGAGTAGCTAAATTGCTTTCCTCAGCAATAACATATTTAATTGAGTCTATGCTAGATGATGAGGCAATACTAAGGCTCATTCCAGTGACTAGTTCTTGCTCGCTTAAGTGGAAAAAGGGCTGGAAAAACAAGGGATCACTGACAGTTAAAAGAGAATTGTCATAATCACCAGATGAAGTTTCAGGATTAAGCGGATCTTGGAACCATGAATAGTCAGTTCCTGTTGAATTATGATGAGTATGAAATTTATATTCATATTCTTGCCCAATTTCTAAAGAATACTTCCTATGATATGATTGATTTTCAGAATTAAAATTCATTAGAGACGGGGCATTTGGAATTATTACTCCGTTTGAGTTTGGACCCCAATCATTAATAGTGCCTTCAGGCATTGTACCAGGCACAAAAATTCTTATAAAATCATCATCAGGATGTTTTACATATCGAAAAGTAACATCAATTGTTTCGGAAAAAATAAACGTAAAATAAAAAAAGAAACCGAAGTTAAATTTTTTCATATTTTTACTTCTTTAGATAGATGTCTAAACCAAAACCAATAGAGACCTAAAGAAAGAAATGAGAATATTAATAATAGAATGAAAAAATTTGACCATTGTTTGAGCACTATCATCATACCGGATAAAAATAAAGTTACTTGCCATGGAACAGCGAAAAATATTGAAATAATATCTCTTTTATTTTCTTCATTTATTTGTGCAACAACTTCTGCATTTAATTTTGATCTAACTTTACCCCAAAGACCAAACGGACGAGTAATTTTATAAAAATTAAGTAGTACTTTTTCATCTGTTGGATTTGAAAATATTGTTCCAACAATGCATCCTACTAACGAACTACCACTTGCAATTAAAAATGAATTATATTCTGCTATTTGGCCAGAAAAAACTTTTGTAAGTATTGCAGCTGTCATTCCAAAAACCGTTCCTATAGCAAAGCCATAACCATTAAATCGCCACCAATACCATCTAATAACTTGAGGTATAAACATCCCGGCTCCGATTCCCATAGTTATCCAACCCCATATTTCATTTATGTTTGATACAGTCAAACTGAACAATAACGCTATAGCAACAATGACTAAAGAGCTTAAACGACTTTGAAACATTAATTCATTTTCGGATGAATCCGGCTTTAAATAAGTCTGATAAATGTCTTTGACCCAGTATGCTGCACCAGCATTGACAGTTGAATCAAATGTTGACATTGCTGCTGCCATTAAACCTGCAATTAGCAAACCTTTAATGCCCGTTGGAATATAATGTTTTATCACTGTGGGTAATACCAATTCAGGGTCTGCAATTACTCCAAATTCTGGATTAAGACCATGATATATACCAAGCATAGCAAACGAAGTAATCAGCGGCCACCTAAATGCTAAAAGGCTGGTCCAAAATAAGGATAAAATTCCTGCTTCTCTATCTGATTTAGCTGCAAAATAACGTTGAAGCATATAGCCACCTGAGCCACTGGCACCTTCTAACGTCACTTTAAAAAGATAAAACATAATAGCTATGCCAAATAAATTATATATCTCAAATGTAGACCCTTCGGGCATATTCATTTTTGAGGGAGGGGTTATCCTAGTCCACTCAGCCAAAGAGGTTTGTATTTGTGTAAATGTCCCATCAACCATTGGCACTGATATCAAAAAACTTTCAGGTAAGTTTACCGTTAACATAGCTGTAATGGAGATATACATAATTACAAAAAATATAAATATACCTTGAAAAACATCTGTCCAAACAACTCCATATAGCCCACTTGCAACAGTGTATATCATCGCAAGCACAACCATTAGCAAGGAGGCATATATTGGCTCAATAGATAAAAATTCCCCAACAAATTTTCCTGCTCCAATAATAAAATAAGTAACCATCGCAATTGTCATGATAATAGATGCTATCGCAGCGATTACTCTAGCCAAATCGCCTTCAAAATTTTTGCCAAACCTGAAATGCATCCATTCAGCTTGAGTCATGACCTGAGAGCGTCTATTCCACTTGCCCATAAAAACCATCAAAAATGCCATAATTAAGGTTACTCCTCCTCGAATCTCAATGAAGAAACCTTTTGTACCTAATGCATAGATAAATGCAGTATTTATCATTGTACCGGCAATATCAGTATTGGAAGCCATCCCAGAAGCGCCAAGCACCCACCAAGGTAGCTTTCTGTTCCCAAGGAAAAAAGAATCAATCCCCTCAGAGGCCTTCCGCTGTGCTAAAAGCCCTACAGCAACAATGGCAAATAAATAAACTATGACGATTATTATATCAATTGTTTCCATAGTGACACCTACTTGTAGTATAGTTTTTGATAATCTTGTAGCATTCTTTTCGAAGTAAAATCTACACCTGTTTTTATTGAATTTCTCATTAACGAGACCCAATTTTCTCTTTCATTATAGTAAGCTGGAATCACCTGGTGTTCTAATGTATCATAAAGACTAATTGCATCACCCTGATCATCTGGCCGTTCAGATAAACCAATAGACCAACCATTAACTTTATTTTCACAACCTTCATCCCACCATCCGTCTAATATTGACAAATTAGGAATGCCGTTTAAAGCAGCTTTCATTCCACTAGTCCCAGATGCTTCGTTAGGTCTTAGTGGCGTATTTAACCATACATCTACTCCTGAAGTAATCAACTTACCTAACCACATATTATAGTTCTCTAAGTAAATAATCTTGATTTTCCCTTCAAAATCTTTTGCATTTTTAATTATACCTGAAATTAACTCTTTACCTTCTTTATCGTTTGGATGAGCTTTGCCAGAAAACACCATTTGAATCTTCCCAGCCCCTAGCGATATCAATCGTTCAGGATCTTTGAAAATAAGTTGGGCTCTCTTATAAGTAGCAGCCCTTCTTGCAAAACCAATAGTCAAAATATTGGGATCTAATGCTTTAGAAAGTTGAGAATTAGCGAAATGAATCAAATCTGTTTTTGCATCAAAATGAGCATCCCAAAGCGCATTTGTATCAATTTTATCTACTCCTCTTAGAATTTCTGGTTCCATTTGCCAATTTGGAAAAAATTCATTAAATAACGTCTTAATAGAATTATTTACCCATGTATAATGATGGACCCCATTTGTAACGTAACCAATATTCTTCCAAGGGAATTGTTTTTGTGCCACATCCCCATGCAATTTTGATACCCCATTAGCAGTTTTGCTAAAATGTAGCCCAAGCTCTGTCATATGAAATTTATTATTTGCCATAGATGGCAGGGCAATATCATCCGAGACCAAATCGCCTAGGATGTCTTTTACTAGCTTAAAATCAAATTGATCATGCCCTGCTGGAACAGGTGTATGGGTTGTAAAATGACATTTTGATCTAACTTCTTCAATATTCCCTTTATATTTTCTCAAAAGGTCTAGAACTAAAAAAGAGCAGTGTCCCTCATTCATATGATACTTTTCAATACTATTTTGGTTCAATATCTCTAATAATTTCATTCCTCCTAATCCTAAAATAGCTTCTTGGCGAATTCTGTGCTTATCATCACCAGAATAAAGTCTCAATGTGATTGCACGATCCTCCTCATCGTTTTCAGGAATGTCTGTATCTAAAAAGTATATTGGAATAATATACCCATTTATACTCTCATGGTTATATACAGATGCCTTTATATAAACATTTTTACCATTTAGACTTATATAAAAAATATGATCAAGTCCTGATAATATTGGCTCAGGAACAAACTTCGGATAAACCTCTTTCTGCTTACCCTCCTGATCAATTATTTGCTTAAAATAGCCCTCTTTGTACAAAAGAGATATTGCAACCATATTTATTTTTAAGTCTGCTGCAGATTTAATATGATCTCCCGCTAAAACACCTAACCCGCCACTGTAAGTTGGTAAATTAGAAGATATTCCTATTTCAGCAGAAAAATATGCTACGCGATGGTTCTCCATTAAGTTCTTCCTGAGTTATATGTTATAGTATTAATAGTTTCAATCAAATTATCACTAATATCCTCAGTTGTAGACTTCCAACTCCAATTAGCTTTATTTAAAGTACCTGGCTCATTCATCCTGCAATCACCATTTAAGCCAATTAAGTCTTGCAAAGGTATAATTACTAAAGGATATTTTGTTTCCATACAATATTTTACAATATCAAGATGAATAAGTTTAGAATTCCGCGAAATTATTTGTTTTAATTCATCAGATTGAAACCGAATACTGTTATTATCAAATAATTTTTTCAATTCTTTTTTGTACCAACCAACCAATGTATCATTATCATGAGTACCAGTAAACAGAACTTTATTTTCATTTATTTCTTTACAGATATTGTCAAAATCAAATTGAAACACTTTCATACCTGGTATATTTTTGAAAGCCCTTAATTCAGCAACTTCGGTTGATAACTCTCCTAAATCTTCGGCAATTATCTTTATCCCTTGAACATTGTCATATAATTTTTGAATCAATTCTTTCCCTGGTCCTCGTTTCCAATCACCAATTATGGCCGTATTATTTTCAGCAGGTATTTCCCAATACTTTAACAAACCATTAAAATGATCAAACCTAATCATATCAACAAGCTCAGATAAAAAGCTTATCCTTTTGATCCACCATCCAAACCCATCCTTAGCATGGTTTTCCCAATTATAAATTGGATGCCCCCAAACCTGTCCTGTTTCTATAAAATAATCCGGCGGACAACCAGACTTTACGATCAAACCACCATTTTTATTTAACTTATATAATAACTGATTAGTCCATACATCAACACTATCATGAGATACGTATATAGGCAGATCGCCAATTAAGCTTATGTTTTTTTTATTCGCATATGTTTTCAAGGAAAGCCATTGTTTATAAAAAAAGAATTGAATGATTTTTATTATTTCAATCTCTTCAAAATACTCCTTTGATATATTTTTAATTTTTGATTCATTATAAGTTCTTATTTCGCTACCCCACTCATACCAAGGAGATTGATTAAATTTATTTTTAAGCACTTTATAGATCGCATATTGGGGTAACCAAAAGGTGTTCTCATTACAAAATGTTTTAAAACTTAGGTCCATTTCATGATTATTCTTTATTTGAAACACTTTTGCAGCCTTTGTTATCAATGGTTTTTTAAGCTTTTTTAATTTATCATAATCGACTTTTACTTCATCGATTTCATTAGCGCTTTCAATATCTTTTTCATCTAATAAATTATCAGCATACAATAAATCCAAACTAATAAACAATGGATTTTGAGCAAAAGCAGAATTTGTATCATATGGACTATTACTGCCGTTTGGTTCATTGGTAGGCAAGATTTGCCAAAAGGCTTGCCCCATTAATTCTAATTTATCGACAAAATCATACGCGCAGCTTCCAAGGTCTCCTATACCATGTCTCCCTGGCAGAGAAGATATATGAAGCAATACCCCACTCTTACGACTTTCAAACATAATTTAGATAAAGTTAACTTTTATCAAGGAGAGACTCTAAATCAATATCTGATTTATTTGATATACCCGCAACATACTCTGCAGTATCGAAGCCAAGCCTATTGCCAGCTAGAGTAATATCAAGAATTAAATGATCAGAAGCTATTTCAAGGATGGCTTGATTTTCTGTGTAGATTAATCTGCTCTCATCATTATTACGAGCGCTGCCCATCATAGTATATTTTTTATCCACAACCAATATCATCTTTGGTGACCATATTTTTCTTAATTTATCTTCTTTTATATCATAAGAAATAATGTTACCAACTTGCTCTTCTATTTTTGTAAATGAAAAAATCGTGATTTTAACACCTCTTTTTTCTGCATTTTTTAATTCATCATATATTTCTTTTACTTCCCTATTCCAAGCACTTACTGCAATACTATGACTAGATAACGATATTACTTCTTTGGCTTTTTCAATCATATTATCATAGCCATGTAAATGCCAAAAATCAAACGCTTCATCATTTTGATCGATATCTTTAATCGCTGACTTCAACTTATCCATTCTTTTATTATGCTTATTATGAAGTGAATCAATTAATGAAGAGGCTGGTAATGGTATATATCGCCTTGGGTCTTTACCAACGCTACTAGCTAGACCCATATTGACTAATCTTGATAGAACATTATATATAGCTGATCTAGGTATATCAGCTTGACCACTAATTTCGTAACCCGTCGATGGACTTTTTCGCAGTAAAGCTATGTAGACCTTCGAAGCATTTGAAGTAAGACCAAACTCTTTTAGTAAGTTTTTTAATTCCTTCATCATTATTTTTAGTTTAAACTATTATAGAAAAGATTATTTTTTATAAATAAAAGTTCTATAAATTAATAACTCTAAATTGAGTTACTAAGATAAATTTTTAAATAAAGGATCTATTTTTTTTATATTTCAATAATAATATGTTTTCATTAAGAGCAACAAATCTTATCCTGCATTTTTTTTTACATTGCTCATGCATGCTACTTCTTGCTGGAACAACTGGTAAAATAGTTGGAAATATTTCTGATAATAAAGGCGAATCATTAATTGGCTGCAATATTATTGTCGATAAATTAAGTCAAGGAGCATCAACTGATCTTAACGGGAAATATTACATAGTTAATATTCCTGCAGGAGAATACACAATTACAGCCTCAATGATTGGTTATAAAACTCTTAAAATAAAAAATGTTAACATATCCTCAGATTTTACAACTACGCTTAATTTAAAAATGGAAATTGAAGCTGTAACTGGAGAAACAGTTACAGTACTTGCAAATAAAGAAAAAATTGTAAAAGACCTTACTTCATCAACATCTGTGGTAAGTTCCGATGATCTTCAATCTCTACCCGTTACAGAGCTATCAGAAGTCCTCGAAATACAGGCTGGTTATGTAGATGGTCACATGAGAGGTGGAAGAGCTGGAGAGATATCGTATTTGGTTGATGGTATTACTATGACCGATGTATATGACGGCAATGCTTCAATCTCAATCAACAAAAACTCTATCGAGGAGATGCAAGTTATTTCTGGAGCATTTAATGCAGAGTATGGGCATGCAATGAGTGGAATTGTTAATATAATTACCAAAGATGGTTCAAATGAATTGACTGGAAATTATTCATCTTACTTAGGTGATTTTGTCTCAAATAGTTCTGATTTTTTTCTAGGCATTGAAGAAATAAACCCTCTAAGCACAAAAAATGCTGACATGAGTATTAATGGGCCTTTGATCAGAGATAAACTCTTTTTCTTTACTAACGCTCGAAGCATCCGTTACGAAGGTCCATACTCGGGGAAGAGATATTATAACCATCATAATGTTTCCTATTTTGATTCCACAGGAAACTTTATTATTTCAAGGCCAAAAATTGTTGATGGTGATACTACGTTCCCTGGGAAAGGAGATGGGGAACTTGTTCCAATGGATTGGAATGAAAACAATTATTTACAAATTAAAATTCTTTATAAACCAACACCATTAACAAGGATAAATTTTACTCAAATTCGCAACCACAAAGTATCTCAGTATTATGATAGAATGTTTAAATACAATCCGGATGGAATATTAAATCATTATGATAAATCTATTTCAACTATACTGCAGTTGACAAAAAATATCACCCAAAACACTTATTTTAATGTCGGTATAACTAATTTCAGTAAAGAATATGAACATTATGCTTTTGAAGATATAAACGAATATGCTCACTCTGAGGTAAATACTTTTAGGCCCTATAGCTTTCTTACCGGCGGATCAAACAATAGTTTTTTTGATAGAAAAACCTCTTCCAGGGTTTTGAAAATGGATTTATCATCTCAAATAAATAATAATTTAATGAAAATTGGCCTGGAGTATCGTAAACACAACCTTAGCTTTTATTCTTCATCCTACCAACCATCAATCAGTCAAGTTTCTTTTGATGCCGGAATAGATAGCCCATTACTTGAAAATCCAATTTTGCCAAGCGATTCAACAATTTACTCAAGCAGGTTTTCTTTCAAACCATACGAATTAAGCTTATACGTTCAAGATAAAATAGAATTGAAGAACTTTATCATTAATGCTGGTATAAGGTTGGATTATTTTGACCCAAAAGGAAATCTTTTAAATGACCAAAGTGATCCAAGCATATACAACCCTATAAAACCTGAAAATAGATATGAGGATTTAAATGGCAATGGAATTAGAGACTTATCTGAACCTCTAATTTCAAGCAAACAAAGATTGGAATATTGGTATACATCGACAAGTAAAAAATATAAAATAAGTCCTCGTTTTGGTATTTCCTTCCCTATTAGTGATAAAGGCGTCTTTCACTTTTCATATGGCCACTTTTTTCAAATGCCAAAGTTTGAACTCCTTTATCTTAATCCAGACTTTGACCTCTCTCAATCAACAGGGAATGCTGGCGTGATAGGAAATGCAGATTTAAATCCTGAAAAAACTATTAGCGCAGAAATTGGACTCCAGCAAGAAATCAATCAAAACTATATACTTAATGTAACTGCATATTTTAGAGATATAAGAGAATTAACGGGAACTAGGTTTTCAGAAATTAATATGTTCGGTGGTTCCTCTTCTTATAGCAAGCTTGAGAATTCTGATTTTGCTTATATCAAAGGACTGGTATTGTCGGTTGATTATGATAATGATGCTGGTGTTTTTGGAACACTTGATTATACATTGCAAAATGCAGTAGGAACAGCATCAGATCCTTACCAAGCTCAAAATGCTTTATCAAATAACCAATTACCTGAAATTCAAATTGTACCGCTGGATTGGGACCAAAGTCACACATTAAATATGACATTAGGCTATGCAAATCAAAAATATGGTAATTTTTCTATAATTGCTAAATATGGAAGTGGATTACCTTACACCCCTGAGACTTCTGAGGATATCTCTTCACTCATCTATAATTCTTCAAGAAAGCCATATTCAATGAGTGTTGATTTAAGAGCTTCAAAAAATATAAATTTTCGAGGATTCAAGATTACAATATTCACTAGAGTTAAAAATCTTTTTGATAGATTAAATGAGACATTTGTCTATAATGATTCTGGACAAGCAGGATATACACGCTATAAAAAGTTAGCTGAAGCTCAAAATACAAATGAATCAGTTAATACACTTGATGAATGGTTTAATAATGAAACTTTTTATTCAAACCCAAGAAGGATTGAATTAGGCTTTGAAATTAATTTTTAAAATAATTCTAACTATACTTTTAGCATATTGTATTGGGCTCGGACAAAACCAATCAGGAAGAGAGTTTCGAAGAACAGCTATCCATAATGGAAATCAAGTTAAAACTGTTTTTGGTAACTGGGGAGTTATTGGCCAACCCGCTGCAAAAGGCCCTCGTGGGGCATGGAAAAATCCAAATAATGGTTACATAGGTGACGTAAGTCCATTAATTGGTGCTGAGGTGACGACAACAGACACTTCAGGGGAGTCTATCACTTTTCATTCAGTTTTAATTCCACCAGTTGATCGACCAACATCAACTGGCATGGAAGATTCTCCAAATGGAAAGACCTGGACGATGGAACCAGTTTCAGGTTACTTCAATGAAAGTCAAGAATCTATTGCTATAAGTACCAATCCTTCAACTTGGCCTAGCTATTGGCCTGATAAAATTTCAGATGTAAACGACCCTGGTTGGAAAAATGAGTGGAATGGTTTTTTCGGAAAAGACATACAAAACATTCAACAAGAAAGCTTCTATCTAATGGATGATAATAATGATGAAGAGTTCAATTATTCTGAATACAACATCCATGGTGTTAGTTTTAAACCAGATTCTCAAAATGTTTTAAGGAATGGACTTGGATTAGAAATAAAGGTCAGAGGTATGCAGTGGCAACAATTTTTGGCTCAAGATTGTATTTTTTGGCTTTATGAAGTAAAAAACACTAGTACAACAGATTATGATAAAGTTGTTTTTGGGATGCTTGTTGGAACATATGTTGGCGTGACTTCTACAGAGAGTACTGGAGAATATGATGACGACTGGTCATTTTTTGATGTTAACGAAAATTTAACCTTTACCGGTGACTTTGATAATAATGTTAGTCGCAATCCTAAATGGGTAGGCCCAGTTGGTATGGTAGGATATTCTTTTTTAGAAAGTCCTGGAAATCCTTATGATGGCATTGATAATGATGGTGATTATCAAAAAAGTGGTATGAGCGCTCCTGTCTTTACGGAAGAAAATTTTGATTCTAGCGAGGTATTAAATATCGGGCAAAAAATTATTACAATTTCAAATGACTACACTCGTACAGAACAAGAAATAATTGATGAAGACAGTTTAATTATCATTACTAGAGGCGCATCAATTACAATAAAGCCAGGAATAACAAAATTAGCTGAGGGAAATGTAATTTTAGATGAAAGCGGAAAGGAAATTATAAATCCTAATGCTTACGATGGAATTGATAATGATCTAGATGGCTTAATTGATGAAAATTATTTTCTTCATTATCGTCAAAGAAAAACGGACCAGTTCGGAACAGTGCTCTTTGATATAATCAACCCTAGGGCTTATAAGGACTTTTTAAATGGTTTTGGTCTAGATAACCCGATGATAGATGAACAACGATTTGATGGAATCGATAATGATGGAGATTGGAATGCAGAGTTTGATGATTTAGGCAGTGATGGCGTTGCAGAAACTTTTGACATTGGAGAGGGTGATGGCATTCCTACTCCTGGCGAACCAAATTTTGATAGAACTGATGTAGATGAGTCAGATCAAATTGGATTAACATCATTTGATTATTTTGCGCCTGCTAATCAATTCCCAGCAAGCAATGATGAAGCTCTTTGGGAGAGATTAAAACCAGGCCTTTTTGACACGCCATCTTCAATAGCAAACGGAGAACCTATTGGTGGCGAGGATGGTGATTTTATGTATGGATCTGGATTTTTCCCGTTGAGAGCAGGCCAAACAGAATATTTTTCAGTCGCGTTAATTTATGGTGAAAATAAAGAAGACCTAGTACGAAACAAAAAAACGGTTCAAAATATCTATGACAATGATTATAGGTTCCCTCCTCCTCCACAAAAACCAACTTTGACAGCAGTACCTGGAGATCAAGAAGTGACTTTATACTGGGACTTTATTGCCGAGCAGAGTGTGGATCCCATTACTAAAAAATTAGATTTTCAAGGCTACAAACTATATCGTGCAAGTGAACCAGAATTTAGTGATGCTTTTTCCATAACAAATGGATTAGGAAATAGTGAGGGCTATATCCCCATTGCCCAATTTGATAAAGATGACGATGTCGATGGATTTTTTTTCCCAAGTCAGGAATTATTTCAGCAGGCACAAGGTTATTCTTATTATCTTGGAAATAACTCAGGCATAAAGCACCAGTATATAGATAGAGATGTAATTAATGGTAAAAAGTATTATTATGCATTAGCTGCATACGATGAAGGAGAAACAGTCTTAGATATTTTCCCATCAGAGAATACAAAATTCATTAGTGAGCTTTCTGATGGCTCAATTATTTTAGATAAAAATACTGCTGTAGCGATTCCAACGGTTAAGCCCCCAGGGTTCAGCTTATACAGCGATATTGAAGCAAAAAAAGAAGTGACGAATCTAAATACTGGAGAACTATATATTAAAGTTATAGATCCAAACCAACTTAAAAGCCAAAAATATAAGATAACCTTCCATGATAATTCATCCGATGAGTTAGATAATGATTTAAATGGATTTATAGATAATAATGACCTACTTGAAAAATCAAAAATCACTACTTTTTATGATGTTCAAACTATGAATGAAATCTCAATTGATTTCGTTTCAAACGACACACTAGTTTCTGACATTCACTATAAAAATATCATTCCAAACAGTTTCAAACTTTATGATGAAAGTCAAAGCTTAGTTTCCACTGATCTTTACCGTTTAGATAATGTTAATGGTAAATTATTTGGTGTATCCCCTGGATCGCTCGGCGAAAATAATTTTACTGCTCAATTTAATTACTTTCCTATCTACAGAAGCCCATATATCCAAAACACGCCTTGGAATGGACAAACAATGAACCCAAATGCAGGGAATGTTCTAGACACAGAAACTTTTAATGGAGTTCAAATAGAATTTCAAAATGACTGGCAAATTGAAGATATAATTCTTGATTCGTACTGGAGCACAACCGAGGACCAAAGTAATTGGATAAGAAACTCCCCAGAGGATACTTATTTTCATTCTTTTTCAAGTACTAGTTTATTTGGCAATAGTTTACTTCCAATTAAAATGGCTAACGATTACACGATTATTTTTAGTGATTCATTAGGCTTTGGTAAGTCATACGACCTGATTCAATTTGCTACTTCACAAGGGCAAATTTTCTCTCATACTGAAAACGGAAATACTAATTTCAAGATACTAAATAATTTTGGTAATGAGATAGATTATGTTTTCTATGATGAAAATGTAATTTCAGGAACAGGAAGAAATGGAATTATCGACCCTCAAGATATAATATACTTTTTTGAGGACGATAGCCTGGATACTAATATTTTTACTTGGACACTCACATTTTCATTACGTCAGAATCATAATGATTCTACTATTTTAGATTTTGGCGATAATGATTCTCTTATAATAAAGAATACAAAACCATTCCGTAAAGGAGATATATATACATTTGAAACATATGCTCCTGAGGTTCAATATCAAAATACAGTTGAAGAAAATTTTAATAAAATAAGGGTAATTCCTAACCCCTACTATTCTGCTCACGCATATGAGGCTCCTCTAGCCCCAGGTATTACAAGTGGTCGTGGAGCAAGAAGAATAATATTTACAAATGTACCAAATGATGGTGAGTTATCCATTTTCACCGTTCGCGGTCAACATATTATTACATTGCAGCACGATGGCAACATTATGGATGGTACAGTAGAATGGAATTTAAGATCTAAAGAAAATTTAGATATTAGTTATGGGGTTTATTTTTACGTTATGGAATCAAAAACCTTTAAATCGCAATCGGGAAAATTTGCAATAATTAAATAATGAAAAAGATATTTTATTTTATTTTATTCATATCGCTATTGCCTGCACAAGACAAAGTCGGCACTAGTGCAGCAAACTTTTTAGGCATAACTATGGGTTCAAAAGCTTCCTCCCTTGGAGGTTCTTTTAGTAGCTTGAATTCTGATGCTTCAAGTTTTTTTTATAATCCAGCATCAATTTCTATATCAAAAAAGAATCAGTTTTCTTTAAATAATACAGACTGGTTTCTTGACAGTAAAATTTTATTTTTTGCAGGAAATTACAAAATTAATAATAGCGCTACTATTGGTGCTTATATTATAAATCTCAATTATGGTAAAGAAGAAATAACAGATTTTGAAAATCAAAATGGATCTGATTTGTACTGGACAGCCAACGATCTAGCAATTGCAAGTGGCCTTTCACTTAAACTTACAAATCAATTTTCAATAGGATCTTCAATTAAATTTATTAGTCAAAGAATACACAACGAGAGTGCAACATCTCTAGCAACGGATATCGGAATTATGTATTCATCGGAACCTCAAAAATTCAACATGGGCTTTAGCATTTCTAATTTTGGGTTAAATATGATGCTTGAAGGTAAAGACCTCTATAACAGAATAGATTTAGATCCACAAGATGGTGGTAATAATGAAACTATTGTAGCAAAAATAAAAACTGAAAGTTGGCCCCTCCCGCTCTTTTTAAGATTGGGAATTTCAAAGACTGTTAATATAGGAAAAAATAATGCTTTTCTTATCACAAATGATTTTGTGATACCTAGCGATGATGCAGAAATAATTTGCACTGGTATTGAGATTAATTCTTTTGAAATTTTATCAATTCGGTTTGGCCACAATACCACTTTAAATGATTATGATGATGAGTATTTTACTTTTGGATTTGGGCTTAAAACTCAAATTAGAAAATTTCCAATTAATATTGATTATTCGTATCAAAATAGAAGGCTACTTAATCAGACATCTGTTATAGGTATTTCATTTGAATTTTAGATCAAAATAATTAGTAACTCATAGATGAGTTATTAATGTTTGGATTTTTATTATCACGAATTATATTTAGATACACTTTTTTTTAAAAAAGTGAAACTTTTAGAACAATGAAGGAGAACTAAATATGAAAAAAATGATATTCTTATCAGTATTTTTATATTCAATCGCATTTTCTGTTAACGTGACGTTTCATGTAAATAGCTCAACAGTTGATGGCGTTGTTGACTCTACCTCAGGAGTTGACCTTAGAGGGACAGTAACTCAATGGGGTGCTGGCTCAAATATGGTAAGTGATGGTGGCGACTACTGGTCTTTAACTGTTGCTTTAGAACCTGGTGATTACCAATACAAATATGGAGCTCAAATCAAGAATGAAGATGGGACTATTAGCGATTATTGGGAAAATGATATTCCTGGCGCTAATTATGTAGGTGATAATAGAACACTTACCGTGGGTAGCTCTGATATGATGGTCGATCTTGATTATCTT
>JABGWJ010000126.1 GCA_018645565.1 bacterium | reverse complement strand
CTTAATTTAAAAATGGTTTTTGTTTATGATATTCCCCCAGAAGCTAAAATCAATGCAATAAATGATATAACTGTTGCTTTAAAAAAGGAAAGCTTGATTAATAGGTTATCTTACAAATATGAACTAAAAGATATTAGTAATGCTCATATTAAAATTGAGAGCAGTACAACCACTCAAGGCGTTATTTTATTAAGCATATAAAGAAAAAGTGTTTATAGCCTAATTGTTTTATCAACCATTCTTTTAATTGAATCCTCTGAATTATAATTATTTACTTCGCTAAGTAGAATCCATTTAACATCATGTGATTCATCGCTAACAATTATCTCGCTTTTAATTGGATCTGCCTCTAACAGAAACCTAACGTCGTAGTGAAAGTGTCTAGGATCATCATTCATAGACTCGATTTCATGGATGTCTAGATCAAAAATCTCTTCACTTAATAATTTAAAATTACTAAACCCAGATTCCTCTTCGGACTCTCGTAGTGCTACATTGATAAGATTATTATCACCATCTGCATGTCCACCAAGTTGAAGCCACATGTTTAATTTTTTATGATGTGTCATTAAAACAGCATTTTTTGCAGGATTTATTATCCATGCTGAGCCAGTAAAATGACCTTTTGTATTATCTTTACTGAAGCAATTTTTATTGTTTTTATAAAAGTTTAACATCTTTATTGCATTCGTATCATGCTTGTTTTCTTTTATATAATTTTTTAAAAGGATATCTAAAGTTTTCATGAAATTACCATGTCGGTATTTTGGGGATGTCCTAAAGTAAGTATTCTTTTCAATTATTAATTAAGTAAACAACAAATCTTTTAAAATTTCGTCAATTATTAGACGTACAGCAATAATAGACAAACAAATTTTAAATAATATTTTAAAAGTCTTTTCAGATATAACACCCAATAGTTTTTTTCCAATAAGAGTTCCAAAATAAACCGATATCATTAGCGGTAATAATAATTCTAAATGTTTGGAATAATCTAATTCAAAGTAATAGATAAAAATTGGTACTTTACCAAGATGAGACACTATTTGGCATGTTGCTTTGTTAGCAATAACTTCTTCTTTTTTTAAATTTATTTTTAAAAAAAATGGAGCGATCAATGGACCTACAGCACCTATAAAAATTGATGTCAACCCTCCAAGAATTCCGACATAAAAAAAGTTATGTTTTTTTATGTCTTCTTTTTTCCTCAAATAGACAAACCATAGGATATATATTCCTATAAGAGGCTTTAAATAGTCAAAAGTAATTTGATTAGCTGATTCAACTTTATATAGATTAATTAACGCTATGATAATACTTATGGAAATCATTGAACCAATAATCGAACCAAAAAAGTAATTAAAAACCAAATCTTTCTTTATTGCATTTCTAAAGACGAAAGCTCGAGTACTATTGCCTACTAATTGTATCATACCGTGCAATGCGACCACCAAATAACCTTCTGGAATAACTAATGCCATTATGCCAAGTAAAATAATTCCACCACCCATACCAATCATTGCTGATATTGCAGATGTAAAAAGAGATGCAATTATTAGATATAAATATTCCATTAAAATTTTTTCAAACTTTAATAATCATATTTATTTTAAGATAATAGTATCTAGTAAACGAATGTTCGAAGGGCTAAGGATTCTGCCATATTTAGCGCGAATAAGAGAATAAAAGGCGATATATCTATATTAAGTGATGAGGTAGGAATCAAATTTCTAATTGGTTTAAGCAAAGGTTCTGTAACATTAAAAACAGTACGAGTAATCTCATTGTATTGATTGTGGGGAATCCAGCTAAGGATTACCCTTGCCCATACAAAAAGGTCCAAAATAGCAAAAATGCCTTTAACAAGTTTGAGTGTACTAAGAATATCCATTTTGGCTTTGTTAAACGTAGGTAGTTTGTATGGTATTAGAAGTAATTATACTATTCTTTGACTGAATTAATTTGAAGCATCGTAGGATAGTTTAATTGTATATCATCGCTACCTACACCATCAAAAGGGTCTTCTAAATCTTCTTGAATATTGTCGAGAATAGTTAAGACTAAACTGTAAATAGTTGCCATTATAATACCAAATTCAAGTCCTCGCTCAATAGCAACATGAGCAAAGAATGGACCGAAGATTATTGGAAAAATATTAAGAAAAACTTTAGTGTATGCACGTAGAGAGTTTGGAGTTCGATAATTTTTTATATTAATAATATTTTCAAGCTCAACAGTCATTAATCTTAAATTTTCATTTGACCTAACATTTTCAGGGTCAAGGACAAAAGGTCTTAATTTTTCATTTGACATTGATACTTCGCCGATTAGCTTTATTATTTGATTATATGTTTCAGATTTTGGGTTTTTTGAATTCAAGTAATCATATATTTTTGCGAATAAATTTTTGTAAATACCATCAAGTCTTTCTATGTGCTCATTTCGGTCTAGTGCTTTGTTTTGGCGGTTTTCTTTTTGTTTTTCATTAATCCAATGAGTGTGTGCAAATCTTATTGATAAAGCACTAGCTTTAAAGATAGAATAATGTTCAAGGGCTTTTTCTCTGCGATTATATGCAGCATGGATAGAAAAAACAATTGGGAATACAATTGCTATGCTTATTAGGTCTGTGGGAACAATGAAATGAAAATCAAGTTCATAGCAGAGGGTAGTAGTCGCACATGCTGCGGCAATCACAACTAGTGATTTAGTATTAATAACTGAAAAAAAATCTTGTAGAACTTTAGACATCTCGCAATTTATTCAACTTTTTAAACATAACAAAAAATATTCTTTAAACTTTATCTTGATTCATTTTTTAAATACATTCTTCTCCTATTTAATCGCACAATTTTTAATAACAAATAAGAAACTAGATAAAATGAAAAAAATATTACTCACATTAACTATGATTTTTGGGGCAATTCCCTCTCTGCTTATGGCATCCTCATCAGCAGGTTCTAGTCCAAAAGAAATTTCAATTTTTCTAATGTTTACTAGTTTGTTTGGTGGTTTGGGGATGTTCTTGTATGGGATGGAGATGATGAGTGGTGGCATGAAGATTGCCGCTGGTAATAAAATGCGTTCTGTATTAGAAAAACTAACTTCAAATCGTTTTTTGGCTGTTGGCGTTGGTGCTTTCGTTACCATGGTCATTCAGAGTAGTAGTGCGACTACTGTAATGTTAGTTAGTTTTGTTAACTCTGGACTTTTAACCTTTGTTCAAGGCCTAGGTGTTATACTTGGTTCTAATATTGGAAGCACAATTACAGCACAGATTGTTGCTTTTAAGGTTACCGACTACGCACTTGCTTTGGTTGCTGTTGGTGCATTGATGGCTTTATTTTCAAAGAAAGATTCCACAAAAAATATTGGATTCGTTATTCTAGGGTTCGGCCTGCTTTTTTATGGAATGAAAGTGATGTCTGATACAATGAAGCCGCTTCGTTCAAACCCTACATTTAATGATATTTTAATTAGCCTTGAAAATCCATTTATGGGGATTTTAGCTGGTGCTGCATTTACTGCACTCATTCAAAGTAGCAGTGCAACTACGGGTATTGTCATCACTCTTGCAAGTGGAGGATCAATAACGCTCGAGGCGGGTATACCACTTATACTTGGTGCAAATGTAGGAACATGTGTGACTGCTTTGCTTGCTGGGTTGAATGCTTCCAGAGAGGCAAAGAGAGTTGCAATTGCCCATGTAACATTTAATTTGCTTGGTGTAGCGCTTTTTTGTTTTTGGATTCCAACCTTTGCAGAATTCATTTCTCAAACATCTGATAATATTCCAAGACAAATCGCCAATGCACATACTATCTTCAACATTTTGGCGACCGTTGTGTTTATTCCTTTTACGCCCTTAGTTGGAAAGCTAATTGTAAAATATTTTCCAGATGAAAATATCAATCGAGATATAAGCAAACCAAAAGTAATGCATCTAAATGATGACGTTTTTGATACTCCAACTGTTGCTATTTCAAATGCTCAAGCTGAAATCAGAGGAGTAATTGGTTTACTTGAGAGAGTGGTTGGCTCTGTTGCTAAACCATTTATTTCTAATGATTCTTTACACGATATCGAAAATGATGAAGAAGATTTTGAAGCTGGTCTTCAAAACCGTATGGAAAAGATTACTTTTTTGAATAATGAAATATCATCCTATTTAATTAAAGTCAATAATCAAGATCTAAATGATGTGCAATCAAGGGAAGTTTTCACACTAGTTTCTGTTGTGCACAATATTAACTCTGTAAAAAACAGTGTAAACCTTAGATTACACGATTTACTAATAAAAAAAGAGAGCCAATCTAAAGAATTATCTGATAACCTTATTCAAGAAGTTGAATCCTATCATAAAAAAATTATCAAGCAGATAAAAAGGTTGGGTAAGTTTTTTGAAAAATATGATAAAGATAAAATAGATAAAATTGTCAGTAAAGGTAAAAAGTTTAAAGATCTTGAAGAAAAATATCGAATTGAGCACATAAAACGTTCAAATTCCAATAGCGAAGATGATGCTCAAAAACAGATTTATCTGGACCTTATGGATATGTTAAAAGAGATAAGCATCTTTATTGATTTAATAGCAGAAAGATTAGCAGAGCTTGATACGGCTGAATAAAAGATTTTTGTAGAAATAAATATATTTTATTCTAATTTTAGGCATGTCTAAAAAAACTTACACAGGTCAGAGTCATGTTCAACAGGTAATTTTTAATTTGGCAGCTTTTATGATTGTTGTTGCTGGATTAAGAGCGGCTAGTGATATATTGATACCTTTATTGCTGGCAATCTTTATATCGGTAATTGCAAATCCACTCGTTGCAAAGCTTAGATCAAAAGGCATACCTATTTTGGGTGCTATCTTAGTAGTTATTTTTGGAATTGTTGCCGTAGGAGCGGGCATCGCTTCTCTTTTAGGAACTTCTTTGAGTGATTTTAAAGAAAATCTTCCTAGATATAAAGAAATGGTGAACGCTTCTGCTACTAGTTTTCTCGAGTTCTTTGAGCAGTTAGGATTGCAAATTTCTGGCTCTGCAATTATTGAAAGGTTTGATCCTGGTGCTGCAATGTCATTGACTTCATCCTTGTTATCTGGTTTTGGCGGTGTTTTAAGCAGCGGTCTTCTAATTCTATTGATGGTTGTTTTTATGTTGCTCGAAGCAACAATATTTAGATTTAAAATCAGGCATATTTTTGGAACTCAAAGTGATGGTGCTAGCCAAGTTGATTCCTTTTCTGATACAGTTAATAGATATATGCTTATTAAAACGGGTACTAGTTTAGCTACAGGTTTTATTGCCACAATTTGGTTAATGTTTTTGGGTGTTGATTATCCGCTACTATGGGGCTTCTTAACTTTTCTATTCAATTATGTTCCGACTGTTGGTTCAATTATAGCAGCCGTGCCACCAGCGTTATTAGCATTAATTCAATACGGTGTTGTGACATCACTATTATCGTTATCAGGTTATTTGTTCATAAATATATCGATAGGAAGTATCTTAGAGCCGAGATTATTAGGCCATGGTTTAGGCCTTTCTACTTTAGTTGTTTTTATATCTCTACTTTTCTGGGGCTGGGTATTTGGACCCGTTGGTATGGTACTATCGGTGCCCTTAACAATGACAATAAAAATCGCACTATCAAATTCTGAAAGTGCGAGGTGGATCAGTACATTAATGGATGCTCCTATGACTTTTAAATCTGAAGAATAGTTATTTTTTTTTTATTATTGTCGTAAAGTATCCTGCTAATATTGCCAAGATTACAGACGGCAGTAGCACATCTATTTTTTCAAAATAGATACCAATATTGTCTAATTTCGGCACCAAAAATTTGAAAATTGGTACAGATAAAAATCCTGTAACCATAGATGCAATCGCCCCACTTTCATCAAAATCATTCCAAAAAATTGATAGTATAATTACAGGGCAGAATGTAGCTGCAATACCTGACCAACCAAAAATAACAAACCAAAATATAGTTCGGTCGGGAGATATAATAGATACACTTATTGCAACAAATAAAGCAAAAAGTGCTAACCCTAAAGTAATTTTTTTAGAAAGTTTTATTAGAGTTTTTTGGTCAATTAGTGGATTAACAATTTTTTGGTAAAAATCCCTTGTTACTGCACTAGAAGCAACTACAAGTAATGAATCTACAGTCGACATCACTGCAGATAACAATGCAGCAATATATATACCCACAACAATCGTAGGCATGATTTCTATTAAAAGTAAATACAATACATTTTCACCTGCAGTCCCTAAAACTGTTTCGGGATTTTGACTGTTCGCAGTGAACATGAAACGTCCTATCATGCCAATCATGACAGCGCATGAGCTTGATACTAAGGTATAAATGACAGCAACAACTTTTCCTTTTTTTATTTCTTGAGTGTTTTTTATTGCTATAAATCGAACATAAACTTGAGGTGACCCTAGAAAACCTATGCCTATTGATAATAAACCTATTACAGATAAAAAGTTCATAAAAGTAAATCCACCATCACCCCAAATATTTACCAAAGCAGGGTCGATATCCTTAAGCCCTTGTAAAAAAGCTATTTTATTAGGTAATTGTAAATAAGCAGTAATAGGAAGAACTAATAATGCTAAAAACATTATAGATCCTTGAAAAAGATCAGACCATGCAACGGCTAAAAATCCGCCAGAAAATATATAAGCCACAACTATTCCAAATCCAATAAGAATGCCAAAATAATAGTTGTAGCCTAAAAAAGATTCAAAAGCTTTGCCTGTTATATCTATCTGAGCGCTAACATAAATAACTACAAATGCAGACAGAGCCGTTGCCGCAATAATTCTTATTGTATTTGTTTTTGAGTTAAAATGACTATGCAAAAAATCAGGTACTGTTATTGATTTATAGTTATCAGTAAGTGTTTTGAATTTTTCAGCCATAAAATGCCACGAGAGAAACACGCCTAAGACTTCGCCAAGTACAATCCAAAACGCACTAAAACCCATTACAGCGCCCATACCCGTCACTCCTAACAGTAACCATCCTGATTCTCCCGTTGCTCTAGCGGATAGTGCTGCAATCCAATAGTTTAGTTTTTTACCACCTACATAATAATCGCTAACATTATTAACCTTTTTTGAAGCAGCAACACCAATGCCTATTAAAATTGAAAAATAAAGGACTAAAATTATTTCCATTGACAAAAATCAGGTAGTTTGTAATTTATTTTGACTATACATTGATTTAAAGTAACCTATTTTTATTTCATATTTGGGTTTGATTTCATATAATTTTGAATTTTGGTTTTTTAAGAAGATGATTATGTGCATGTATGTTAAATTATCAGTCACAAATAATTATTTGTAATTATGCTTAAGCAACTTTTTATATCAATATTTTTTGTCTTTATTTATTTTTCTGAGCTAAGTGCTTGTAAAATTTGGGCTATTATTTCAAAACAGGATCGTTCTCTAAATATCCAAAGCCAAGATGAATTATTTTTAGTTAATGAGCAATTAGGTGTTTATTACAATCAGAGTCAATATAATGCAAATGGCTGGTCAGTTTTACAATATCCGTTATCTCAAACTGCTGATGGAATAAATGTCTACAGGTCTGCCTTACCTGCAAATTATGATTCTCTAAATTATTGGAATGAGATGCTTTCTATTTTTAATGATTTTAATTCTAAAATAGCGATTGCTCATCTTCGTGCAGCAACATCTGGCGCTAGTGATATTCCAAACCCTCATCCATGGATTTTTGAAGGGGAAAAAACTTTTTCTTTCGTACATAATGGCGGAGCGTCAAAGGATTTATTGTATGATATAATAACAGAAGATGGAATTAATGAAGAATGGTTAAATCAAAACCCTCCTCAAACTTTTGGAGCTGGAGATTGGGAAGCAGAGGGGTGGAGCGCGGTTGTGGATTCAGAATTAATTATGCTTTTAATTATGAAGATGATTACTTCTCAGGGAGACGTAATTGAAGGCTTAAATACAGCTTTAAGATTAATGCTTGAAGCTGGTATAAATCCATACATGTTAAACTTTGTTTTCTCTGACTCGGATAACCTTTATATCTATGGGGGGAACAATGGACTTAAAATTATGGAAACAGAGGAATATTATTCTGTAATGACTACTCCACCAATATCAGATTCTGATTATACATGGGATCCCATTGCTTCAAATGAATTGGTGGTCATTAACCCCAATGAACTCATCAGGCACCCTACTTTTGTTATTCTTGAAAATGACAATTCTGGTCTAGTTATCCCAAAGAATCCAAAGTTGTTTAATCCATATCCTAATCCTTTCAATGGTCGAATTTCATTAAGCTTTGATGTTGATATATTAGAAGCTTCATCAATATCGATTTATACTGTTGATGGGAAGAAAGTCTTTAATAGGAAAATTAGTGAAAAAGATAAAAGTAAAGGAAAAATTTATTGGAGTCCGACTAGCAGTTCAACAGCTAATATATCTAGCGGAATATACATAGTCCAATTAATCTCAGAAGGGATTACAAGTTCATCAAAGATAATGTTTATAAAATAAGCAATTATTTTGTAATATCGCCGGCATTGCTGTAAATGTACACAAAAAATTAGGAGCTATCATCTTGCCAAAAACTAAAGCCAAGCAAAAAAAAGAAAAAGTTGATGTAAAACAAATCGAAAAAGAAGTCGAAGCTATATCGAAAGAAGCAAAAGGCAAAAAAGGCGCGAAGGATAAAAAAGCAGCTGCGGCCGCACCCAAGACAAAAAAATCTAGTAAGGTCTCAAGCGGTAGTATAAGTATGTATCTTGCTGAAATAGGTCAATATAATCCTCTACCTCCAGAAAGAGAAGTTGAGTTAGCAATTAGGATTCAAAACAACGATGAAGCGGCTATGAAAGAACTTGTTGAAGCAAATCTTCGTTTCGTTGTTTCTGTTGCAAAAAAATATCAAGGTAATGGTTTATCTCTTGCTGATATAATAAATGAAGGTAATCTTGGACTAATAAAAGCAGCAAAGCGTTTTGATCATACAAGAGGTTTTAAATTTATTTCTTATGCTGTTTGGTGGATTCGCCAATCAATACTCCAAGCGTTGGCAGAGCAATCTAGGTTGATTCGTTTGCCTCTAAATCGTGTAGGTACTATTACGAAAATAACTCGAGCTGCTGAAAAATTAGAAGCAGAAGTTGAGAGACAACCAAAAGGTGACGAAATAGGTAATCAACTAGAAATGAGTGGTGATGAAGTATTAATGGCTATGCAATATTCTAGAAGACATAGTTCGCTGCATTCTCCGTTTCAAGATGGTGAGAATAGTAGTTTGCTCGATATAATTGAAGATGATCAGGCGGAAGAGCCAGAAGCTAATATCATGAGAGAATCGATGTCTGAAGAAGTAACTGGTGCCTTAGAGACATTATCGGGTAGAGAGAGATCTGTTCTCGAAATGTATTTTGGTATCAATCGAGATAGTGCAATGACATTAAATGAAATTGGTGAAGAATTTGATCTTACTCGTGAAAGAGTTAGACAAATTAAAGAAAAAGCAATTCAAAGATTGAGACATCGATCAAGAAGTAAAAGTTTGAGAAGATATCTAGGATAAAATAAAAAAGGAGCTCAGCTCCTTTTTTTTTGCTTATTTATACAATATTTTTCCTATTTTTAAGCTGCTGTTGTTTTAAAGAGCTCTTTGTTATTTTTTAATTAAACTCAAGAAGGCTAATCTATTGAAGAAATTATTTTTTAAGATTTTAGTATTGTGCTTAAGTGGCGTTTTAGTTGCGAATAATTCTACTCCAAATCGATCTGTTGATATACTGCATAGTTTAATTGACATAAAGATTGATATTTTATCTGAAAAAGTGACCGGAAAAGTTACCCATTCATTAAGTCCCTTAGGATCTGCTTTATCAGAACTTGAACTTGATGCAGAAGATATGATTGTTAGAAGGGTTCGAATTGGAAACAAAGACATTCCTTTTTTTCAAAGTGAAGAAAAGTTGCATATGGATTTATTAAAAAATTATGCATGGTCAGATACTCTTGATGTTACAATAAACTACACAGCAACTCCTCGTACCGGATTATATTTTTTCAAACCTGATTCACTTTATCCTAAGCGAAAAATGCAAGCATGGACTCAAGGAGAAGAAACAGATAATCATCATTGGGTGCCGATGTATGATTATCCTAATGAAAGGGCCACTTTTGAATGTATTCTAACTGTTGATAATAAACTCAAAGCTATTTCTAATGGAGAGTTAGTTTCTCTTCAAGATAATAAAGATGGAACGCATACGTTTCATTGGAGAGAAAATTTTCCAATGGTAGGGTATTTAATCTCTTTTGTTGTAGGTGATTATGTTAAAGTAGAAGATTATCATAAGGATATACCAGTTGCTTACTGGGTTTATCCCGAAAATAAAAATGAAGCTTTTCGTTCGTTTGGTAAAACTCCAGACATGATTGATTACTTTAATAACTTGACAGGAGTTTCTTATCCATTTGAAAAGTATGATCAAATAATCGTTTCAGAATTTATGTGGGGAGGGATGGAAAATATTACTTTAACTCACAATTCTGATAGGACAATGTTTGATTCAAAGGCGCATCCTGATCCCAGTAGTGATGGTCTTGTTGCGCATGAGCTAGCGCATCAGTGGTTTGGAGATATGATTACAACTCGAAATTGGGCAAATATTTGGCTCAATGAGGGCTTTGCAACATTCTTTTCGAGGTTGTATTTGACAAAAGACAGAGGAAATGATGAGGGTGACTATATAAGACTTGGTGAAATAAGAAGCTTCAAACGGGCAGATAAAAATAAAAGAAGGCCGACTGTCGACTTTGTTTACGATGAACCTTTCGAACTTTTCAGCAGCCATGTATATGCAAAAGGAAGTTTGATTTTAACCATGCTTCGTGATGTACTTGGGGAGGAAGGTTTTTGGAGATCGATACGGAAGTATACCAATGAAAATAAATTAAAAAATGTGGAAACTAGTGATCTAAAAAAGACAATTGAAATGACCACGGGGCAAAATCTTGATTGGTTTTTTAAGCAATGGCTTTATGAACCGGGGTTTCCTAATTATGATGTTTCATGGAATTATAACCAAAGAAAAAAAGAACTTTCAATCCATGTTAAACAAACTCAGGATCTAAAAACGACAAGTTTATTTAAAATGCCAATTAAAATTATTGTTGATAACGGAGAGAAAAAAGAACATGTTATCTGGGTGGATAATTTAGATTCTGTTTACAAAATAAAGTCTGATAAAAGACCTAAAATGGTAATATTTAATTCTGGGCAAAGAGTTCCTTCAAATTTAAAAATGCAAAAATCAGTTGCTGATCTCAAATATCAGTTACAAAACGCATCAAATGCTCTAGATCGAATTTGGGCTGCACATGAGCTTTCCAAGAAAAAAGGTCGAAAAGTCGTTGAATACGCATTGATGGAAGCTGCTAAAAGGGATCTATTTTGGGCTGTTAGATCAGAAGCTTATTCTGCATTGGGCAGACTTAAAACAAATATTGTTTCAGAAGATATTGAGTGGGTAAAAAGAAAAGAAGTAGACAATAGAGTGAAGAGATCATTTGTTAGAATACTGAAAAATCAAAAAAACAATTTAGAGGTGAGTAAATTTTTAGAAGATATAATTATTTCTGATACTAGTTATTATGCTATTTCAGAATCAATTAGAACTTTAGCTATTGTTGATACTGCTAAGGCAAAACCACATGTTGATAAATTACTGAATACTGAATCACATAACGACGTAATTAGAAAGTCAACTCTCTCTTATTTTAGTCAAGTCAAGACAACATCAAATTACATGCGATTAAAAGAATTAGCTAAATATGGTAATTTCAGTTGGCCTTCTAGGCCAACGATAATTTATGAGTTATCAAAATATCAGAAAAAAAGGCCAAGTACGTTTGATTTTATTTTATCATTTTTTGATGATAATGATAGGTTTGTAAGAATGGCAGTAATAGCGCAGGTTGGGAATTATGGTAGTGAATCAAATTATTCATTGCTTGATATTATGGTAGAGAAAGACCCCGTATTATCTATCAATGCAAGTAGAGCAAAATCTAAAATTGAGAATAGAAAAAATAGTACGTCCAAAAGGTCCGATTCAAAAACCGTAGAATTTTTAGATAAAAAACTCAAAGCAATAAAAAATATTTTAAATGATTAAATGAGTAGTTTTTCAATTTGGTTACTCCTTGAAAAAGAAAGTCGTTCAAACTATAGGCAAATAGTTAAAACAATTTCTAAGCGTTTGAAAGCGCCAAATTTTGAACCTCATTGTACAATATATGGTCATTTAAATACAGATATTGAAATTTTAAAACCTTTTGTTACTGAATTAGCTAAAAATTATAATCAATTTTCAGCAAGTGTAAAAAAAATAAAAAGTGGAGACTCATACTCCAAATCATTATATGTCTCAATTAAAAATAGTGGTGCCTTAAATCAATTAAATACTATTTGCAAAAATAAATTCAATAGATTAAAAAAATATGGTTTTGATCCGCACATTAGTATAGCGTATGGCATTTATTCAAAAGAAGAAATATATGTTACCACAAAGAGCCTTATAATTCCTAGTCATGTAGTTTTTAATGGCTTATCAATAGTGAAAACTGGTAAAAATGTAAAAAGTTGGGAAACTGTATTTCAAAGGCAATTTTAGAGTATTTTTATTGCTAAAATCATCAATGGCTCTTTTAAGTTTTTTTAAGTGTTTTACAAAAAAGTGAGGATATAAATGAAGTTTAAATTAAATATTTTGTTAATTGTTATAGGTTTTGCGTTGCTGAATTGTTCAGTTTCTACGAATGCTGAGGAAGCTAATATTAAGCTTCCGACGATAATGTGTGGGATGTGCGAGACAAATATTGTGGATGCCTTTTCAAATACTGATGGAGTACTCAAAGTAAAAGTTGACCTTGAAAATAAAAATGGTAAAGTTTATTTCAATCCACAAAAAGTTTCTCTTGCTCAAATTGAAACACAAATATCAATTGCAGGCTACCAAGCAAATGAAACGATGGCTGTTAAGGAAGCCTATAACAAGCTTCCGAGATGTTGCAAGGTTGATGGGTAAAACGTTAAAATAAATAATGTTTGGTAGTTAGGTCTTTTTTTTTCAAATTCCAGTGTAATCCGAAGTTACACCCACTATGATAAGACAATTATTTAAGCTATTACTATCGTTAGTACTGGTTGGAGGTATACATATTTCCTCTTCAGGGGATTTGCGTTTTGGAGAATCTTTAAGCGCTCAGTCTAAGAAAAAGAAGAAATCTGCTAAAAAAAAGAGATCTTCTCGAAAGAAAAAATCTTCAACGAAGAAAAAATCTTCTAGAAGGAAAAAATCTTCTAAAAAGAAAAAAGAAAAATCACCATCCAATGCCTCAAAACCACTTCCGATTGTTAACAAAGGTCCTCAAATAAATGTAGCCGCATTTGCTGATGAGCTATATCAATTATCAAGCGAATTAGAGGCATCAAATAATGAGATGGCTAGAGCTACCAGGTTTATCTATAATGATATGCCTAAGAAAAAAATTAAAAATATTGAAAGTTTACCGTTCTTAACAACTGGTGATTATGAAGCGGATGCTCGCAACAATCCAAATAATATTTATATCCAGCGCCAATTAGGTCTTCATTATGAGGCTGTTAATAATTGGGAGTCTGCTAAAGACATATATCTTCGCCAAATTAAAAAGCATCCAACAAATCCTGATGCTCACTTTTACCTAGGTTCTTTTTTTGCTATGTTAGGCGAGTATGATAAATCCAGGCAATCTTTTGAAGAGGCCTTGGAATTAAACCCAGATCATAAAGGTACGATTGATGCAATGGCAATGTACACAAATACACCAGATCAAAAAGCTCTTAGTAATCAAATTCTTGGAATGTCATCAAGGCTAGTTCCTGAAGGTCCAGCTCAAAAAATTACAATTATAAGACAGCGTTTAGTAGAAGGAAACTACACTGACGCTCTTCGGTTGTGCGAAGAAGGCCAGAAAAATTTCCCTACTCATAATGGCTTTTTACAACTTACTGGGGAGACTGAATTAGCCTTAGGAAATGTTGAAGATGCGAAGTCAGCATTTCAAAGGTCTATAAAATTAAATGCTAAAGATAAAAATTCTCATGTTAGTTTAGCTAATTTGTATTTTGATTTAGGTAAATATGTTTATGCTGCTTTATCATTTGGAGATGTCATTTTTCTTGATCCTGAAGATGCTGACTCCCGCTATATGCAAGGTTTAAGTTACTTTAAGGCCCAAGAATGGGGAAGAGCAGCAGCTGCTTGGGAAGATCTCCTTCATTATCGACCTGATAATGAGGTCGTAAGAGTTTTACTACCTCAAACATACTATATATTAGCTGTAGAATATAATCGATTAGGAAATCCCTCAATGGGTAGACAGTCATTTAAAAATGCTTTATCTGTAAACCAGAATACCAACCAATGGTTAGCTAGTTCGATGGCAACACTTGGAGGATATTACAGGGAAAAACGTATGTATCGTGAATCTTTAGCTGCATACCAAGAGGTTATAGAACTAGACCCAAGTAGTGCTGAAGCATACCTCGGCTTAGGGCTAACATATTGGAATATGGATGAAAAAGATCTTGCCAAAAGTTCTTGGCAAAAAAGTATGACTATAAAGCCTGATAATAATGAATCACAAGGTTGGTTGATTTTATCAGATCAAGAATCATAGTCTTAAATGATATTGACCATTCTTCTAAGAAATGGTAAAGATCTTAACTACTTTTATTCTCACTTCAAGTTTTAACTTTGCTATAAATACTAAAGCCGATTCTACAATAATGAATGGAGTCAGAGCCTTTTATAATTATGATTTCGAAAGGTCTATTAAAATATTAGACAAAGCTAGAATTGATTATCCAAGGCACCCTGGTATTCATTTTATTTGGGCCTCTTCAAAATATTATATTAGTCAAGGCGTAGACCCAACTGAAGCTACTTATGATACTTTGGAATCTGTATTAAATGAAATTCAACCTATTTATCAAAAATTAGTAAGCGAAAACCCACAAAATGCGGAATATAAACTCTATTTGGGGTCAACGCTTGGGATGAGAGCGAGAGTAAGTCTTGGAAGAAAAGACTGGTTATCTGTGCTTAATCAAGCTTATCGCGGTTTTAATATTATTGAGGATGTTTCGAAAAATAGACCAGACTTAATAGATGCGCAATTGCCAATTGGAATTATTGGCTATTATGCAAGTGTCAGTAATGTTTTTTTACGATGGTTGGTAAAACTTTACGGTCTTGACACTTCAAAAAAGGAAGGGATTTATAAAATTGAAGATGCGGCAATTAATAGTGATTGGGCATGGATAGAAGCTTCTGGTATCTTATCTTTTATCTATCTTTGGATTGAAAATAAGCCTGAAGATGCAATTCCAATTACTAAAAAACTATCAGCAGAATTTCCAAATAATTTTTATTTCAATATACTATATTTAGAATCTTTAACTAGAACCAGTAGCTTTAATGACGCAAATAATTTG
>JABGWJ010000125.1 GCA_018645565.1 bacterium | reverse complement strand
AGAACTCTTACTGGAATTGACCAGTGTATTACCAGTGCATTTAGTGCTTTTTATGATATTTTTAAGGAAGTCAGATTAAATCAGGTCAGAAAGACAAAAGCCCTACTTCTTCTCGAGAAATAAGGCTTAATAGCGTCGGGGTGGAGAGATTCGAACTCCCGACCTCCTGCTCCCAAAGCAGGCTGAAAATCCTCTATAAATCAAACTATACCAGTGTATCTGTAGTGAAAGTTGAACCATTAATAAAAAATGGAACTTAAGTCCTTTATTTATTGTATTATGTATGTGATGAAAAACCATTTTTTAAATTTATTTTTATCAACATTAGTTTTCTTTGCTTCAGTAATTGATAGCATTCCTAAAAACTGTGCTATGGAATGTTGCAAACAAGCAGAGGATTCTTGTTGCCAATCAGAAAAAGATTATTCCCACAATTGTGAATACGATTATGGTTCATGTTTTGACCAAAATATCTTATCTGAAAATATTTTAGAAACATGTCATAAAAATGATTTTAAAGAAGATTCATATTTGAATACATTTAACCTTATTGTCACATATAATGAGCAAAACGAATCTGTCATTAATCCAAATTTTGATCTTTTAAAGAAAAACACCACTACTACTACCCCCCTTATTTGTTGATTTAATCCTTCATTAGTATTTCACCTTTTTTAAAAAAGGTGAAACAATAATATTGAAAGGATTAAAAAGATGTTAAAAGAAAAAATATTTGTTCTGCTTATTTATTTAATTAGTGTAATAAGTAGTCAAACAATTGAAATTGAAAAAGCAAAAGTAAGCATCAAACAAAATGAAATTGTTTTTAAAGTAAAAGGGTTGGTTTGTTCTTTTTGTGCACAAGGCTTACAAAAAAGCCTATCTAAACTTGCATTTATAGACAAAAGAATGTACCAAAAAGGGATCTATGTTGATATTGAAAATCAATACACATTGGTTGCTATAAAACAAGGTTCTAATGTTGTGTTGGATGATGCCATATCCGCAATAATTGATGCTGGATATGAAGTAGATGATATTTATCATAATCCGAATGGGAGTAAGATAGAATTGTTTCCTATACCTCCTGTTGATAAAACTAAATCACAAAAAAACAAAAGAATGGGGGTAAGAAATGAGAGATAAGATTATTAGTGTTCTTACCCTTTTTACTTCATCAGGCACATTGGTTTGCTGTGTTCTTCCAATGGTTGTAGCAACAATTGCAGGGGGTGCATCAGTTGGTGCATTATTAACAATATTTCCATGGCTTATTCCACTATCCATGCATAAAGAATGGATATTTGTTTTATCAGGTGTATTAATTGGGATTAATGGATACTTGACATTTAGAAAAACAAATGAAATTGCATGCGATACTGAATCAGGAGAGTTAGGATGTACAGTGACAGGAAGGTTCAATAGAAGAATGTTTTATTTGTCATCATCTATTTTTTTGATAGGAGGGTTTGTGTCCTTTCTGCTAACACCAATTGTAACCATGTTTAATTAACTATGGATAAAGTTAAAATAATTTCGTGCGGGTTATTGTTATACTTCAATATCGCTTTTTCTCATCCAACTACATATAAATCAGGAAAAGTGTTATGGTATATAAAAAATAATTCTATTGAAGATTTAAGATTAGGTTATAGTGTTAAGCATAATTGGCTTATTGGTGTTAAATATTTAAAAACTCCAAATAATTCAGATATGATGATTAATTCGAATTGGTTATTAAAACGATGGAATAAAGTTGGTTCTCAAGCAAATGTATTTTTTTTAAGCAATCTTGCTTTTAACAAAAAATATCATTTCGGCTTGCAAGGTGATTGGGAAAATAGAAGATGGTATATGGCACAAATGATTGACTACTACGATGATAGAAGATCATATGAAATGAGGTTAGGATTTAGTCCTTACTTAATTGACTTTAAAGGTTTATCTACATGGATTATTCTTCAAAACATTAATGGTACAATTAAACCAATTATCAGGTTATTTAAAGATAATTATCTTTTTGAGTTTGGTAAAAAAAATGATAGTGGTTATTTAACAATGATGGTCCACTTTTAAGCATAGTTAATTTGATAATTAATCCTTGATGAGATAGCCTACAATATTTACCAGTGTATTACCAGTGCGTTTAGTGCTTTTTAGCGTGTTTTTAAGGAAATCAGACTAAATCAGGTAAGAAAGCAATAAGCCTCATTTCTACTCGAGAAATAAGGCTTAATAGCGTCGGGGTGGAGAGATTCGAACTCCCGACCTCCTGCTCCCAAAGCAGGCTGAATACCCTCTATAAATTAAACTTTGCCAGTGTATCTGTAGCGGAAATTGAGCCAATAATTACCCTACAATGTGTGGGAGGCTATAAACAAAAAACTCCACGAATGTGGGGCTTGATCATTAAGACTCTAAAATTTCATTCAATCAGGAAATTCTATAACTACTTTACCCCTAGCATGCCCTTTAGATAAATAATCAATTGCCGCTATACTATCTTCAAAGGTATAAGTATTATCAATTACTGGTTTTATAAATTCTTTTTCATAAAGTTTTGCCAACTCATTTAATTGGTTGCCATTAGGTGACATAAGATAGAATCTATAGGAAGCATTAATCTTCGATGCCGCTTTTGTAATTTTTCTTGCTTTCATAGACAATATAAAACGAATGAACTTATTTAAACCTAGTTGTTCTGCTGTTATATCATCTAAATCTCCAGCGATAGAAACTACTCGCCCATTTTCTTTTAATACTTTAAAAGAATCAACTGTATGCTGGCCTCCCAAAGTGTCATATACAACATCATACTTTTCATTATCGTCAAGAAAACTTTGTTTTGTATAATCAATAACCTTATCAGCACCTAAATTTTTGACCATATCAACATTATTAGTACTTGTTGTAGTTGTAACATTTGCTCCTAAATATTTGGAAAGTTGAATTGCAATAGTTCCTACACCACCAGAACCAGCATAAATCAAAATGTTCTCTCCAACAGATAATTTTGCAATATCTACCAAAGATTGATAAACTGTAAGTCCAGCCAAAGGTATACTCGCTGATTCTAAAAAATTAAGATTCGAAGGCATTAGACAGACATCAGACTCGTTTGAAACTACATACTCTGCCATAGTACCAACATACTCTTCGCTTATTCGGGAGAATACATTGTCTCCAATTTTAAAACCTTCAACATCGGTCCCAATGTCCTCTACGATACCGCTTACATCTCTTCCAATACCCTTTGGAAAATCAATTTTTCGAACAGACTTAAAATCTCCTCTAATAATCTTATAATCTAATGGATTATAACTCGCTGCTTTAGTTTTTATAAGTATTTGTTTAGAACTGATAGTTGGTTTAGAAATTTCTTGAAACTCTAAAACTTCATTAATTCCCCCATATTTTGTCATCATTAAAGATGTCATTTTTATTTTTTTCATTATAAAAATTACCTCTACTTTTATAAATCTGACATATGGTAAGTATTAAATTAAAATAAATTAACCATTGTTAATATTTTGCATAGTATTGACCAGTGTATCTGTAGTTGAAATTGAACCATTATCCTTTAAACAAGACGATTGACAGTCCTACTGGTCACATTATATTTTAGGGTAAATAAAAGGACATCATTATGCTCTATGGAAATTTTAAGAACACAACTTTTACTCAATCCACACTTAATAGCAACGCAGGTGTAGGATTCTTTATCGCTTTGATAATGAGATATTTTTACCCATCAGCACTTATTGCAGAATTGTATTGGTACTTATTGGGAATGTTTGTTTTTTCAATACCAGGATTAATATCAACATATAAACAATACAAATCAGGATATTCCCTTGAACAAATAAAATTAACAACTCGACCTTTTAGAACATTGTAATAAAACAAAAAACCCCACTAATGTGGGGCTTGATGTTATAGAAAGAGTAAATCTATTTAAGCAATATCATCTTTTTAGCCTTAGTAAAATCTTTTGTTTCAATGCTGTAAAGATACACCCCTGCTGATAAAGACTGACCAAGATTATCTGTAGCATTCCATTGAACTGTTTTATACCCAAATGATTGGTTTGCATTAACAAGATTATTTACCACATTACCAAGCATATCATAAATAGTAATACTAACAAAAGAATCTTCAGGTAAATCATAACTTATATATGTTATTGGATTAAATGGGTTGGGATAATTCTGACTTAAAGTAAATATTTTAGGCTCGAAACTATTTTTATCAGATGACAAAGAAAAATCAGTCATACTATACTGCATAAAAAAGTTTAATAATTCTTCTGAGGCATGGAACCCCCAATCATAATTGAACCACCTGTGCCCACCATCTTGAACCTGATAATGAACGAACTTTGTATTTGAAGTCAGAGATGATTTTGTAAAAATATTTACGCTGTCATTCAATTCTTCTACTGATTGCTCAGTTAAATCATTCTCTATTGACCACCAATCCATTGCTTCTGTTGCGGTCATTGATGAATCAATTGTAGGAGCATAATAATTAACAATTAGATCTGATGTACCATGTATATGCATAATTGGAATCTCTCTAGCACTTGTACATTCTTGACCAGTATTCATCATAAAATTGCCAGCAACTGAACCAAATGCGACAATCCTATCAGAAAGTTCACATGCTAATTCATATGCCATAAAACCACCATTAGACATACCGCAAGCGTATATACGATTTGTATCAATTGCAAAATTTGAAATGACGCTATCAATTATTGCATTTAAATATCCTACATCATCATATTCAGAATTATCCCACCAAACACCAGTATTCCATGCAAGCGCACCAGTGGAGTTTATTCCTTGAGGGTATACTACCGCTATGTTTTGAGGGTTCGCAAAACTAGACATTTGACTGTAGGTAATATGAGAAAGTAAGGATTGGTTTCGACCATGCATACTAATTACTAATGGCACTGACTCTGTTGAATTATCTGGATAATCAACCCAATAAATTCTAGAATCATTATCATGAGTCAATTCAAAGAGTTGACCATAACAAAACCCAATCAGAAAAATCGCGCATAGTTGTGCTTTTAAATTAAATCCTACTATTTTCATAAATATTTAGACACATATTCAAAATGAAAGTTAAAAACTTATATAGTTTAAACCTTTCAACTTTCATTTAAATAGGAATGAATATATTTAATATAAAATGACCAGTGTATTACCAGTGCGTTTAGT
>JABGWJ010000124.1 GCA_018645565.1 bacterium | reverse complement strand
TAATGCTATTTTAGTTGCAAGACTACTTTGATAAGAATAACGGCTCTGGAACCAGGAAAAATTATGAAGTTTAATCAATATATTATATTCAGAAGATATGAACTCTAATTCTTGATATATATTTTCGAATGATGTCGGATAAAATGTTGGAGCATAAAGAACAATGGGTAAATCATTATTTATACCAAGCTTACTTTTTAAATGCTGGTCTTCTTTTTCGCTCGATAAATAAAGCGGGTCTAACTTAGTAAAGCCCGTAAGAGCAAGATTTGTTTGTCCTTGCTCTATTAGTTTATTTAGTCTGGATTGTGACTCAACAGCTCTGATATTAATCCTATCATCAATATCTTTATAGTAAGATTGTTTAAGGCCAATACCGTGGTAGACCATAACAGCGATTGTTGATTTTGAAACTATCTTATTTAATTGACCTACGTTACCAACAATAATTACGTCAAATTTAGTTGAAATAATTTTCTCAATTCTCAATTCTTCGTCCGCACTAGAAATAACATTTAATTTCAAAAACTCACATGCGGATTGGAATAAAACCTTTTCCCTATTATTAATATACTGGGGCATAGATATGTAGATATCATAATTACTTCTCTTTTTTAATTCATTAATAATTGGTTCAAAGTTGGGTAAGTAATAAAGGTGATGAGTTTCGAAGAGTATTTTTATCATAAATATTAATTTTTTAACCTTCTTAATATTTCATCTCTCGCCCTATTTGAGGCTTGGCCGTCAAGTTTATAAAGCATCTTTTCCTGATATTCTCGCATTGAAACAATATTCTTATATTTATACTTTATGGCCTTATCTAAGACTAATGGTAATTGCTTGATATTATCAGCCGAGAAGCAAAAGTTTTCGACTTCATCATTCATTTCTTTATTTAATCTTCGCTTATATAATCTTTTTTGAAAAATTCTATGTGTTAATTTTAATTGATAAAACCTATTTACTACTACTGGTTTGGATAATGCAATCATCTCATATATGGTACTACTCGCGTCAGTTAATAAAAGATCTGAAATTGAATAATAGGGTATAATATTATGCTCATCAGGGCTTAACAATTTTACATGATCAAATTTTTCCGATAAATTATAAATTAATTTTCTTTGCCTTTTCAGATTGACCCCCCCAAAGCTATCAAGATAATATGTCCACATATGTGGTTTGATAATCAAATTGTATTCTTTAGATAAATCGCCAAGTTTCATTCCTAATTTTTCTAATGAGCTCGGGTAAAAAGTGGGAGCATATAGAATCGTTTGTTTTGATTCATTTAAACCAAGCAATTTTTTTTTATCTTCAAAATAAGAAGATTCATTATTAAACAATGGGTCAAGTTTTATATATCCTGTTAATGAAAGATCTGTGCTAACCCCATTCTCCCTGAGTTGATTAATTCGGTATTCGCCTTCAACGAACCTAAGATCTAATCTCGGATGATTGTCATTCCAATAAGAAGGTTTTACACCTATTCCATGATAAATCATTGCTACAAGAGTATTATCATTAACATAACTATCAATGTCATATCTGGACCATCCACAAATAAAAACATCGAGTCCAATATCTTTTATTTTCTCACACCGAATATTTTCATCTTTATGAAAAACAAACTGACCTCTCCTTTTTAATAAAACAGAAGAACATAGTTCAATTTCTTCTTTCCTGTTTTCACTTGAAGTAGAATAATAAACATCGAACCTATCATCTTTTTCTAATAGAGCCATTAAAGGCTCAAATTGGGCAAGATGATATAAATGATAAGCATCAAACAAAATGGAAATTTGAGGCTTCATTTAATATTATTTTTTGAACTGTTTTTTATATAATCGGGTGTACACTCCATCTTTTTTCAACAAATCGTTATGAGCACCGACATCCACTATCTGCCCATCCTTCATCACAACAATAGTGTCAGCATTCTCTACGGTAGTAAGCCTGTGAGCAATGACTAATACAGTTCTATCAGCCATAAGATTATCTATAGCTTTTTGGACTAAGTATTCAGACTCGGTGTCCAAGGAGGATGTAGCTTCATCTAGAATAAGTATGGAAGGATTTTTTAAAATAGCTCTAGCAATCGCAATTCGTTGCCTTTGACCACCAGAAAGCCTAACACCTTTTTCACCTATCATCGTTTCAAAACCATTAGGTTGTTCTAAGATAAAATCTAAAGCATTTGCATTTTTAGCAGCATTTTTTAATTGCTGATCATTGACAGTTTGAAGTCCGTATTTTATATTCGCCCCGATAGTATCATTAAAAAGTATTGTCTCTTGAGAAACGATACCCATCACCTTTCTTAGAGCTTTAATATCCAGATCTCTAATATCTACCCCATCAATTTCTATTTTACCAGCAACAGCATCATAAAACCTTGGTATCAAATCAGCAATAGTTGATTTACCTGCTCCACTAGCACCGACTACGGCGGTTACTGTTCCTTTCTTCATAGAAAAAGAAATATCTTCCAAAATATTTTCAGTTCCTTCATAATTAAAACCAACGTTTTTAAACGTAATCTGTTCATTGACATCATCAATTTTTATTGCATTAGGCTTTGATACTATTGAAGGTTGCGTATCTAACACCTCAAATACTCTTTCTGCTGAGGCAAAGCCCTTTTGTAGATTAATACTCACATTACTTAGAGAACGTATAGGCTGCAGAACGCTAAAAAGAATTAAAATAAATCGAATAAAATCTTCTGAGCTCATATCATTAGATACCAGGACATCATGACCACCAATCCAAAGAAGAATGACAGCAATAAAAGCGCCAATCATTTCGGTAATAGGCGAAGAAATTAAACGGAGTTTCGCTTGCCTTAAATCTAAAGCATAATGCCGGTCTTGCTCTTTTTCAAATCGATTAGTTTCGAAGGCTTCCATAGCAAAAGATTTTACAATTCTAATTGAATTTAGATTTTCGCTCATTATTCCCATTATTCTTGCAATTTTTTCAGCAGTTCTCTTTGATCGTCTTCGGATACTCTTGCCTATGATTACTACGACTATTCCCGTCAGAGGGACAATAACAATTGATAATAACGCTAGTTTAATATTGATTATAAATAGCAACGCTATAAAAACAATAATATTAATCGGCTCAACGAACAGTTTATGGAAACTAGTCCCAAATGCAACTCGCATATTTGAAACATCGTTAATAACAATAGATGAAAGCTCGCCCGTTTGCCTTTTATCAAAAAAAGATAATGACATGGATTGTAAATGAGCATATAATTGAGCTCGTAATTTTTTTATAAGGTTAAACTGAATGTATGTAAGAGCTATATTTTTAATGTAAAGAAAAAAGTTCTTAATCAAAAATGAGCCAATTAATGTATAACATAAAACACGAAGAGATTCAATCGCAGTATCTCTAAGTATTAATTTATTTGTCCAAAATTTTAACTGTCCATTCAAACTATCCTTTGATTCAGATAATAAAATTTGGCTTTTAAGCAACTCATCAAAATCAGTAAGAATATTATTAAATAGAGTAGCCGTTAGCCACACAGATAATCCATTGAATGCAACATAAATAAATGCTGACAATGAGGACACTACTAAAAATGGCCAATATCCAGAAACCAGGCTGTAAAGTCGTTTATAAATCGATTTATTCATTAAGATTTAATCAAATAAAATGAGTCATTTTATAGTTTAATTAATTATTGCAGATCAAGTTCTAGCGAAACAGGACAATGGTCTGAACCCATAACATCTTGGTGAATATCTGCATTTTTACATAAATCTGAAAAATCAGAATTAACAAAGAAGTAATCGATACGCCAACCAACATTCCTTGCCCTTGCACCCATTCTGTATGACCACCATGAATATTTCTCAGGCTCATTATTAAAAAGCCTGAAAGTATCCGTCCATCCATCATTTACATAATCATCTAGTTTTTCTCTTTCTATTGGCATAAACCCAGAAGTTTTTACATTTTCTTTCGGCCTTGCTAAATCAATTGGATAGTGAGCGGTATTCCAATCACCAGCAACAATCACATTACTACCAGATTCAACTTGTTCATTTATTATCGGAAGTAAATCATCATAAAAATCCAATTTGTATTTTAGCCGCGTTTCATCTTTTTGACCATTTGGAAAATAAATATTATATAATAAAAAATCTTCATGCTCTGTTAATAAAACCCTGCCCTCGACATCATATTTATCAATACCAAGACCTTCTTGTACAAAAAGAGGTTCTTTCTTACTAAAAGTCGCGACTCCACTGTAACCGCGCCTCTCACCTGAGTGCCATGATGCATGATAACCATGATCCGTTAGTATTTCAGCAGTTAATTGATCGACATGGGCTTTTGTTTCTTGAATACACAAAACATCAGGAGCTTCATATTCTAACCATTGAAACAGGCCCTTTTTTGTAGCAGCCCTTACACCATTTACATTCCAAGAAAATAGTTTCATCATTTCTCTCTCTTATTTGATTTTAATTTTAAAATACTTTTTTTTAGATTATCTATAATAAGATCTACGTTTGTGATTTTACTCTCTTCAATATTTAATAAAAAGCCTTCGCCTTCATAAAAAATATCAGTGTTACGATGTCCAGAAAGCACATCATTAACTTTATAAGTCTTTACAGGTTGCAACTTCCCTTTCACTTTTACTTCTTCAGAAGCAGTGCAATCAATTTCTTCTTTTATAATATTATAAGTACGATCGGATATTAATATAGTATTTGGTTTTGCAAGACCCTCCAATCTAGATGCTAAATTCACACCATTGCCAAGCACAGTGTAGTCCAACCTATCTTTCGAACCAAAGTTACCAACAGTGCAAATATCTGAATGAATCCCTATCCTTATTGAGAGATTATCTGATATGCCTTGAGATTCCCATTTTTTCTTTATTACACTTAACCTTGTTAACATTTCTAATGCCATTTTAACACATGAGACAGCATCTATCTTAATACCTTTTGTATCGGGGTCACCAAAAAATATCATTATCGCATCACCAATATATTTATCTACAGTACCTCCATACTTCATTGCGATATCAGTCATTTCTGTTAAGTAATCAGCAATAAGATTAGTAAGCTGTTCAGGCTCTAATTTTTCAGTTAAAGTTGTAAACCCTTTTATGTCAGAGAAAAATATCGTGAGGTTTTTTCTCCTCGTATCTATTTTCACATCAAGCTCTCCAGTAAAAATTGAACTAAACACTTGAGGCGAAAAATATTTAGAAAGCTTGCCAAGTATCATTTCTTTTGCTCTGGACTCACTGATATCTGTAGAATACATAAGATAAAAATTAAATTGAGGGGTAAAAACGATATTAGAGGAAAATGTCTTGTGCCCTACTTCATGCTCTATTTTTTTGATATGTGAAGTTTTAGAATTTTTAATTTTTGAAATAATCCACCTATCAATGGATTGACCAGTCGACACACCCCATTCATCAATAATATATGAAGCCGCATCATTATAATATTCTAGAATGAAATCTTTATTAAATCGAAGGACTGGATTTGGATTCTGGTCAGGAAACTTTCGGACTAAATCCTCAGCAGTAACATCAGTACAATACATTATTATAAAGTCAAATTCTTTGATAGGCACTAAATGAATATCATAAATAGAATGTGCAAAATTGACGCGACTGGTTTTTAATGATGAAGTCAAGGCAACTTCACCCACTAGTGATAAGAGGTCCTCACTTACCAAACTGCCAATCTTTAATTTATGATGTTTGATAAATGGATTTGAAGCCTCGTTATGATATATTAAATGCCCTTCATAATCAACCTGCATAACAGGATTAGGGTTTTGATCAGGGAATTTTGATATTATGCTCTTTGCCGTAATATCTTGAAAATAAATATTATAACTTTTTAATTCTTCAACGTATACTGATTTTACTAAAAAGAATTTTTTGTCTGTACGAATCTCGAAACTACTTTCCGCCAGTTTTTGTTTAGACTTTTTAACATTATCAAAAAAACTTTTGGGGAATGACCTATCCTTCACTTGTTCCCAATATTGTATGATTTTTACCGCCGGATCATTAAAATATAAAATATCACCTGTTTCAGATGAACGCATAACGGGGTTAGGGTTTTGATCAGGGAATTTTTCGTATATTTTTGATATGTCGTTACTGTTTTTGATCATTTTTTATATTAAAAGATTAAAATTTTTGATTGAATCTATTTAATCAACCATTAATGCTAAATATTAAATGAAAAAAAGAAGATTTTTATATCATATTTTTAGTCCAAAATCTATAAGAATTCGAGCTGCAACTTTTACCTGGGTACTCTTTTGCTCTTGGTTTTGGACAGGTGACTCGATGAAATCTGCAGGGCTTTCATTATCCGTTTTAATAGGGTCAATGCTGATACAAGGATTCTTTGAATGGTTGTATGATAATTAGAAAGCCTAGCGTCTAATTATTTTTACAGTTTTCCAGTCAGAAGCAATTGAACCAAACAAACCAAACCCACCTTCTAAGCCAACAGAGCGCCCTTTGGTGGTAGGGTAATTAAGAAGTGCATTTGAATATTCACCTGATTCCCCAACGACGAAATAATCATAATAATTATTATCCATTGAAGTCAGACGCAAAACGTAATCTTTTACCTTATCTTGCTCACTTTGCTCTAAACAAATCCATGGGTCAATTGTCTGCTTATAAAGGTCCCCGTCATCTAAGTCTACCATAAAAGGGTCGAACTCTCCTCCACACCAGCCTGAACTAGTGCTATCAGTCCACCAATCGCCCAATAATACTTGACCTGATACCAGTGCTCTTCCAATTTCCTGATAATCATAGCTAATTTCAAAAGGCTCATTAACAAGAACTGTATCAATCAAATCGCCCCTTTGATAAACCGAATTAATCTTTGTTCTAAGTGGCGTTTTAAGATTACCCGATATGGAGTTATAACCAGGAGCTGTAATACTAAGACCATACTCCCTTCCAGGTTCTGGCTTAAAATAACCAGTAGTGTCAACATAAAAATTTAATCTTATATTATTTGTATCAAAAATAGTTGTATCTAATTCTATTACATAACCATCAATGTTCAGTGTTGTATCAATATTCAAAGAATCAATTCTAGTCAAATTCTCCATGAAATTAAATTCAAAACTTTGACCTAAATCATCAGTAATGTGTATAGAAGCATCTTTTATAATTGCAGCTGGTTCGTAAATAGAATCTACAACCCAATAACCGTTTTCATCTTCACACCAGCAGTTATCGTCTTCTTTACCCCCATCGCTCTCGCAATCACAATAATATAGCGTATCAACTCTTGAAAACTTTTGTGAAACTTCATTCAAATTGGTTGTTCTATAAAGGCCTATAAAACTTGAATAACCAGGGTCTAAATTCAAAATCCCGAAGACATTTAATACATGATCGTAATCGGAGTCTACTTCTTCCCATTGTCTATTAACTCCAATACAACTTATCATGAGTAGTAAAAAAACCATTAAACCTGATTGATATATTCGCTTAAAAGTCAAACTTAATTCCAAATGTGACGATTAGAGGAAACATTGGAATAGCCCTGCGTTCCACTCCAGTACGATTACCAGTCCAAGGATCAATTTTAGTTCTGTATGCATAACTAAGAATATTTAAATGTCTAGTTACATTCATAATTTGCCAATATGTATCATAGTTCACACCAAACAAATTACCTTTTTTTCGAGTCATCCCAATATCTATTCTAAAATAATCATCATACCTTTCAGTATTTTTTTCACCAATAATATAACTATCAACAGGATACCAATAAGTATCACTATCAAGATTTTGCTGCCAATCATAAACTCTACCCATTATTTTTGTATATGGATTACCACTTGACATTGTTAAACCAAAGTTTGTTTGTATTTCAGAAGTTAAATCGTAGTTAGCAACGATATTAATGGTGTGCGTTCTATCAAAATTAGGACGATGCCATCCACTAGGTTCATTAAAATAGTTAGCTTCTGCATATGTATATCCTAACCATCCATTTAATTTTCCCGAAGATTTTTTAAGTAAAAATTCAACCCCCCAGCTATTCCCTTTTGTATCCCAAAATTCATTTATTGTAGAATCGGAAGATCCTTCTTCAATAGTATTCGGATTATCTTGTTTTACGGTTAGAAGATTATCAAATGATTTACTATATAGCTCTAAACGATAAAATATATTTTTTGGAGACATGTATTCAATGCCGCTTATAAAATGTTGCGATACACTAGCATCTTTGTCTGCAGGAATCCCCATCCATAATTCAACAAGTCTAAGGTTTTCATCTTGGTTATTGGCAGTGGTTAAAAATTGATGATAGATGCCCCAATTTAATTTCAATGCTAAGTCTGAATTATAATGATACTTAATACCTATTCTTGGGTCAATATAAATTTTATTGTGGAGATTATAATCTGTTGCTCTAAACCCTAATTGAAGTTTTAATTTGTCAGAATAACTAATCTTATCCTGCGCATATAGTGATGTTTCGCGCGTTTTGTTTTTTAAACCTAATGGGGAAAAATTAAAAACCGTATCCTGTGTTTCAATACCGATGCCTATGCCTAAATCATAGCTAACATCTTTAAACTGGAAACCACCAGTAATTTCATGACGATCATCAGCCTTCCAGGTGATTTCTGTTTCAATAGTGTTGTCATTGATTTTATCAAAAACATTATAATCAATATTTTGAAATACAGCAATTACAGAGTCTGAATAAGTATATGTGTTTTTTTGATCGAAGCCTAAATTAAAATTAAATCTATAATAGCTATTTGAAATAAAAGTTTTAGATATGAGCTCTGGAGATATAATCCACCTCCATGTTAAACCGTTAGTTTTATTGCCCCATGGCCAATCTATACCAAATTGAAAATCTTGATTAACATTTACATTTGAATCACTATAGTTATCGGTTTCATCAAAATCATAATATAATACATCATCCCCATAAAAACGTGAATAGGTGAGGCGATGATTTGCATTAATGTCCAGATTCGCTTTTATTTGATAATCATAGAAGTAATAAGGAAATTCAAAATAATTATTCGAGCCATCTTCATTTTTACTTAAAGGTATTTTTAATGCTTTAATTATTCTATCAAAATATGTTCTGCGCCCAGATATCATCCAAGATCCTTTCATCCCTTTGTATTTTGGGATTGGACCTTCCAATAAGATTTTACTGGAGATTAGAGAGATATTTGCCGCACCTTTAATTTCATTTACATTACCTTCCCTGTTTATAATGTTTAAGATAGCGCCCATTCTTCCTCCATAGCGAGCAGGGAAACCACCAGCATGAAAATCCGCTTCCTTAATTGCATCTGTATTAAACGTAGAAAAAATACCTCCTAAATGATAAGGGTTGTAAATCGCTATTCCATCTAACATAATTAAATTTTGATCTGGAGTACTACCTCTAACATATAATGCACTAGAAAAATCACTTGAAGATTGCACCCCTGGAAGCATCTGTAAAGTTCTAAAGACATCAGGTTCTATAAATGCGGGGGCTGAATTTATTTCTCTCAGGTCTAATGATATTTGACTACTTTCAATAGCTCTTTCAAACTTTTGCCTTTCAGCAGTTACAACGACCTCTGATGCCTCAATCACTTCTTCTTTCAATCGAATATCTAACCTGATAGAAGTTGAGTCATTAATTTCAATGTCTTCTTTAAAAATGCTGTAACCAATCATTGTAACATTTATTACATATTTCCCAGGTGGGATATCTGATAATACAAAATATCCATCTCTGCTGGTCGCTGCCCCTAATACAGTATTACTTAAAAAAACATTCGCATAAGAAATTGGTTCACCAGAAGAAGATTCTCTGACAAACCCGTTGACGGATTGAGAAAATAAATTATTATACGTGGATATTATTATTAATACTCCATAAAAAATAATTTGTCGAAAAAAACTATTTTTTAAGAAATGAGCTATCATATTTTATAAAGTAAAATTCGATATGTTTTTAATTTGTTAAACATTTCGCCTGTCATATTTCCTGAAAAATAAATTCGGTTCAATCTTTTTATTTTTTTGTCAAAATACCAATTTAAAATTTTCATCCCTCTTGGATATTGACTACCTAAATAATTTGAAGAAAGTTCACGAATCGGGTTTGCCACCTCCTGAACTATTTTATTAATTAAATCAAAAGTTCGAGCTGTTTCTTTTGTTATATCAATATCAAGGGAATTAAGAAAAGAATGGTTGCTTAAGTGTTCCAGAAAAACTTTCCAATCATGCCCTCCGCCTAATGGCTTTGTACCAGTGCCCGGCTGCCGAAAAAAATCACAAATTAAAAGATGTCCATTTTCATTTACTAATCCGGGGATTTTATTGAGCGCTTTTTCAATATTAACATATTGAAAACTTTCACTAAAAAGAATTAAGTCAAACGATTTTTTAACTTCTAAATTTTCAAAAGTATTTCTATGAACTTTAACACTTGATTTAAGTTTTTTTTCAATAGCTTCTGATAGGTAATCACTTGGGCTGACACACTCTACCTCATAGCCTCTATTAACTAATTTTTTTGCAAGTCCACCAGAGCCACTTCCAACATCAAGAATAGTTTGAATGCCATTTGGAATTGAATCTATTATTTTTGCGGAGTGGTAATCTTGAGATTTTTTAAGATTATCTATAGATATTTCTAAATCATCAGGCCAAAAACCAAAATGTAGATGTTCAGTCTTAAAAAAGAATTTACTTAAAACTAGCCCAATCTCTAGACCTACTTCTTTTGACGATATTTTTTTTTCTATGCCCATATAATTAGTTGACAGTGTTGAATTTGATCCAGCCGGTTTTATTATGTTTAAAATTACTTTCTTTAAAATTCAAAATTTCTACTAATATTTCAAGACTCTCCACTAACCTTGGCCCGGGTCTATTAAAATACTGATTTCCATCTGTGATAAAAACCTTGTCATTTTTTACTGCTCTGATTTTTTGCCAATCTTTTTTCTTAGGCAGCATCTTTATTTCAATAATAGATTTTTGGATGTCATATCCACAAGGCATGATAATGATAACCTCAGGGTCTTTTTTTAATAGATCTTCATATTCCATCCAGGGGGAATGCTTCCCAGGCTCCCCAAAAAGATTTTTTGCACCAGTCATTTTTATCAATTCGGGTACCCAATTCCCCGCAGCCATCAATGGATCAATCCACTCAATAGTAGCAACACTCAATGACACTTCATGATTGATAAAATTTATAGTTCTTTTCATCCTATTTTTAAGAGAATAGACTAGGTCCATACCTATATTTTTTACTTCTAACACTTCTGCAATTGTGATTATATCATTGTAAACATCCTCTAAACAATTTGGCTTTACGGAAATAATTAATGGTGAAATCCCCGTAATATTTTCAACAACAGCTATTACATCTTTTTCACTAACGGCACATACTTCGCATTGAGATTGTGTAAGAATAATATCTGGTTTTAACTTTTTTAGTAGATTTTCATCAATGTCGTAAAGTGAAAGAGCATTTTGAAGAATTGACTTTACCTCACCATCGACTCCTCGACTAGAGCCATTAACATTAAATTTAGGTTGAGTGCATATAGGCAATTTCAAAGCCGACTTCGGATAATCGCATTCATGTGATCTACCGACCAAAAGATTTTCACAGCCTAATGCATAAACAATTTCTGTGGTAGATGACAATAGTGACAATACTCTTTTTTTCATTGCTAATATGTATATAAAAATATTTCTTTTATATTATTTAATTATTATTCATGTGATAATTAAATCTATTTAAACAATAATGATTAAATATATAAAAAAAACAATTCGTTAAAGATTGCTACTATATTTTTAATCACTCTTTTTGGTTGTAAAAACATGATGCCACGGCAAAAAAAGAATTTAAACTACAATTTACATACGTTTTACTATGCCTGGTATGGGAATGATGAAATTGATGGTACACAAAGGCATTGGGACCATGAAGTACTGCCTCATTGGTCTGATACCACTTGGGATAATTATCCTAAATTTTTAGGTCATGAAGATATCGGAGCAAACTTTTATCCTGAACTAGGTTGTTACAGTAGTAACGACACATCTATTATATCCAAGCATATACAAATGATTGAGCAAGCAGGTATTGGAGTTGTTACTTTATCTTGGTGGGGTAAAAACTCATTTGAAGATAAAAATGTAAGACTCATTATGGATATAGCAGACTCTAGAAATATTAAAGTCAATTTTCACCTTGAGCCAATAAATAACAGATCTTCCGAAATGGTAGTAGAAATGATGAATTATATAATAAACATGCATGGGAAGCATCGTGCGTTTTATCGTTTTGAAGGTAAGCCATTATTCTATGTATATGATTCCTATCATATATCAAAATATGATTGGGCATCCATACTGAAACCCAAAGGCTTAAATACAATAAGAGGCACTGAAATAGATTCGTATGTAATAGGTCTATGGGTACACGAAAAAGAAAGTGATTTTTTCATCGATGGAGGTTTTGATGGGATTTATACTTATTTTGCCAGTGATGGATTCACATTCGGATCTAGTAGCAAAAATTGGCAATTTTTATCAAATTGGGCTAAAACCAATAATAAAATATTTATCCCTTGCGTTGGCCCTGGATATTCTGACACTAGGATAAGGCCTTGGAATGCTCAAAATTATAAAGATAGAAATTCGGGGGAATACTATGATACCATGTTTAATGCGGCGATAAAATCAAAACCTGACATCATAGGTATAACTTCATTTAATGAGTGGCATGAAGGGTCGCAAATTGAACCGGCAAAGCCAAAAAATATAAATGACTATAGTTATGAAAATTATCTACCTCACGATAATAACTATTACCTTTTAAGAACAAAAACATGGGCAAATAGGTTTAAATAGTGATTTTAATAGTTTAAAAACAACCTTCCTTTTTTTACTAACTTACGTACTTAATAATTAATCATAATTGACAAATAAAGAAGTGAAATATGAACAATGAAAATTCAAAAGTCGGAGTACTAATTCCCGGAATGGGAGCAGTCGCCAGCACATTTATCTGTGGTGTTTTAGCATGTAATAAAGGATTATCAAAACCAATCGGAAGTATGACCCAAATGGGATCAATCCGTTTAGGAAAAAGATCTGAAAAACGCTCTCCAATTATTAAAGATTTTGCACCTGTTGCTGATATGGATAATCTAGTTTTTGGCGGTTGGGATATAAGTAACGAGAATGTTTATGATGTTAGCATCCGCTCTAAAGTATTAGACAAAACTCTTTTAGATCAATTAAAGCCAGAGCTTGAAGATATCAATGTTTTTAAAGCTGTTTTCGATAAAGAGTATGTTCGCCGTTTAGATGGAAACTGGATAAAAACAGGAACTTCCAAAATGGACTTAGCTGAACAAGTAATGAATGATATAAAATCATTTAATGAAAAGAATAATATTACATCTAACGTGATGATTTGGTGTGGAAGCACAGAAATATATTTTGAGCCATCTGATGTCCACTCATCCATTGATAAATTTGAGGAGGGACTTCGAAATGATAGTCCGGCTATTTCTCCAAGCATGATATATGCATATGCTGCTATCAAGCTAGGTATTCCATTTGCAAATGGCGCTCCAAATTTATCTGCAGATATCCCAGCATTAGTCGAATTAGCTGAAACCACAAAAACGCCAATTGCGGGAAAAGACTTTAAGACAGGCCAAACGCTAATGAAAACCATATTAGCACCAGGCTTAAAAGCTAGACAACTTGGAATAAATGGCTGGTTCTCAACTAATATTCTTGGTAACAGGGATGGTGAAGTCTTGGATGACCCCGATGCTTTCAAAACAAAAGAAGAAAGTAAACTGGGTGTACTAGACACAATTCTAGAACCAGAAAAAAATCCAGATCTTTATAGTGACCTTTATCATAAAGTGAGAATTAATTATTACCCTCCAAGAGGAGACGATAAAGAAGGTTGGGACAATATTGATATATTTGGCTGGCTAGGATACCCTATGCAAATCAAAGTTGATTTTCTATGTCGCGATAGTATTTTAGCGGCTCCAATAGTTTTAGATTTAGTTTTATTTCTTGATTTAGCTAAAAAATCTAATATGTTTGGTGTACAAGAATGGCTATCCTTTTACTTCAAAAGTCCAATGACTAGGCCTAATGTTGGTCCTGAACATGATATATTTGTTCAGCTTGCAAAGCTGAAAAATACCCTCCGTCATATTATGGGGGAAGAGCTTATCACACATTTAGACCAAGATTAATAAGAAAAGTATTAATTGAAATTAGTAATCATAGCTGCAGGTTTAGGCTCAAGGCTATCATCCGTATCAAATAATACACCTAAACTTCTGGTGCCTGTAATGGGGCAACCTCTTATAAATAAATTATTATCTAATTGTATAGATGCTGGTATTAAAAATATTGTAGTGGTAACTGGCTTCAATAATCATATTATTGAAGCTCATTTAAAAACGCTTCAAACCCCAATCCAAATCGAAGTAGCATATAATCCAGACTGGAAACTTGCAAATGGTGTAAGCGTTTTATCTGCTCAAAAGCATATACCTACTGGAGAAGATTTTATGATATCAATGAGTGATCATTATTATACGAGTGATATTTTAAAAATCATAAAAGACAAGTCAGATAGTAATACTATTGCAAGCGTGGGGGCCGACTATAAAATTGATGAGATTCACGATATTGATGACGGGATGAAATTAAAGATTGATGAGGATTCAAACTTAATACGTTCTATGTCTAAAACATTATCAAAATACAATGCAATTGATTGTGGTATTTTTAAATGCAAATACGAATTCTTTGATTATTTAAAAAAAGCTAAAGAAAAAGATGAGTGTTCATTGTCCGATGCATGCAATCTACTGATGAATAAAGGCCTAATGAGTAGTGTAGATATAAAAAGTTACCCTTGGATAGATATTGATACTCCCGAGGCACTTGATTTTATTAATCAAAATCCTAAAAAGTTTATTTAATATCAATTAAACGTAATTTTGCCAGAGATGAATAATATATATTTCTTTGCCAATCAAGTGTATCAGTATGGTCATGCAAAACCAATTTACGATAAGACTGGAGGGGTTTTTGTTGTAAATAAATTAAATAGAGCTCTAAGATTTAAGTACTATCTCCGAAATACAGAAATAACTGGCGGTGGAATATTTAAAGCACCGAAAGTATTGAAAAAACCTAAAAATGAAGTTTATGATTTAGAGGGAGTAATAATATCAGGTTCAAATTCAGAAATTAAACATGATAAAAATAAGTCCATTTCAATATTTATTGGCCATGGAGCAGGAGATAAAAAATTTGGAGGATCTGGAAATACTTTAGAAACATATGATTACCATTTTGTGTCAGGACCTAAACACATACACAAACAAAAAGATATGGGTATTCATATTCCAGAAGAAAAGTTAATCAAAATTGGTTACCCAAAATTTGACGACTATATCAATGGTCGAATTGATAAAGAAAAATATTATGATTTTTTGAATATAAAAGATAAAGAGAGAAGAAATATATTATATGCCCCAACATGGAAGTGGGGCAACGGCACGTTAGAAAAATATGGGAAGAGATTTATCAAAGAGCTCGATAAAAGTTATAATCTTATTATAAGACCTCATTTTCATGATAGAGGGAAGATTAAGCTGTTAAAGCTTTGGGCAACATATAATGGCTATAAAAATGTTTATTTTTCTAATCCAGCAAAAATAATTGAAAATAGCACAATGAACGACTTTGCCATATCAGATTTGATGATTAGTGATACGTCCTCAATCATTTATGAATATTTAGTTACAAAAAAACCTATAATCATTGCAAACAATGACTATGACCAGCTTCATAATATGCCAGATGAAATGAGCGTTCTGTCTATAGCAAAAAATTATGACGGTGAGAAATCTGATATTTGTGATATGGTAGCAGAGGATTTAAATAATCCCAACCTGGTAAACCTGTATAATGAAATGCTTAATAATTGTTTTTATTTTAATGATGGAAAAAGCACACAAAGAGCCGTTGATTTCATTCAGTCAATTCAATCAGACTAAATAATCATTTAGTCGTTTCACTTTGATGAAGGCGTAAATACATTTTTCCCTTTAAACTCTTTAGTACCATTTACATAGCTGTAATACTTTCTGCATTCGCAAGAGAGGTATTCAATATCAATCGGTAAAAACTCCCGTTTTGCATTTGGCCAATATCTCTTTTGAAGTTTAATCATCTCATCACATGTTGCCTGATGATTTTTAATACCAAGAAATTTTTGAAGTCTATCTAAAAATGCGACCGCCCCAATACCTGTAGGCACAGGGCTAGTTGGCTTGATAATATCTGGTCGAAACCAAGCAATGTCAATGACTGCCATAAATATTGGAAAATCATTCTTCATTTTAAACTCATGATTTACAGCTTGAGTAGCAACTATTACATCACCGGCAGATCCTCTTATTATTTCACATAAAGAATCTTTAATATCATGAAATAATGTTGTTGCAGCTTCTAGCCTAGAGTACTTTATACCATTCCATTCTATTTCTTCTACTGGATAAGCTGTTTTATTTGACCAGGAGTCAAAAGCAATCATTTTATTTTTTATTAGTGCTTTATCAGCTAAAACATCTTTAGAAATAGCATCAAGGACTACTCCTTTATTGCACCATCTTGCAAAAAATAATGCTTGAACTAAATCTGGCAGATCTTGTTCGAGACCCTCAGCAAACTTTATAATAGATTTACTTACACGGTCGTCTTCTCTAAACACATTTAAAAATCTACCCTTTTGGAATATTGGATCCTCTGACCAAGGAAATGACTCTCCTTGTTCTCTTTTTATTCTGATTTGTTCACGTTCTTTACAAAATTTAAAGAATGCTGATACAGGGTCTTTTAGATCAAGTCCATTTAATGCATCTGCATATGGATTATTATTCTTACTTTTCATCTTCAACGAATCCTTTCCAATTTCTCATATAAGCAATAAACACATCACTTAACCCCGCTTTAGTCAGCTGCGTTGATGTAAATGGCATCCTTGGAGGATTATAGTTATCATCTTTAAGGTTTAGACTCCAATCAGGATAAGGTATAGCTACTCTACCTACACCAATCAAGTCAGCTCCTTGCATCATAACATCAGTTGCATCTTTTGATGACCAAATTCCTCCTGTACTTATTATAGTAGGCAAGTTCGGGATGGTATGAGTAAACCATTCAGTTATTGTTTTCTTGTCTTTTGAATATTCTTCAGATATTTTAAAACAATCCCAGCAAGATAAATGAATAAAATCAATTCCAATCTTTGTTAATATTTTCGCAAGCTCTAAACTGTCATCTAAAAATATTCCCATATCATTTATTTCTGGCGAAATCCTGACTCCGACAATAAAAGATTCTGGAACAGATTTTTTAATTTCATTTATAATTTTAATTAAAAATTTTGACCTATTATGGATGTCGCCTCCCCAAATATCTTTTCGGTGATTAGTTTTTTTACCAAGAAACTGAGATATCAAATACCCATGAGCTCCATGAAGCTCGATTCCATCAAAGCCTGCTTCCACACACCTAGTTGCAGCAGATTTAAAATCAAATATAATACCTTCTATATCTTTTTGATTAGCAGCTTTTGTAGAACCTGTTGAGGATTCCTTACAAGGAATTTTACTAGCTGAAATTGGAATATTACCTGTTAATTTTTCTGGTGCTCTCATTCCCCCATGAAACAGTTGAGCAAAAACCAAACTATCTTGTTCGTGAATACTATCTGTTAATACTTTTAATCTATTAATAAAGGAATCTTCATAAACTCCAAATTCACCTTCCCATCCTTGACCGTTCTTAGAAACATGCGTAGCCGCAGTAGTTATAATTCCAAACCCATCTTTTGCTCGTCTTGTAAGCCAATTAATTTCTTCATCTGACAATGTTCCGTCGCGGTGACTTTGTTTGTTTGTCATAGCAGCTAAAACAGATCTATTTCTAATTTTCTTTTTTGTTCTAGGGAAAACGTAAGAATCAGAAGGTTTAGACTTAATATTCATAGACTTAACTAACGCATACCTAAATTTTTAAGAACATCATAAACCACCTTTGGTTTATTCGTAATAATCCCATTAGCCCCGATTAAAATTGCCTGCTTGATATCTGCCGTTTCATCTAAAGTATAATAATGAACTTCTAATTGCTTTTCTTGTTTGTCTTTTAGCCATGAAGCATGATTCATTTTATATTTTTCCACAGTTTTAGAATAAAATGGTAATTGAAAAGCATCAAATTTAAATTCATATAAAGGTAACCAACTCCAATACATACTACCTATTATATCACGTCTCGAAGCTGCTGTAACTATTTGACGAGAAGCCATCTTTCTAAATTTTTTAATTACGCTATAGTGTGATGATACAATAAGAATATTATCACTCATTTTATATTCATTTATTAAATCAATAAGACCTACAAGACCACTCAATTTTGAATCTTTAATTTCAATATTAATTCTTTCATCTGAAAAAGTTTGAAAAATTTTTTCTAATGATGGAATTTTATATTGCTTAACACTGAGGTTTGTACGTCCTGTATTGTTTTTATAAAAACCATATCCGGCATCTAAAAAATTCATCTCCAACAAAGTCAATTCACCAACATTTTTATTAATTCCCGTGATTTTTAATAAGTGTTCATCATGTACTACTACCCATTCTTCATCTTTAGTTAGCCAAATATCTAGTTCAATTATATCTGCACCCTGGTTTAGTGCTAACTCAAAAGCTTCAACTGTGTTTGGAGGTAGTTCTAGAGATGATCCCTGGTGAGCAATTATTTGTGGGCAGGGACAATCAAAATAAGGTTTTCTATTTTGTGAAAATAAACCACTCGTTTCAAGGCAGAGGATTAAAAAAACTAGACAATAATTAAAGTTTCTATTTGTCAACTAATAAACTTTTTAAATCAATAATCAATGGGATCAAACATTGTACCGATTTCAGTAGTCCCATTTGCCCTATACCTTTGTCCAGTTTCAAGATCTTCAATAATCCATTTTTTTGGACATTTAGTTTTAATTATAAGCTGAACAGAAGAATTTAATTCCTCAGCTTCATCACCATTTTTCAATTTTCTAAAATTTGACATTTTCTTCTCCATTTTTTAATACTACTTATAAGTTACCTTAATCTATATATAATCCTTTAGCCGTACTTACCATCCAATCATCTAGATCTTCAGGGATATTATCTTGGTCTAATAGATATTTCAATTCACCATTAAACCAAACACATGCACTCTCTAAACTAATATTATTTATTGTATCTCTTGGCGCTACGCCAACAACTACAATATCTGCATCTGATATTTTTATATCATAGGCAGCACCCGTCCCAAAATCAGTTCTCATACCTTCTTCAAGATCATGAATCTCTCCATTTTTCCAATATTGTGGAGTGTATCCGCCTGAAGGCCCTTCTTGCCCAGTATCACCAAACCAGTCTCTATATCCAGCGACATATATATCCTCGCCATTAATTGTAATAGATTGACCAATAGCACCATAAATATCCATTGTTGAACCTGCTAAAGGAAGATTTGTTCTAGTTGTATGTCTCCAATATGCGGCAGTCGGTGTATATCCAGCAAAATTAGAAGTCTTTAAAACATAACCTCCATAGTATCTCATATTTCCATCCATAAATGCAATGTCATATACTTCCCCATCACCCCCATTCGGGACAGGAAGATTTGTTCGGCTATTACCATCTTTCCAAAAACAGGGTATGATATAATGATCATTATTCATGTAATAACCCCCAATATATACACTACCATTATTACGAACTCCTATCGCAAATGCTTGAGAATCTCTACTTATTGTCAGATCAATCCTTTGTCCATTTTTCCAATAGCACGAGCCATTATTATACCATCCTGCCACATAGATATCATCTTCATAAACAGCTATAGCTTCAGCTTCTCCACCTTGACCAGGCAAATCATATCTTTTTTGATTAATCCAATAGCATGCATCGTAATTTTCGCTTGTACCAGAAATATAGACATCTCCATTTGATACAGTAATATCTGTAGCCCAAGCTCCTCCAGATAATTCGTTTCTAACTCCATCAACCCAATAACATGCTGTCATATCGCCAGAAGAATTATAAGAGCTCCCAGCAATGTAAATTTTTCTTCCTGGAATTAATTGCTCGCCTGAACTTTGAGAACTACTATCTCGTTCACAACTATAGATAAAAATAGTTATGATAATTATAAAATACTTTTTCATTAATAATAAACGCAGCTTAAATAACCTCAAACTAAGATAGACCAAATGTGTTCTTAATCCCTGAAATGACATATTCTATTGCAAGCGCTCCAAGAAGCAATCCAAACACTCTTTGAATTACACTTAATAAAGACATGCTTATAATTTCAGTAAGTTTAGATGATAGCCACATACATATTCCTGCTAAAAACACAGAAAGAGTAACTGGAAAAAAATTAATCATTTTGCTTACTATATCTGGTCCCGAGTTTTCTGCAATGAGCATCGTTATCGTAATTGAACCAGGGCCAGCAATAAGCGGAATCGCTAAAGGAAATGTTGCCAATGAAATAACTGAAACTTCATCGAGAGCCGTATCTGCTAAATTTTGACGTCTTTCGTCTCTTTTTTCAAAGACCATTTCAAATGCAATAAAAATGAGAAATAGTCCACCAATTATTTTAAAAGAATTTATATTGATGCCCATAACACTCAATAAAGAATGCCCAAGAATAGAGAAGAAAAATAAGATCACGAATGAAATGACAGTAGCTCTTAAATAGATGCGTTTTATTTCATTTTTTTTTAGACCGTGGGTTATACCTGCAAAAATAGGAATAAGAGCAAAGGGATCTATTGCTACAAAAATCAATATGAAATTATTTATAAAGGTGCTTGTAAATGTCTCCGCCATGAGAAAATTTAATTAATTATAAGTAGTTGAGCGAACGTTTGAATTATAAAGTACTTGGCTTAAATATATTAGGCTTCTGAAAATATCCATCCATATAAAAAATACTTATCATTAGAAAAAGAGTCAAAATAATAGAACCTTCAAATCCAAAGTTTCCACCTGTTAATAGTTCATGGCCATTTGGTTTTTGTTCAAATAAACTATTAATTTTATTTCCACTCACTTCAAAACCAAATATTGGGCCTTGCAGATAATTCCAAGTTAAATGTGCACCTATTGGAAACCATAAATTGTTTTTATGTATCGTATAAATTCCTAAAAATATTCCAGCAAGAAATAAATTTACTAAAGGCAAAATTCCAATATTTGGATTTCCAAGATGCATAATCATAAAAACCAAGGAAGATATAATCAAAGCAACATACTTATTAAAGGAGCTACTCAAATTATGTAAAATGTATCCTCTTATTGCTATTTCCTCATTTAACGATACAATCGTAAAAAGGAAAAAATAAAATATTTGATCATAGAAAGAAAAATAAGTTAAATCTATTAACGTAAGGTTTAAAACTGTTAGCAATATGAAACCAGAGCAAATTAAAACAGTTCCTGCCAAGAGCCCTTTATAAAAGTCAATTTTAAAACCAACAAAATTCAAACCAATGGAAACAAAATCTTCTCTACTAATAAATTTTTGAAAAAGACCAACAGTGAAAATAGTGCCAATAAGTTGACAGACCATCATCAATAACATCATTTTATTTTCCATTATTAATTCTGGATCTGAAATGAACTCCTCAAAACCATATTCACTATAATATGCGACAATAGCTATACCTACTAAATCAAATAACGTTATGAATATAAAAAAAGTAAAGAAGAACAAAAGTGCCCTTAACCAACCTCTTTTTATTAGTGGATATTTAGTTTCCATGATTTATTTTACATGGAGAACATATTTATTTCCTAGTATCTTGTAATCTATTTTATAGTCATATTTTGAAAAACGAAGAAAAAAAATTCACATTGCTTATGATTTTTGCAATGATAACATGGGGTTATTCTTGGGTAGGCGCAAAAATACTTGGACCCTATGGAAATGTTGCTGATAAAATATTCTTACGCTTCTTTTTTGCTTCAATTGCCTTAATCCCAATTTTAATAAAGTATCACATCCCATTTAAAGTGGACAAAAAAGGTTTTATGTTCATTTTATGGAATGCAGTTTCATTATGTTCTTACAATTATTTTTATTTTAGATCAACACATATGGGACTTGCAGGTGTTGGAGGAGTACTAGTAACAACTTTAAATCCAATTCTTACATCTTTGTTTGTTTTTTCATTCTTAGATAGATCATCAGCAAAGTCAAAAGAACTACTGGGCCTAATTTTAGGTCTTATTGGTGGAGCTATTATAATGCGATTGTGGGAAATGGACTTGGATTTAATGATTCGTTCTGGAAATCTATTTTATATATTAGCATCTTGTTCATGGGTTTCTGTTACAATTGCATCTCAAAAATCTAAAAACCGTATTCATTTTCTTGCTTTCAGTTTTTGGAGCTTTTTATTTGCTTCAATAATTTCATTATCTTTTTGTGAATTAGATTCTATTTCCCAAGTCACAAACTACGACTCGCCTTTTTGGATAAATATTTTTCTGCTTTCAATAGTTGTAATGTCATTTGCAAATACAATGTATTTCTTTGCTTCATCAAAAATTGGAGCTGTTAAAGCTAGTTCATTTATTTTTATTGTTCCATTAACAGCCATTGTTTTTTCAAAAATAATTCTCAGTGAAGAGATTTTATTCACAACTATCTTAGGCGGTATTTTATCAGTCGTTGCTGTTTACTTAATTAATAAAAAATAAATTATGATAGGTTTTTATGTTTATCATAAAATATTCTTAATTTCCTCTATCAAAAAAAATCATAAATAAGGTTATAATATGGATTTAAAAGAACAAATAGTTGATGATATAAGTAGTAACTCAATCATTCTTTACATGAAGGGGACAAAAGAGATGCCTCAATGTGGTTTTTCTAACAATGTAGTACAAATTCTCAATCATTATGGAATAGATTATAAGGATGTAAATGTTTTAACAGATCCAAACATTCGTATAAAATTAAGTGAGCATTCTGGTTGGCCAACCATTCCTCAATTATTTGTAAAAGGAGAACTAGTTGGAGGAGCTGATATCACTAATGAGCTTCATCAGAATGGTCAATTACTTGATATTCTTGATAAAGCAAATAGTTAGCATCTACTGCTAAAAGTAGTTGGCCTCAGTTCGTTGTTTCAATAAATTTAGGCCTTAGATTTTTAAAGCTATTACAAAATTTGGCCCGTTCGTCTAGTGGTTAGGACTCCAGGTTTTCATCCTGGCAACAGGAGTTCGATTCTCCTACGGGCTACAAATTTTTGCAGTAGTTTAAATTATTGGCTATTGAAATGATAATTTTACAATACTAGCTGCTCCGCCATACCCACCATCTAAAAAAGCATTTTTACCACCTACAATTAAATCTCCATTCTCTAGTTCAATTATAGCTTGATTGCCGAGGGTCTGCTCAGTGAAAATAATATCACCATCCTCACTTATTTTAGTCAAATAACTTCTTTCATCTATAAAGTAATAGCCTCCACCTAATGCAGGGGTTATATCGTAGACACCTCCAACATTAAATTCACCAATTATACATTCATTCCATATATTATTTCCATTGTTCAAATTTCTTTTCACAATCAAATTACTTCGCCAACTATTACAAAACCCAGCTGCAACATAATTCCCATCCGGAGCTAGACATAAAGAGTAAAGGATTGCATCCCCAGTAGAGTTTTTAGCTTTTGTCCATATCTGATTTCCATCATGGTCTGTTTTAACAACAAAAAACTTATATGCACCGTGCTGAGTGCCTGAATATCCGGCAAAGACTATATCACCTTCATCCGTCTCAATGACCTCATATGCTTCGTTAGCAACTGAATTATTATAAATATTAGCCCATATCAATTCGCCATTTATATCATATTTTCTTAAACAGGCTTTACTATTCCAACCATCATCATTCCAAGTCCCCGCAATAACATAGTTACCATCTGAAGTCTGAATAACATCTCTTGCCCAATCATTATTATTCCCTTCAGAAGATTCAGTACTTGACCACTCCAAAACTCCATCTGAATCAGTTTTTAGAATATACATGTCGGGATAACAATCTGCAGATGAATTACATTCATAATATCCTGCTGATATGAAACCCCCGTCAGAAGTTTCTATGGTACTGTATAATGCTGAAGACCCTGGGTATTTCTTCTCCCAAATGATATCTCCATTTAAATCAAGTCTTATTAACTGACCTTGGTAATCACATTGAGAATCAACACAATCACTAGAATTACCAAGCGACATAATAAACCCTCCATCAGAAACAGTTCGTAAAGACCACATTTCACCATCTATTTCTTCATACGACTTTGACCAAACCACATTCATCTGCCCACTATAATATTGACAACTTTCATCATCATGTGTTGCTTGAGAATTAAAATTAACAGCTGATTCATCCGTACACCCACAAATATTGTCACCACCAGTTACACCAGCACAATCTACATTTTGATTGTACTCACATGTACCATCATCATAGGTAGCGGTACTATCATAATTCATTGCCTCTATGTCCATACAACCACAAACGCTATCCCCACTGAGGATTCCTGCACAATCTTCAACTTCAGGATCTTCTTTTTCGCACGCGTTAAATATTGCTAAACAAAAAATTATAAAAGTAAGATTTTTAAAAATATTCATTTTTTTGTTAAATAAAACTCAGATTATTCATCATTTTATTTTAACAAGTTTAAAGAAATATTTTTTATTCTGGTTTAGTTATTTTAACAAGAAAGGAGGCAGAAGAAGAGCTATAAAATACGCCAAGACCACCTTCAAAATTTGATTCTGGAAGTAAGTATATATTTTGCCCGACAGGGTCTCCTTTGAAATAATTAAAATATGAATCACTAGTCGATTTATATGTCATCATGTAGTGACCATAATAATCAAAATAAAGCCACATAATTGGGGATGGCGCTCTATCTGCATTCCACAACCATGGATTATTTCTATATGGGCTGTTTTCACGCCATGTACCATCTGCTCCACCTTTTTTCAGAGGGTTTTTCCAAATATTTGCTAATCTGTTATACTCTAAACTATCATTATCAAAAAGACCCTTTTCGTCACTATAAATTAGATTAATGTAACAACTGTCTCGAACACCGTTACTGTTTCTATCTGAAAAAATTTCCCCTTCATCAAAAGTACCATTACTATTTTCATCATTAAACGGCTCAAGACCAACTGCGTCAGTCTCTAGAGCATTTGATATAATTTGTATTGTATTGTAATCATCTTCGTTGAAGTCAACTGCAAACATGGGAATACTTGCGAAGCTTTTGGTGTAACAGTCTCCAATTTTAAATTCAACAGAATCTACATTGATACTATTACTTTCAATATAATCTATCGGGTCTAGGTAAAGAGAAAGCATTTGATCAAATGTCAAATTGTCTAAATTGTTTACATCAATAGTGCTTACTGGTTGATTACTACCATCAGGACAATTGTAGTCAGGCATATTCGCTGGTGTGATGACTATTTTTTCAGGTACATTAGTTTGAGCAATTACAGAATCTTGGCCGCTACTCACAACTAAACGATAGGAAGTTCCAGATTTAATAATGTAATCAAGCCAGTACCTCGAAATTGAGTCTACGTTTTGCATTGAAATATCTACTGGATAGTATCTTCCGTTACCTATTGAATAAAAATTTAATTCTGTACTATCTGACAGATTTATCAATTTTACATTTGCGTTTTCAATATATAGATTTGCCGCATCTACTGACTCTTCAACACCTGCCGTTCTAGAGACAAATACAGTGTCAAACACAGGGAACCCAGCATTTATTGATGCAAATACTACAAGCTGTTCCTCATATTCAATATTATTATCATCAAAAGAACATGATTGAAAAAAGATTGATACAAAAAAGATTTGAATTATTAATTTCATATTATTTCTCATTTAAAACTCCCAACTAAAGCCGATGGTAGGAATAATTGGGAATAGGCTGATATCATTGACTTGAAGCCTTCCCTCATCTTGTTCATCGACATTGAATTCACCGACATCCGGCTTTCCATTCCCATTAGCATCATCCTTTTCTTCATCCCAATCTCCATCATCATCAACGCCATTGTAGATGCTTCCTACGCTGTAAGACTTTCTAAAAGTATTTTTTCTATTAAAAAGATTAATTACTTGTAGATAGACGTCCATTTTTGTTCCGAATAATTTAGTATGGTATACAAGCCCTAGATCCATCCTGCTATATGGCGAATATCTTGCTGAGTTTCTTGTCCCCGGAATTGTCCGGTAAACCTCATCAGGACTTTCGGGCAAAATTTGATTATAATAACCTATTATTGGCGTATATGCTTGACCAGATTGCAGCGATAATTTCCAATTCATATCCAATTTTTGGTTTATTTGATAATTACCCAGCGCGCTAAAAGAGTGAGTTCTATCCCAACTATTATAATATTCTTCATTTTGATCATAAAAGATGCTATTCATTGATTTTCTGGAAACAGAGTAAGTATATGCTAACCAACCACTTAACCTTCCGCTCATTTTTTGTGCAAACAACTCTAAGCCATAAGCGTAACCATTCGATGGTGTTACAATATCAGAAAGAGCAGTATCAGAAATAGCCTCATCTGTGGTTGATCTGGATTCTTCAAAAGTGAATAAATTTTTAATATCTTTGTAATATCCTTCAACTTGAAGTTTATACAAATCATTTATGTATTCTTCATAACCAAGAACAATCTGCGATGACTTAGCTGGAGCTACGGTATTATCAACTGCTATCCATTGATCAAGAATAGTTGGGTTATAATCGTCTTGAAAAGTGGCAATAAATTGATGATAATTACCTACAGAAAAATTAATGTATCTATCATCTGTTAATAAATATTTCGTTCCAAAACGTAAATCAGGAAAAATAGAGTCACTATATACATTATATAAGTTTATTCTTATACCTGGTTCTAAAATGAATTTTTCTGAAGGAGAGTATTTTAATTTTACAAAACTAGCGTATTCTTTTGGTTTTGTGTCAATTTCAAATTGTAGTGAGTCATTAAATGAATTGGTGTACAAAAAGCCTAAATTTTTGATTTGAGCTCCAAATTTTATCGTACTTGAAGATGATTTAAACCATGAAAAATTTGCGGCCATAGTTGCATCGTCTATCTGATTATCACTATTTAAACCATTAGATCCTCCTAAACCAAACTCTGTAAAAAACAGACTATTTGCTAGCAAAAAGTTTCCAATAAGCTTTTCAGAAAAAACTCTACGGTATTGAGCACTTATTGTTCGATTTCCCCATCTACCCGCAAGACCGAAGGTGTCAAAAAGGAGATCATCAACGCCATTGTAAAAACTTAACGAGATTCTATCTTTAGGAGTTAAATCAGAGTATATATGGCTCTGAACATCGTAAAAATAATATGGGGGTATGGTAGGGACATTTTGAAAAATTTTATCAAAGTATGTTCTTCTGCCAGAAAAAACCCAAGCACCTTTGTAGAAAGGACCTTCTAAAGTTGCTTGAGCAGAAAGCAATGAAAGATTCGCTTTACCTTCAATCTTTTTTTTATTTCCTTCTCTACTAATAATATTCAATACTGCAGATAAACGACCACCATATTCAGCATTGTAGGCACCTTTAATTAACTCTGCTTCTTTTACACCATCGACAATAAAATTAGAAAAAATCCCTCCCAAATGTGAGGGGTTATACACTGTCACACCATCAAGAAGGATGAGGTTTTGATCTGTATTACCACCTCTAATGACTAGACCGGTGCTAAATTCCGATGTAGTCAGTACCCCCGGTAAAGCTTGGATTGTTCTAAATAAATCGGGTTCTGCAAGAGCAGGTGCAGACCTAAGCATTCTGGGCGAAAGGTTTACCGTGCTTGGCTGAATATTGTTTTTCCTCTTTATTTTTTCCGCAGTCACCTCGACCTCACTAATTGAAACAACTTCTTCGCTTAAAACCAAATCAAGTTTTAGAGCCTCACCATCAACTATTTCAATTCTCTTAGACAGAATTTTATATCCAACGTACGAAACTAAAATATTATGCGCTCCAGGCGGTATTTCCTGCAACACATAATAACCATTAACATCAGTTGCCATTCCAAGTCCAAGTTCATTAATAAATACATTCGCTCCAATTAAAGCTTCGCCACTTGAACTATCAGTAACAAAACCGTATACAGAGCCATCTTGTTGCGCACTGACAATATTTAGCTGTAAAGCTGTTATAGTAATTATCTTAACTAGTAAGATCTTTGAGTATAGTTTCTGCATGTGTGTTAATATTCACTTTCTTATATATTTTTTCAACTTTACCGTTCTCATCAATGACAAAAGTCATTCTTTTTGGAGTAAATAAGCCATCCGCTCCAAAACTTTTTGCAACAACTTTTTTTGCGTCTGAAAGAAAGCTAAAAGGCAGGTTATACCTCACTTTAAACTTTTTTAAAGCACTTGGATTGTTGTAACTAATTCCAAAAACTAAAATATTATTTTTTTCAAATTCTTCAAAAATATTGCGGAACCCGCAAGCTTCTTTTACTCAGCCAGGGGTATCAGCATAGGGGAAAAAATATATGACACTTCTTCTACCCTTAAAATCTGTTGATGAAATCATGTTTTTGTCCTGATCTAACAACTCAAAATGGGGAGCCAGTTCACCTTCAGCTAAAGAAATTTTTTGTGAAAATAAAGTATTTATTGTTAAAGAAAACATAGCTAGTACACTTAATCCAATTAAATATTTCAATATTAATCTTTACCTAGGTAGGAAAGATTTTCTTTATTAAAAGGAATCGGTACTAATTTATTTTCTGAAAAAAACTTTGAAGAGTCACAAGTATTACCTTCAACCAGCATAGTTAACTGGTCAGCTGTGACGGGAAACCAACTAAATCTATCTAATATTGCGGCAATGGACTTGACGGCAAAGACAGGAGCAGGAACCATAAATTTATTTTTCCCAGACGCAGATCCGATTTTTTTAATTATTTCTTTCCAAGTGAAAGACTCACCCCCAAGCTCTATTGTTTTATTTACCATATTTTTATTATCTAGCGCACTAACAAAACTCTTTGCAACATCCTTAATATGAATTGGAGACATAGAAAAATTTCCTGCATCAAAAGGATTGAGACCGTCATGAAAAAGAGGCGCTGGAAACGGCAAGGCAATCATGTCTTTTTTTAGCTGAGAACAAAACTCAGGACGACCGCTACCTCTTGGGTCACCAAAGATCGTGGATGGCCTAAAAATCGTCCAATCTAATTTGGTATTCTTAAGATACTGTTCAGACATCCATTTTGTTTTTTGATAACCTGTTCCATCAGGACACACTCCATTAGCACTCATCAAAATAAATCTTTTTACACCAGCTTCTTGTGCGGCATCAATGCACTTTACAGCACCATCAAAATGCAAATTTTCATAAGTGATACTCTTTGATTTAAACTCTCTAATAATTCCTATTGTGTAGATAACAGCATCCGAATCAGCAATGGTTTCTTTAATAGCACTTACATTATTAATGTCGCCATCTATTATTTCACATTTTTCTGATAAAGCCACTTTGCTTTCTGAACCTTTGCGGACTAATAATTTTGGATGGTGGTTTTCTTCAATGAGATTGTCAATTATGTATGAACCTACAAACCCTGTTCCACCAAAAACTGCGATTTTCATTTTGTGTACCTTATCATTTTATTGTGAGAAATAATATGTAATAAATTTAATTGAAACAATCTGACCTTGTCAATCAATAATGAGCGTTTTAAGCGTTTTTATTAAATAGTTTTGCGGAAAAATCTTTCATGTCCTCAATAATTAAATAACTAGTTGGCACCAAAATCAGTGTAATAAAAGTTGCAAATAACACACCAAAAGCTAGTGAAACCGCCATCGGAACTAGAAACTGTGCTTGCACGCTCTTTTCGATTAATAACGGGAATAAACCCACAAACGTGGTAACCGAAGTAAGTAGTATTGGCCTAAACCTGCGAGGACCTGCAGCTAATGCGGCTTCTAAGCAAGACTTCCCATCTTCTTGGCGATATCTATTAATAAAGTCTACCATCACTAAGCTGTCATTGACCACTACTCCTGAAAGTGCGACAATTCCAATTATTGATAACACCGCCAAGTTCATACCCATAATAATATGACCTATAACTGCTCCGGTAAAACCAAAGGGTATTGCCGACATTATTATAAGTGGTTGCGAATAAGATTTAAAAGGAATTGCAAGTAGCACATAAACAATAAACAATGCTAGTGCAAAATTTTTAAATAGCGAACCCAGTGTATCTCTTTGCTCTCTTTGCTCTCCTTCAAAACTGTAAATAACATTAGGATAATTCTTCAATATCGGAAGAATATGCTCTTTCTCAAACTTAGCCAATATTTCATTAGCATTTGCTTCACTAAGGTCTACATCTGCAGTAACACTAATTGACCTTTTTCGATCTGTTCTTGTAATAGTTGAATAACCGCTAGATAATTCGCTGCTAGCAACTTGCCCCAGAGGCACTTCAATATCATTACCCACTCTTACATTCATTTGCTCTAAATTATTTAGACTAGCTCTTTCCTCTTTTGGATACCTTAAAAAAACTTTGATTTCGTCTCTGCCTCGTTGAACTCTTTGCACCTCGTCGCCATAGAAAGCTTGCCTTACTTGGCGCGCAAGCGATGCCATGGTTATCCCATAATTTTGAGCTTCAGGGCGAAGACTAAGTTTAATCTCATCTTTTCCAGCACTAAAAGAATCTTTGATATCAAAAACCCCAGCATATGTCTGCAACTTATCCTTAAGAATAGAAGTAACTGCCTTTAAATCTTCCCTACTGATGCTTGAAAGCTGTATTTCAATAGGTGCCCCAGAACTAAAAAGATCTGAATCGAATGTAACTTGCTTCACTCCTGCTATGGGCCCTGTCAACTCTCTCCATATTTTTGAAATTTCAATTGTACTTACTGGTCTTTCTTCGCCAGGAGCAAGCTCAATAACACATTCTGCCAAGTGAGAGCCGAAGAAATTGGCATCAAGATTACCAGGACCTCTAGCTGATTGAGTTTTTATCGGCTGGTCCCCCGCTGTAGAGACCATGTTAATAAATATTTCTTTGTCCGGATAAAGCACCTCCAATGAATCTTTGAGTCTATAAGCTGATTTTTCAACTTGCTCTAGACCAACTTTTGTTATTTGAACAGGAGTACCCTCAGGGTATTCTACACCAGCGATAACGATATCAGCTTCGAGCGGAGGAAAAAAATTAAATTTTATAAAACCACTAGCTACTAAACCAATTGTAAAAATAAAGATGGAAATAGAAATTGCGATTGTATTCCCTCTGTTTTTTAATGCTAACCTCAGAAGGGGGTTATATTGATTCTTTATAAAGCTTTGCAATCCATTATGGATAACAAGTTGAACTTTTGACCACCATGCTAAAAATCTATTTTGTTCTTCTTCATCATCATCTTTCATATGTGCTAAATGAGCAGGTAGTATAGTTAAAGACTCAATTAATGAAAATAATAAAACAACAATTGTTACAACCGGAATAATTCTCCATATTTTCCCCATCGCACCCTCTACGAGAATCATCGGGGAGAATGTAACCATTGTAGTTAAAACTGCAAATATTACAGGTTTTGCAACTTGATAAGCGCCCTCAAGAGCCGCATCGACAGCACTCAAACCCCTTTTCCTAAAAATATGGATATTTTCACCAACGACGACAGCATCATCGACAACAATTCCAAGCACAAGTATAAAAGTAAAAAGAGAAATCATATTTATTGAGACGTCAAAAAGGGGGAGAAGCCAGAAACCACCCATAAAAGAAATTGGAATACCTAAGGAAACCCAAGCGGCTAATTTAGGCTTAAGAAATAAAGCTAGAACAATTAAGACAAGAACTAAGCCCAAGTATGCGTTTTCAGTTAAGAGCTCGATTCGACCCCGCAAGATAACAGACTCATCTTTCATTGTAGTCAAAGAAATACCAGGCGGCATAGTAGGGTTTTTCTTTTTTATATACTTATGAACTTCATCAGCTATATTTAAAGCATTTTGTTCCCCTGTCCTATATACTCTAATCAATAAAGCAGGCTCACTATTAAACTTAATATCATATTCTACATCTTGGAATCCATCAACGATATTTGCTATATCTCTGAGCAAAACAGTTGATCCATCCGGTAATGATAATACTGGGATAGCCCCAAATTCATCTCCTGAGTATGCCTGCCCTTTCGAACGTATTAAAATTTCACCATCGTATGTTTCAATCGCTCCGCCTGGGACATCCATTGAAGAAGATCGAATCTTACTGGCTACATAATCAAAAGAAAGACCATATTTTTGAAGCGTGTTCTCCGATATTTCAATAGATATTTCTCTGGGCTTTTTCCCTAACCTCGTTTGGGTTATGCTTGGCAAATCACTTACTTCATCTCGAACTTTTTCTGCAATATTTAACAAGCTTACTTCATCAACATTTCCATGAACCGCAATTGTTATTACCTCAGGCTGTCCATCAAAACTCTTCACGGTAGGCTTTTCTGCATCATCAGGAAAAGATGTAATCGCATCAACTAAGGATTGGACTTCATCTTTCACTTCATCTATGTCATAACCATTTTCAACTTCGATATTAATTGAGCCATAACTTTCATTAGATGAGCTAGTAATGCGTTTTAATCCATTAATTCCCTGGACTTGCTCCTCAACTTTTACACAGATAGATTCTTCAATATCTTCAGGGGAAGCACCCGGATATAAAACAGATACATTTATAATAGGTATTGTTATATCTGGAAAGACTTCCATTCTTAACCTCGACAAAGTAAAAAGCCCTGCAATAATAATAAATATCATCAACAGATTTGCCGCTACGGTGTTTAGAATGAACCAACGAATGATGTTTTTCATAAATCTAGTTCTCTCTTACAGGCATACCATCAACATACGAGTCTAATCTAGTGATAAGTATTCGATCGTTTTTTTCTAAGCCATCTGCTATAAAAGCGAAATCGTTTTCAAGTCTAATAACTTCAACTGATTTTTTACGAAGGACAAATTTCTCGACGACCCAAATCATATCATTTTTGACTGAACTTCGAGGGACTATGGTAATATTATTATATTTAAGACCATCAATTTCAGCATTAACAAACATACCAACTTTTAATTTTTGGTTTTCATTTTTAACTGGGATTGTAGCAATAACTGAAATCATCCTAGTCTTGGGGTCAATTTGAGATTCTGACCTTACAATGAAACCATTCGCTTGAAATGTGTCACCACCATAACTAGTTGTAAGTCTGACGCTAGGTCTATTATTCTTATTGATAGTCGTACCATCTAATGGCACACCAAGAAAAGGGATGTCTTTATCTGCAATCGGTAACCTTACTTCATAGTTCATTGTATTATAAATATCTGCTATTCGAGAGCCCGGAATCAGATTAGCTCCAATATCAACCATTTTTTTTCTAACTCTTCCGTCAAATGGAGCAACAATATAAGTTCTTTTTAAATTTCGTTTTGCCTGCTCATACGCTGCCTCTGCTGCAGCTAAAACTGCTCTAGCCTGTGCAAGCTGAGGCTCTCTCAACGTCAAACTCGAAGCATCACCTTTACCGACTCTCTTCCATTCTATATTAGCTAGCTTCGACTCAGCATCTTCTCTTTGCAGAGCAAGCCTTGCTTGGAATAAGTTAGATTCTGTTGATATTAAAGCAAGCTCATAATCTCTTTTTTCAATTTTCATTAGAGTATCGCCCAAATTAAATCCCGCACCATCCAGGAAATTTGAAGAGACCCATTCTACTTTTCCACTCACTTCAGATGTCACAAAAATCTCATGCTGTGGCCTAATTGTTCCTTGTGAATTAATTTTAGCTTGCACTTCAGTTGGATAAGCCGCCAAAGTTTCTACGACTTGCGGTATGATTTTGGGCTTTTGAAACTCAGCTTCAGGCTTTAGTTTTATCATTAGATTAACTACAACAATACTCGTAATAACGATGATGAATGGACTAAGTTTTTTAAAATTAATTTTCATTTTTTTCTCGCTTCATGTTAAAAATTACCCCCGAATGCTAGTAGCAAGTTTAGACGCGTATCTATTTTACTTTTTTTTGCCGTTAATACTTGTGACCTTGCTAAAAACCACCGCTGTTGACTATCCATAACCGCGATAAGGCTAACCAAACCAGAATCATATCTTTCTCTTGATAATTTATAAGCTGCCTCAGCTTGTTCTGCTGCGTCCGTATAGGAGTCTAGCAGAACATCATTTGAGTTTTCAGCAAAAAGCGTTTGTTCAACTTCTGAAAATGCGTTCAGAATAACTTTAATTAAATCCTGCTTCGCAATTTCCAAATTTTCCTGAGCAATAATTTTATTTGCCCTAACGCTACCACCTTGAAAAACTGGTAACCCTATTGCTAATCCTTGTGACCAAACCTGGTAGTCATCGTTTAGAATGTCACTAAGCTCGCTAGATGAAGTTCCTAATGAGCTAGTTAAAATGAAACTTGGCAAAAAGGAACTAAAAGATTCAGATTTTCTATGAGAAGCCGCCTCTACTTTAGATAATGCAGATTTTATATCGGGTCTTCTGGTTAAAATAGCTGAAGGCAATCCTGAATTAATAATGGGAAGATTGGAAGATATATCATTTGTAATGTTATATGTACCACTAGGGTACTTACCAAGCATTGACTCTAGCCTTCTGACTAAATTAACATAAATTTGCTTTCGAGTTTCCATTGTAGCGCGCGAAGATGAAACAGATGATTGGGTAAGCCTAACATCTAATGATGAACGCAGTCCTTTATCATATCTGGCAGATACCATGCTTGCTAACTCATTCACACTATCAAAAGTCTCTTTTGACAGGTCAAATTGCTTTGAAGCTTCTAAAGTGGAAAAATATAGTTTTGCCAGTTGAACTCTTAATGAAAAATTTAAGAAAGATAAATCATAGGATATAGACTCATAATCTTTGAAGGCTGCTTTAGAACGATTAAAAACTTTACCCCATAAATCTAATTCCCACTGCATCGATAAATTCATACCAAAGTTGTTAGAAGCAAAGCTAGTAACACCACTATTATCAGTATTAGATTGACTTGAATCTTGCCCTCCGCCAAAAAAATCACCAGATAACCCAAAAGCCGTCAAATTCTGTTGCCTGCTTGAACCATTCAAACTAAGTGATGCAGATGGTAAGCGAACCGCATTGTTAATTCTCAATACCTGCTTTGCGATCTTAAGTCTTGATGCTACAGTTTTTAAATCAGGACTATTTTTATCAAAATCGGATAAGATTTTATTGAGTGATGTGTCTTGAAATGATTCCCACCAATTTCCAATGACTTTAGATGTATCTGGAAAAGGATGATTCCATACGCTAGGAATGGATTTTGAAATCAATAAATCATTCGAGGAGAATTTTTCTGCACATGATGACAGGAAGATAGATATAATAATAACGTATATTTTCATAGATTATTAGTTGCTGATTCAACTAGTTGGAATTTTTATTCGCTGTTAGGTTTTTATATATTTTAATTAATACAGTTTTAAATAAATCAATTTCTTCATCAGGAATACCTTCACGCACTTCATTTCGAGTCTGTTCCATTATGGGCATTGTACTTTCCATCAGCTCTTTGCCCTTGTTACTGAGAAATACCCTCTTTATTCTCTGATCTAACTGATCAGGAACTCGCACCATTAAATTTCTCTTCTCAAGCGTGTCAATTATCTTCGTTACACTTGTTTTGTCCTTACCACAATATTCAGCAATATCTTTCTGTGCTATACCCTCAACCTTCCAAACTGGACCTAGAACCAACCACTGGTCTTGAGAGATATTTATACCAGCATTTTGAGCATTTTGACTAAAGTGCTTAGTGCAAAGCCTATCAACTTGAGACATCAACATGCCTATATCGATATCACTTTTCAATTTTTGATTATTAGACATATCATAAAATTAAATATAAAATTGTTGCACATTCAACTAATTATTTTATTGCTTTCTATGTATTGATCCACATTGAACTTTCTTTTGCATCCATTATAATTCATGTATCGAACTTTTCCAAAGACAGGTCTTTCAAACCAGGCTCTATCATGAATGCCTCCAATGCTCCATGCTATGCCGGTGTAACCATTAGGGTCTCTTCCATCAAGTTGGTATTTATCGTTTAGATCTATTGCCGTTTGCTGCGCTAACTCAGGACTCGGGCTCCACTCCAGAATTTTTTTTGCCCAATACATCCGCATAAAACCATGCATTTTACCTCTTGTCTTCATTTCATCTTGTGCTGCATTCCATAATTCATCATGCGTTGTTGATGCCTCAAACTCTTGCGGAGAATAAACATATTCTCTTTCATCATTTCTATGTTCATTTAATGTCTTTTGTGACCATGCATGAAAGCCCTCAAAAAAGTCATAATTTTCTTCATAAAAACAAAAGTTGTCCGCTAATTCTCTTCTAACAATCATCTCCTCCAAAAAAGCTTCTTTATCAACTTCAGGGAGGTTTGAATTTTTTATTTCAAAAGCTACACGCTGAGGCGAAATTTGGCCAAAATGAAAATACGGACTCATGTTTGACAATTTGTACAGATTTGGATTGTTTCTTTTTTCATTATAATCAATTAATTGTGTCTTCAATTTTCCTAGAAGGTTTCTTGCATTTTTCTCACCCGGATCTATCCAGTCTACAGATTTCACGCTTTTGTCTATGTTCATTGACTCTACAATTTTCTTCCAATTTATTTCAACGCTTGAAAAATTACTTTGTACAGGATGTCTTTTTAATTGAGGGATATCTATTAAATATGTCGGGAGTAATTTTTTTATTTTGGGCCTTATTGTATAAGCTGCATATTCTTTTTTTGGAGATGCATTCCAAACTGGAATTATATTATGGGTATCAACCTGGGTAATGGGAATAGTTGTATTCTTAACCACAGTTCTTAATCTTTTGGTATAGACTTTAAGTGGACTAAAATCTGTAATTAAAAGACCTGCTTTATAATCCTCAATAAACTTAGAAATAGTCTCTTTAGCTGGCCCCCTCAATAAAAAAAATTGGATATTGAGTTTTTTCAAATCTTTATCAACTTCTTGAAGCCCATAAAATGAAAAACTATATTGCCTTACATTCGCATCTTGATATGAATTGTGATAATTAAAAACCACTATCAAGGGAACTTTGTTCTCAATTGCTTTTTTTTGAGCTTCTAATAGAGCCCAATTATCACGAACTCTCTTATCTCTAACCATCCAATATAGAACACACATACCACTAAATGACCCAGTTCTAAAATGACGCATTCTTCCCATATTTTCACCCATAGTTAATTAAGGAAGCGAATTAAACTAGCTTATTTAGCTCTTTGAACGTAATAAAGGTTTGAGATATTGTATCAGAAATATTAGGCAAAAGCTCTATACCTAGACCACCAAATATTACATCAACTTTCATTTTTTCAGATATTTCAAAAATAGAAGTCACTTGTTTCGCAGTCTTATTTATGTTGTCCCCAACAATTGACATACAGCACTGCATGTTGCATAGATAAAAAACAACGAGATCAATTTTTTTATTTTTAATCACTTTTTCAAGGTCTCCAAGTTCAGCATGCGAACCTGTATTGAAAACATTATATCCTTTATGTCTTAATACTACTTCTGACATAACTACTCCCAAATCAGGCAGGTTGTCTTCAAAATTAACACAAAGTGCAAACTTACCGTTGAATGAACCATTAGGTTTGTTATCATTAAGTGATTCTGTAGCGCGCGTTATAATTTTTCTACTGATAAAAGCTTCAGTGTGTGATAGATAACCTTTATGTAAGGCTTTTTCTACAATCATACTTCCAGGGTCAACGATTTCATCGAATAAAGTTTCAACATCGATATTATTCATGTAAGAACCGGATATAATTGTTTTTACTGTAGACTCATCAGATTCTATACTAGCATCAGCTAGTTTATAACTAAGTTCTGAGAAATTACCTTTTTTGATAAGTTCAAATATCTTTTTGTGCTCAAAATTTTCAAGCGAGACATTATCACTCTTCGATGCTTTTTTGTTCGAGTTGTAATAATCTCTAACATTTTGCATAGTAAACTTTCTATGACCACCTGCTGTCTTGTGACAATTGATGGTACCATTATCGGTCCATCTTTTGAGGGTGGAAATGTTAACGCCAATTATATCTGATACTTCTTTAGAGTTTAAATATTTCATGTCAAAGTGTAATAACAAACTGTACATTAAATAAAGTATTTTTTGAGCGTTTTGAACTTTTTTTTTATTATAAAATATTTGAATAGTTGCTTAACGTCATCTTAATTTTTAATATGAAAAATAAAATAATTATTATAACGCTCTGCCTAGTGTCATTCTGCTATTCAGAGGAAAATATTGACCCCAAAAACATTCCTCACTATGTGTGGGATTCTGATTCATCAAACATAGGACCAGCTGTAATCTGGTTTCAAGATTGGACGGACTATACAAGATTATTTATTAAATCTACTAATGGTTCGGAATTAATAGAGAAGCACCCATATGCCAAAACTGATTTTGAGACAGAGTACTTAAACGCTAAGGAGATAACTAAGCCTACTTTCATACAGCTACTTGGAAATATTGAATGGACTAATGAACAAAATTGGTCTGATAATAATGTCAATTCTTTTAATTGGGCTGTAGACAGAGATCAGAATTGGACTTACAAGGACATGGACCTAAGTGGTACAGCTAAAATGGTTGAAGGCAAATTGCACTTGATTGTCAAAAACTATGATGAAGTTATAATCGACATTATTTCTGGATATAGAAAATATAAGTGAAAATAAAAAATAAAATTTATTTTGCCATTAAATACTTTTTTGTAACGTTTTTTAAATGGGCTGTAGTTTCACTTATTTTAATTGGGGTGATTGTTATACCTTTTTATCTTTTTACAGTATTGTTAAAATAAATTTTCAATAAAATTTTCAGATGTTTCAAATAGCTTCTTTTTTGAGGCATCATCTTTTTTATCAAACATTGAAACCATCATACTCATGCGAGGGTTTTTTCTAAAAAATTCTCTATTGCGATCAACAAACCCCCAATAAAGAGAATCCCAAATGGGACACCAGTCGCCTTTTTTATAATCACTCATTTTTAAAATGTAATTACTTCCACT
>JABGWJ010000123.1 GCA_018645565.1 bacterium | reverse complement strand
TTTACCTGTTTTTTGATCAAACAATATCATCATACCACCTTGACTAGACGGTATATTTAATTCATGATTTCCGTAAAATCCTGAAGCTATTTTTATAACATAATAATCATCATTTTTAATATAACCATATTTTATATGGACATCACCAGGAGGGTCTTCAAATAATAATTCTCCAACAGGTGGTACAACTGAAAGACCTGATGAGTAGGCTATAAACCCTTCTTTAATTATTGGAGTAAGGTCAATTTGTGGTAAGACTCGTTTGATGTCCTCGAGTCCATAGATCTTCATAAAATTCTTTTAAGTACATCAACACTTATATTTTTACCACAGAGAATTATTCCAACTTTCTTGCCCTTTAACTGGTCTTGCATTTTAATTAAAGCAGCTACTGATGTACCGGCAGCACCTTCAACTAAAACTCGTTCTTTTTCGAGCACATGTATTAAACCTTCTTCAATTTCTTTCTCGGTTAGTAATATTGTGTGATCTACAAAATTTTGACAATAATCAAAAGTAATTGACTGTTCTTCAACACCACCAGCTGTTCCATCAGAAATCGTGGGCTTTGGATTGATTTTAACTATCTCCCCTTTCTCTAATGATTTTATCATTACCGCATGATTCTCAGGCGAAGCAGCTATTACCTCTATATTAGGCCAAATTGATTTAAGGTAGCCTCCTACGCCGCTAATCAATCCACCACCACCAACTGAGACTATAATGGCGTCAAGGCCGTCACATTGAGATTGTATTTCTTCAGAAATAGTACCTTGTCCGTAAACGATTTCAGCATCATTGTAAGGAGAAACATATACTCCTCCCGTTTTACTTGCTACTTCTCTAGCTTTTATCTCGCCTTCCATGCAATCTACACCATGTACTCTGATTTCAGCACCAAAACTCATCATGTTAGCTAATTTTGCTTCTGAAGATTTTTCTGGAACATAAACAATACAAGGGACTTTAAGAATTTGGCTAGCATAAGCAACAGCTGCTCCATGATTTCCTGTTGATGCAGCATAAATACCTGAATCTAGTTGCTGCTGGCTCAAAGTAAGCATTTTATTCATTGCTCCTCTAAACTTAAATGACCCTGTGTGCTGTTGGTTCTCCATCTTTAGCCAAACTTCAGCTCCAGTCATTTTAGATATCATTTCAGATTTTTCAAATGGAGTTTTCTGAACGTATTTTCTTATTCTTGATGCTGCTCTATCTATGTTTTGTTTAATCATTTGTCAGTAATGCTATTTATTCTTCATATAGAGTAAATGTTCGAACTCTATAATAACCATTAATTATATCATATTCCGTAACAAAATCACGACCTCGAACGAACATTTTCCCCGTACGTTTATCAAAGATTTTTAAATCTACTGTTGAACCACTTATATACTCAAAGCGATCTCCACCAGGTTTAATGGTAGATGACCCTAATAAAAACACACTTCCTATACCAAGCATAAGTCCTGTTAATATCCCGATACTATACTTTTTCATAATAAACTCCTCTATCTATTTATAATCAAATGCAGATTTTTGTCTTTGTATCTTTTTTGCTATATAATTACTGTGAGGTACTCTTCTCGTTTGCTTTATATCACCAGTAGATGTGTCAAAAACGGTGTATAAAACCTCATAACTTTTATTTCCTAGATAATCCTCTTGCTTAATAAGCAATGTATCAATTTGATATTTCCCTGTCATACCAAAATTTGGAGCGGGAGCAAATCCCGCTGATACGATTACCACAAGAAATAGCATAATTGCAGAAATAAATCCAATTGCATACTGTTTCATTACAGCCTCCTTTTTATGTTTTAGATAATATGTTGATCTATTACTATAAAGATAAAATTTTAAGAACTACAGGGCCTGATTGTAAACGTTGCCGGTTATAGATTGTCATTAAAGGGACACTGATAAGAAGTGCAATAGAAGCAGCTTTTTGGGACAGCACCCTTACGGTGTGTGGTTCGTTAAATAATTTTGCTAGTCCAAAGTCAGACAGTATTATATGTGCGCTTACAAATAATGCAACAAGCCCAAAAACAAAGGAAAAAATGAAATAATTTTTTTTCATTATAACGTAAGAAATAGCATAAAAAATAATTGATAAGTTCATTAATCGAAACAACCAATCAGCGAAAAATATGTGAGGATCTAATAATACATCAGCAGGTGTAAATGCTACCCCAGCAAAGCAAATACTAGCCAAAAAACCAAAAACAGATCCGACTCGAGATATGTTTTGGACATTAGTACTTTCGTCATAAAGAGATGGCAAAAATGAAAAATAAAGTGAGAAAACAACACTCAACATTATTAGCCCACCGTTGAAGCAATAGAAAGGAACTGAATTAACATGGCCAGCAACTGATTTCATTCTACCCAAATCACTAAGGTAGTTATTAGCAAAAGAATACCCTATTGCATTCTGATCTAAATTATTTCCTCCTTTGTATGACAAGGCTCCAATAATTACAAAAATAATGAATGCACAAATAGCAAAAGAGGGTAAAATAAAAAATAATATTCTTTCTTTCGTTTGCATGAAAGATATTAAGGAAATCTAATCTTTAACAATATTACTATGGAGTACGACATTAGAAGACCTTTGATACAACACTTCCTTATTGTCAATTAATTGAGAGTTTTCAATGGTAACATTATCGCATTTTTGAAAAGAAAATGCAAACCAACTATTGTCGTGCACAAAGCAACTAGAGATAGTCAGACTCTTTACGCCAACGGCCTTTAATCCTATAGCAGCATCCCCACTAATTTCACAACTATTAACATATATATTATTGCCATTATTAATTCTTACAATCTCTGAATCATGATTCCCCTTTGTAGAAATATCATGACCAAGAACAAGATGCTGCAGTACAATGTTTGATGAATTATTAATGATGAAAACAGGCTGGTGACTATCTATTAATACTATGCCTGATGAAAGAATGCCCTGAATGGTAATATTTACTTTTTTATTTACAATGATAGGTTTTGAAACGATGTGAATTCCTTCAGGAATAGATATAACCTGATTCTGTTTAGCAGAATTTATCATATATTGAATCATTTCATAATTTTCTTCTGCCTCTTTAGCAATCTCAGCATACATCGAACTATCAATAGATGGAACATCTTCAATTTTTTTAATTAATGTAAAGTCAACTGGACTTTTTAAAAAGACTGAATCTTCTGGGAAGAAATTTTGAGTTTCGTATCCTTCCAATGAAACAGTGAATTTATCCCAGGGCTGACAATCATTGATTTCATAGTCACCCCTCCTATTCGTTAAGATATTTGTTTCCCATTTAAATTCTTCATTATGAGATCCTGTTAAAACAATATTAGCCTGATAAAGTGATTTTCCATTCTTATCAGTTATTTTCCCCCATAATTCTTTTTGGTAAACATCCTGCTCTTCTTCTACTGCTAGTATTTCTACAATGGGATTAAGCTTGGATTCGATATTTACCCAACTAGCACCTAATATTTGCCCATCAAAACCATTACCACTAAAATCTGTAATAGAGCTATCTAAACCCTCACTAAATGGCCAAAAAGCGATGAGATTTTCAGAGCTTTTGTAATTTAGTGTATCTATAGTTGGGTCTATGCCTAAACCAGAATTGTATAATGATTTTATTTCATCTTCTGATAATTTACGGTCCCAAATTACAATATCATCAATCGTACCAGAAAAAAATTCTCCAGAGCTATCCCACATGGTACCAATAAGGAATCTTTCAACCAGTGGATACCCCTTACCAATCCCCATAACTAATGAAGATTTTTCGCCATCAATAAAAAAAGATGAGGTGTCAATTATTTCACTAGAATCTCCAATGGTTCCGTCATTAATTATTGTATATAAATGCCATCTATCATCCAAGTAAAATGGCGTATCACTTAGTGTGCTCCAGTCTTCATTCATTTTAATAGTGCCGGATGTATCAGAAACAGCATTCGAACCAAAAAAGAAAGGATTCCCAGATGTATCACTCTGAGAAATTAATGTTCTCGCACTCGAATTATTAGAATCAGCTTTTACCCAAATAGAAATAGTGTAGTCACCTGAATCTGGTAAAACATTTTCCTCTATCAAAACATAATCGTCCACACCATCAAATTGCAGACCTGTAAGGTCTAATGAAGAATCATAATCAGGCCCGCAAGCATAAAAAAACATTATAACAAGGATGGGAATTAATTTGAGCACAATGTGAAGTTAATAATTGATTTTCAAAATACAAAAAATCTAATGAACATAAGTTTCAACTCTTTTATACTTATTTTCAAATTGGTTAACATCAAAATTATCTATGCTTTTTAAATGATAATTAAAAAACTGTAGCATAACATCATTCATTATATTTCGCATAATTTTTCGAGGAACTTTTCCTGAACCAAACTTTCTAGTTAGTTTTGTAAATTGAGAAAAGTCTGTGAAATCATTGTGCTTAGAGCCCTCAACTGAAAAATGAAACGAATTTTGGCTGTTGTTACTTCCCCATATTTTCATTAATTCATAATTATTTGAATCACCCCAACTCGTTTGTCCTAAGTGGACAAAAGGTTTATTTATATCTTTGTCAATAATATAATTTGGGAGCGGCAAGAAATAGGCATCAAGACCAAGGATAGCATCTATTCTATTATCATTATTAGCTGCCATTATAGCAGTGCAACCGCCAAAACTATGCCCAAATATTCCAATATTCTCAAAATCAGCAGACTGATTAAACTGCTTATCTTTTGAAAATTTTTCTATCATTTTATCAATGACAAAACTGATGTCTTCTACCCTAATATTTAATTGTTCTTTTACTCTTTTAATCATTTCAGAATCTTCAGCTTCTTCATCACTGTTCGGCAGCTTAGAACGAGTATAAATTATTTTATCCTCATTGATAATAGTTAAAGCCGCGTCATATGTATGATCAGGAGCAATAACGATGTACCCATTACTAGCAATTTCTTCAGCTTGAAAAGTGTTTGCAATTTTAAGACTCTGATGCCCATGAGAGTATATCACAATCGGAAAATTTCCAATTGATATATCAGTATTTAACCAAGAATTACATTTTACAGCACCAGCTCTGCTCATCAATGCTTCTGGAACACCCAAACTCGTCGACAGCGCTTTGGCTATTAATTCATATTGATCTACGTAGGGAGCTCGCTCAGATAATGAATTTTCATCTGCAGGGTACCACATCTTAACGCTCAAGGTCCTAAAACTTTTAATATCATCAGTAAACCACATCGATCTAGTAGAGTCAACTAATTGAAAATTTTGAGTACCAACAAAATATTTTCCACTTGTCTTTGCGACATCTTTCAAAGGAATTGATTTATAAATTAATGAAGCACAACCATTGATCAAAAAGGTCACCATAAAAAGAGAAATGAGTAAGCTTATTCTTTGTCTATTCATTTTAATAGTTATAATAGTTTTAGTTGATCAAAAACTTTGAATAATTTAAGACTAACCCACGCATCAGTTGCTGCATAGGAAATTTGGGACTCAGAAAGTCTAGTCTTACTCCAATCAGAAATTTGTGAGCCCTTTGAAATTCTTTTTTCGAGAAACATAGCTACTAACCCCCTTAAGCCGTGGTGGGGTATATCATTGTCTCTAGCTACATTTCCTAAATCAATAAAAGAGGACGGGTGAAATGGTGCTAAATACATTAACTCAATCAAATCTCTATCTACCGACACTCCACATTTAGTAATGTCTGTGTTCGACAGTATAGGCGTGAGTGCTTCAAAAATATTTTTATTATCTAATTGAAAAATGTAAACCCTGTTTTCTCTTGCTAATTGAATTATTGAAGGAGGATTAAGAGGGCCTTTGACGAAAGTAGGCTTTGTTTCTGTATCAAATCCTATCGTTCTATAATTCATTAAGTCGTTGATGGCTGCTTGCACATTATCGTCTGAGGACAAGACTACTACTTCGCCTTCATATTTGATTAGAGGCATTGCATTGATGTCTTCTTTTGAGAGCTTATGATATTTTTTCATATTATTTCCTCTCAAACTCATCTCCGATGTTAAATATAATTAACACAAGAAAAGTATTAAAAAGCCATTTCATTTACCACTCATACCCCTTCATCTTATAGGATTGCTCCGCTAAGTCTACTTTTTCTAATTCCTCGATTAACGGAACCCATTCTTGCAGCATAGTTTTTATATCTTCATATCTTTCTAGCTCAAGCTGATGCCAACTATTTGTTCTGTCCTCAATATTTACAAAGCATTCCCAATTCCCAGTTTTATCATTTTTGACAATTGGCATTATATCTCTTTCACCAAAATAAAGATTTAAATTTTCTATTAAATCGTGAAAGGATTTTTCAATAGCTTTTTTTTGGGAGCCATGACCTTCAACTTTAAAACTACCATATTTACCAAATGCTTTTAAAATAATAAAAAGCTCGTTTTGGGTTTTATAATCTGAATTTTGTACCAAGCCCAATTTTGAAGCATGTAATACCTCACTTTTCTCATGCCCAATATTAATTCTTAAGTATGGGAGCTCATCGTTAAATTCGTTTGGTAATAATTGTATATTAATATCTGTCCACTCGCATTCTGATGCGTAATTTATATTTTTAGCCTTCATTACCTTTTCCCCCTTTTTCAGATCAGATACTTTTTCCAAAAGTAAGCTTGAGAATGATAATGTTGATAAAATTTCTTGGGCAATAAAAATATTAAATGTTTGTCTTTTATCTTTTGCAAGTGACGTAATGTTTTGGATGAATTGATTAAGAATAGTAAAAAAAGCCATAATGTTAATTATGGGATTAAAATCGAATTTAATTGATATTGCTAACCATAAAATAGTTTGAATAATTATCCATTTCCAATTTTTGAATAACTCAGAATATTGCGATCGAACTCCAGATATTATAATTTTGTTTTTTTCTT
>JABGWJ010000122.1 GCA_018645565.1 bacterium | reverse complement strand
GGAAATTTTAATTATAAAGAATATCATGGAGTTGAACAATTATTAGTAAGTATGGAAGAATTTAAAACAGATAAAGGATTTTTAGGTTTATTCCACAAACCTTCGAATATAGGACTCTTGTTAGAGTTTAATGCCTGGGAATTACTCAAAAATGATAAAGAAGACAAATTAAAGGCTTTAGATGAATTGGATACAAATATTTTGCATAAATTTTTATTAAAAGACATCTTTGGAATAGATACAAATAATCAAGAAGATTTAGAAAACTTGGCTTATTTAAGAGGGAACAATTCTCCAATAGAAATGTTAGCTAAAGAAGAATATGATGTAGTTTGCTTCGTTAATCCTCCTTCACTTGACGATGTTTTCACAATTGCAGAAAGCGGCGAGGTGATGCCTCAAAAGTCTACGTATTTTTTTCCAAAAGTATATTCTGGTCTAGTGACTAGGAATTTTTAAAATATAGGAACATATAAATATGAATTTATTAAAAAAAGAACTTGAAAAACTGATACCAGAAGCTCAGCAAGATATTAAAACTTTAATAAAGAATAAGGGCGAAAGTCAAATAAGTACAGTTTCTGTCGCTCAAGCATATTCGGGGTTAAGAGGAATAAAAGCTTTTGTTTGTGATACATCTTCTGTTTCTGCAGATAAAGGGTTAATTATTCGTGGATATCCACTTCTCGATATTGTCAATATTCTTCCAGAAGAAGTGTTTTATTTGCTTTTAACTGGACGCCTTCCAAATTCAGAAGAGCTTTTAGATTTGCAAGGGCAGTATTCAATGCATTCTAAAGTTCCAAACTACGTATGGTCTGTTCTTGAAAAACTACCTAAGGACACTCATCCAATGACAATGTTTAACCTTGGCATATTGGCGATGCAAAATGAAAGTATCTTTCAAAAAAAGTATGATGAAGGTATGCATAAAAATGAGTTTTGGGAGTACATCCTTGAAGATGGAATCCAATTGATAGCAAAACTTCCTGAATTAGGAGCAGGTATTTATAGGATGAGATTTAATAAAGGTGAAAGAATTGAATCTAACAAAGATTTAGATTGGTCTGGCAACTTTGTGCATATGATGGGTATGTCTGATCAAGGAAAAGATTTTCACAAATTAATGCAATTATATTTTATGTTACATTGTGACCATGAAGGCGGAAACGTGAGTGCATTTGCTTCGCACACTGTAGCCTCAGCGCTATCAGATCCTTTTTATTCTGTTTCTGCAGGATTGAATGGTTTAGCTGGGCCTTTACATGGCTTAGCAAATCAAGAGTGTTTAAAATTCGTTCTAGATATTCAAAAGCATTTTGATGGAGCGCCTACAAAAGAAGAGCTGAGAAGTTTTTGCTGGGACAGACTCGAATCAGGTCAGGTCATTCCTGGATATGGACACGCAGTTTTACGTTGCCCTGACCCTAGGTTTACTGCATTTATTAATTTTGGCAGAGAACATATTAAAGATGATGATGTTTTTCATATTGTAAATTCTTTATTTGAGGTTGCTCCTAAGGTATTAACGGAACAAGGGAAAGCTAAGAACCCTTGGCCAAATGTTGATGCAGCATCAGGGTCGCTGCTTTATCATTATGGTTTGAAGGAATTCAATTTTTATACGGTATTATTCAGCATCTCAAGAAGCATGGGGATGATAGCACAAATGGTTTGGGAAAGAGCACTTGGGATTCCTATAACACGTCCAAAATCGGTTACGACAGATTGGATAAAAGAAAATTCCTAATTCACTTTTTTAAAAAAGGTTTAGTCCTTTTATTTGTCAACATAAGCTTATTTGCATCAGATAATACTTTTTCCTCGATAAGAGTATGGTATCCAAGCTCAGAAACTATTAGCACTATCCAACAAGCTGGTGTTGCTCTAGACCATAGTAGTTCTAGGTCTGATGTTTACATAGATTTTGTAGCATCGAATTATGAAAAAAAGATTTTATCGAAAATTGGAATTTCATTTGAAATCTTAATTGATGATTTATCAGCATTTTATAAAGAAAGAAGCATTCCCGCAGCGAGTAGAAATTTTCCTTTAGGTTCTATGCAAGGCAATTATACATGGGATGAATTAAACCAAAGGTTCGATGAGTTAAAAAGTTTATATCCCGAAATTATTTCTGATAAAGTTGTTTTAGGACAGTCAATTGAGGGGAATGATATATGGGCATTTAAATTGTCAGATAATGCTAATGTTGATGAAGACGAGCCTGAGATTCTTTACACTGGTCTCACTCATTCTAGAGAACCATTAAGCATGATGAATTTATTTTATTTTGTTCAAAATTTGTGCGAAGGTTATCAATCAAACTCTAGCCTTGAAGCTAATTATTTAATTAATGAAAGAGAAATGTGGTTTATCCCTGTAATCAACCCCGATGGTTATGTATACAATGAGCAAATTGAGCCTAATGGTGGGGGAATGCATAGAAAAAACAGAAAAGACACAGGTTGCGGGCAGGGGACTCAAAGAGGTGTAGACTTAAATAGAAATTTTAGTTTTGGATGGGGGATAAACGATACAGGCTCTAGTCCTGATCCTTGCTATGCAACATACAGAGGAGCAGGTGGTTTTTCGGAACCGGAAACTCAAGTTGTTCGAGACTTTATTAATACTAGAGAATTTGTGAATGTATTACATTATCATAGCTATGGTAATATGTATATCCATCCTTTTGGAGATGGGTCTTATCCTGATAGTCTAAGTCTTTTAACTTTTCGCGGTTTGGCTAATGAAATGTCTGATTATAATAATTTTATATTTGGAACAGGTTATGAAACTGTTGGCTACACTGTAAATGGAGATGCTGTTGATTGGGCATACGGAGTTAATAATATAATAGCTTACACTCCAGAAGTTGGATTAGCTAGTCAAGGTTTTTGGCCATCTGCTGATGAGATTGAGTCAATATGTATAGATCAGTTTGAGCCTAATAAAGTTTTTGCTTTTGTTGCGGGAAGTGATTTTATTTTAGATGAATTTTCTCTTTCGAATGAATTCCAGGCTGGCATTGACAATGAACTTTTATTAAATATTAAAAATAGGGGACTCGTTAATTCCTCAGGGCCGGTAGTTGTCTCAATTGAATCATTAACAAGTTTAATCGTCATAGATGATTCATCAAAAGAGATCAATAGCTTAAGCAGTTGGGAAACTCAAACCTTGAGTTTTGATTTAAGCGTACAGGGCCAAATTCCCTATTTTTCTGAAGCATCTATTCGACTTATAATTTATGATTCAGAAAGTTATCAATATGAAGATACAATTAATTTTTTTATAGGAACCCCAATAACTATTTACGAAGAAAGTTTTGATTCAGGTTTGGGAGAATGGGTAGTCGATGGAGACTGGGGTCTAACCGATGAACCTGCAATAGGTTCATACGCTTTAACAGATAGTCCTAATGGTGATTATGGTGCAGAATTGACTTCAGTTGCGAGATTAAATGTAGATCTTAATCTAGATTTTATAGCGAACCCATATGTGTCTTTTTCAGCACAATGGGATATTGAAGATGGTTATGATTTCATTCGCTTTCAAGCATATTTGGAAGAAACTGGATGGATAAGTATGCAAGGTACATATACAATCACAGGTAATGGAGCATCTGCTCAGCCAATAGGAGAGTTCGGATATGACGGTATTCAAAGCAATTGGGTAGAGGACAAATTTTATCTCGATCAATTAGGTGGCCTTAAACCCTCCGCTTTTAGATTTATTCAAAATTCAGATCAATTTGTTGAAGGCGATGGCTTTATAGTAGATGCATTTTCAATTAATGGTTACTCAATAGGTAAACAAGGTGATTATTTTCCTGATGGCGATATTAATATATTTGATATTGTGGGGTTGGCTGACCTTATATCTTATGGCAGAGAACCAAGCGAATATGCTTTAAATTTTTGTGATATAGATAGTAATGGGGAAATAAATATTTATGATTTGCTTACAATTATCAATTTGGTTTCAAATCAATAAATGAACTTTCTTTTAAATATTTTTTTATTTTCATTTCTTGGAGCTCAAAATTTTGTATCCTCAGATTTTGAACCAGGGCGAAGAGGTAAAGAATATCGTGTTTGGGTATATTTTGATAAAAAAGACAAATCTATAATTACTGAATTAGACCCAGCTGCAATAAAAAGAAGGGTAAAACATAATATTTTTACCGCGACAAAGTATGATAGCAATATCAAAGAAGAATATATAAAAGAGCTTGAAGCGGTTGGTGCTGAAATAAAAAATCAAAGTCGCTGGCTAAATGCTGTATCGTTAGTTGTAAATATTAATCAAATTGAGCTAATTCAAAAGCTTCCATTTGTTAAAAAAATTGAACCTGTGAGGCAGCACAAAAAAAAGAAAGCTACACAAAGCGTCGATGGTCAACCATTGGTTAATAGAGATTTTGATTATGGTTTGAGTTCTAATCAAATAGAACAAATTAATTGTCGCACACCTCACATCGCCGGGTATTTTGGACAGGGTGTAAGAGTTTTATACATAGATACTGGATTCGAATTAAATCATGAAGCTTATGATTCACTTAACCTCATAGGTCAATATGACTTTATTAATAATGATCAAAACGCTGCAAATGAAACTGATCAAGAAATTCTTGAGAACCAAGACGATCATGGCACACTTTGCCTTAGTGTTATGGCTGGCTATGCTCCAGGTAGCCTTATAGGCCCAGCATTTAAATCTGAATATTTATTAGCAAAAACAGAAATTATGGCTGAAGAAATACAGCAAGAAGAGGATAATTATATTGCTGCGCTAGAATGGGGTGAATCATTAGGAGCAGATATCGCATGTGCTTCATTAGGTTATTTAGATTGGTATTCTTATGAAGATCTAGATGGTAATACTGCTGCTACCACCAAAGCGATTGATATAGCTTCAGAGCTTGGAGTTTTATGTGTTAATTCCGCAGGCAATGAAGGCAACGATCCTTGGTATCATATTATAACGCCAGCGGATGCGGATTCGGTTCTATCTGTTGGAGCCGTAGATGCAAATGATGTCATCGCTAATTTTAGCAGTAGAGGTCCAACTTTTGATGGCAGAATTAAACCTGAAGTTTGTGCCAGAGGTGTGAGCACATATTGTGTCAGGTCAAATACAGAAAATATATATAGGAATGCATCAGGTACTTCTTTTTCTGCTCCTTTAGCAGCGGGCGCTGCAGCTGTAATTATGAGCGCAAACCCAGAATGGACAAACATGCAAGTAAGGGAGGCTATTATGATGACTGCTTCACAATTTAATAGTCCTGATAATGATTATGGGCATGGCATTCTAAACACTTGGGCTGCGATTAATTATCAGTTCACAGCTAGTGTAAAGGGTAAAACCTTCTTACCTAATGCTATATATGTAAACAATGCTTACCCGAACCCTTTCAATCCAGAGATATCAATAAAAATCGATGGGTTGTCAAACAATCAACATGTAACTGTTGGAATTTATGACATTCATGGAAAATTAGTTAAGTACTTGCATAATCAAAAAGCACGACATAATATGCTTGAATTATCTTGGAATGCAGAAAGGCTTAGTAGTGGTATATATTTGCTGCGCACAGACTGGGGATATGGCAATGATCTTCAAAAGATCACGCTGCTTAAGTAAAATCCCTTAAAAATTAAATACTTGCCATATCATCAATTAAG
>JABGWJ010000121.1 GCA_018645565.1 bacterium | reverse complement strand
TCTGAGATGTATGATAAGCAGGCTGATAATTTAATTTTAAACAAAACTAAGTCATATTTTAAAAAAGGACATATAATTTACATTGCCCATGAAGATAAACATCAATCATATGACCTCGAAAGAATTCAAATAAATTCATATGAATTTAACCTAGACTCGAAGAGGTTTATAAAAATTCTCTTAAATGATTCTATAAGTATTAACCCTTCAACTTGTTATGTTCCTAGTTATGGCCAATATGAAAACCTAGGAATTATACAAAAAAACTATATTTCGAACCCTCTAGAAACTGAAAATATCCCGAGGTATTTACCACAAGAAAAACTAGATAATTCTTTAGTATTTGGAACTGTGAGAGATTACAAAACCCGTAGACCAATTTTAGGTGCAGAAGTAAGAATCTACGGTTCGCAGACACCTTCAAATGGTGGGAGTCAAACTAGATTAATAAATCTAATCGATGGTGAAACTTGGGATGGTGGCAATAGACTAGCTACAAAAAGGCCACTTTATAAATCACCAACAATAAATAAATATCCAGAAGAAAAAGGCAGGAGGATTACAGGCTTAAAAGGAAAATTTGCCATAGCTGTTCAAGACACTGGTTTTTTAATGATTAAAGTAAATGCGCCTACAAATAATTACAGAACTCAAGAAAAAAAGATTAGAATTCGTAATAAGAAAGGTGATTTTTATGGAACTGATATATGGTTAATACCAAAATAAATTATTTTTTAATTATTACATTTATATTTTTTTCATTTATTAAAGGACAAAAAATGACTGAAACAGGAATAGCTACATTAGGGGGCGGTTGTTTTTGGTGTGTTGAAGCAGTATACCAAAGGATCGATGGTGTAATTTCTGTAATACCAGGGTATGCTGGAGGTAAATCTAAAACTACTACCTACAAAGAAATTTGCACCGGAAAAACTGGTCATGCAGAAGTTGCTAAAATTGAATATGACAAAAAAATCATTTCATACAAACAAATATTAAATATCTTCTGGCAAGCTCATGATCCAACAACTATTGATAGACAAGGTAATGATATAGGCACCCAATACAGATCTGTAATCTATTATTACAATGATGAGCAAAAAAAGATAGCTACAGAGTCAAAGATAGAAGCAGATAAATCAGGATATTGGAAAGATAAAATCGTGACAGAAATAGCAGAAATTTATAATTATTCCGACGCCGAAGATTATCACAACGACTATTATGATAACAACCCTAATCAGCCCTACTGTGTTTTTGTAATAAAACCGAAACTCGATAAACTTGTAGAAAAGGGAGTAATCGAATCGAAATAGTTATTGGTTTTTATTTTGGTGTAATTGTGCACAAAGAAATAGGACCATCTAAAAGGCTTGTTTTAGATAATATTGGTCTATGATCAAATACCCTGAAGTACTCGATAAAAAATTAATTAAGAATATCTTTTTTCGAATTCTTGCATTGATTCAATAAGGACTTCAACGCCTTTTTGGGGCATAGCATTATAAATTGAAGCTCTAAACCCACCTACAGATCGATGACCTTTTAAAGTTGTTAACCCCCTTGCAAGGCAAAAGTCTAAAAATACTTTATCATCAATTCCATTATCATCAAATATAAAAGGAACATTCATTAAAGACCGGTCTTCTTTATTTATGGGGCTTTTAAATAAAGTATTTCTATCAATCTCTTCATAAAGCAGACCTGCTTTCAATTCATTAATATTAGCCATAGAATCCAAACCACCTAATTGCTTTAGCCATTTTAACGTTTCATTTACGACGCAAACTGAAAACACAGGTGGTGTATTAAACATAGAATCCTTAGAAGCATGTGTATTGTAACTCATCATGGTAGGTATATCTCTATATTTCAGCTCTAAAAGGTCGGATCTTATTATTACCAATGTTACACCAGCCGGCCCAATATTTTTTTGAGCACCAGCGTAAATTAAACCAAATTTTGAGATATCTATTGTCTTTGATAATATGTCAGAACTCATATCAGCTACTAAAAATGTATTATCATTATTTGTTTTCGGGAAATTTTTGTACTGTGTACCATAAATAGTATTATTACTGGTAATGTGCAAATAAGAAGAATTTGAAGAAATTTGCAAATCTTTAGGTATATAAGAGTAAGTAGAATCTTTACTGCTACCAATCACATTAGCTTTACCAAATTTTTCACATTCTGTAATCGCTTTTGCAGACCAAGAACCAGTGTCAATATAATCTGCTGAACCTGCTAGAGGTAAAAGATTCATAGGAACCATCGAGAATTGTAATGATGCACCTCCCTGAAGCCAAAGAACACTATAGTTTTTAGGAATATTTAAGAGCTCTATAATGTTATTTGTAGTTTCCTCAAATAAATCTACAACTTGAACGGAACGATGACTCATTTCTAATAAGCTCATTCCTGATTGTTTAAAGTTTTTTATCGATTCTATAGAAGAAGTTATAGCTTGTTGAGGTAAACAGGCTGGTCCTGCACTAAAATTATATATTTTCTTCAAACTTTTAATAAATTGATAATATTATATACAAAATTTGATAACATCAGCACATTAGGTCAATAGCTACTACGCTCTATGTGCAAATAATGTTATCGACAATAATATTATTTTAAACTGATTAGAGCCCGGTAGTATTAACTAAAATCTAATTCTGCCTAGTTACTTTATAAGGGATCGACCAAGTAACATTGTTATACTCACTATTTTCTACAAATATAGTAGCTAAATCAATAGTATTAAAAAAAGATCTAAAAACTCGTGAATCTCTTCCAAACCCAGGTCCATGTAAGCGCCAAATAGCAGTATGAATATTATCATTTGCCACACTATCAGATGCTATCCCTCTATCATTTAATTTACGTCTTCCTCGTTGGAAAGCATTTCTACCAAAACGAAGCATAACCCACTCTCCTACTCTCAAAGAATCAATTGCATGTTCAGGACCGATATTTTCAACATCAACTTTTATCATTATTTGTTGAAATGCATTAAACGTTGGCAAATTTTCTCTATCTAAATACAAATCGCCAGAGATATCTGAATTCATTGAAAACAGTAATTCTCCTTGATTATATGAATTTTCACCAGCATCATTTGTTGAAGTTTCTATTGAAAAAATATTAAGAGAAGAAATAGATACTTTATTCCCTGAGCTACCAGTGATTGGAGTAATAGCCGCTATTTTCCACCTATAACCGTCAGGATTGCTATTATCAGATACTTTGAAAAATTTTACTTTTCTAGTCATCAAAGACTCAAAGTTTTTTGAGAAACTCATGGAATCAATAATTTCTAAATTGGAAGTATCTTTTACCAAAACTCTAAAAATGCCAGTTAAATTGTAACTAATTAATCCAATTGCAGTATCAGCATCAACATTAAACTCTACTGATCTTTCTCTACTAATTATTTGCCTACCAAATCGTATCCGATAACCCTCGCCATATCTTAATGTATCTTCAGTCACTCTTTGCATACCAATAGATTCAAGACCATTATCAAACTCCATATCAACAATACCTTCATCATCATAGCCATCAATGCCTACTGCAGTGTCTTCATCTAAGAGTCTCATTAATTCACTTTTATCATTTTCAGAATCATTTTTCAGATTTACGCAACCGTTGAAAACGAGCCCAATAAATAACAGAATATTTAATACTTTAATCATTTTTTTCTTCATTATTTCCAAAATCCTCTTTTATTATTTTTTCTTTCATTACTAAATTTTCTTTTACCACCACGAGAACGCTTTTTATTTATACCACCTTTTAGTTCGCGCATCATTTTACGTTTAAAAATTCCAAGTTTAGCCTGTTGCTCGGGATTAAGTATATCTCCAGATTTTATTAAAAAGTTATCTTCCAAATCAGCCATTTTTCTCCGAAAAGAAGATAATTCTTTAATCATTTTAACAACTTCAGATTGCTTCAATTTTTTATTTTGAGAGATGTCTAGCTTAATTGACTTTGCCAATAAACGGTCTTTTTTTCTTAAAATTTCTATCTCTTTTCGATGCTTTCGAAATCTAGGAAAAAACTTTTCTGCTTGATCAACCTCTAAATCAAGCTCGCTAGTCAACTTCCATATCATCATAGATTCCATCTCTTTTCTATTACCAAGATTAAAAGCAGAGTCAAGTTCAGTCTCAACTATCTCTGGTCTCTGTGAATAGGTGTCTTTTGCTAGACCAAATACTAAAATTAAGAACAATATTTTCATAAAAACCCTTACCCTTCTATATCTTTACTTAAAAAACTACAGTAATAAATCAATTCACCAAGGTCAAAATCAACTGTTTCTTCAATGAGGAATAGTTCGAAATCAACTTCATCTACATCAACAAGAACATCGTTAACATTATAACGCCCATTATCAAAACCTTGATAATAGGAAACCATATCTAAGGTATCATATTGAAAATTAGAATTATCCAATTGTATTAAAGTAATTAACGAAATTAAACTCACAAATACAAAAGCTCTAAATCCCGATTGAAATCTTTTTTTCCTATATGACTCAATCCTTTGTCTATTCCTTAATGATACTATAAAATTTAAGGAATCAATTTTCCTTATTTTAAAACTAGATAATTTTGAAAGTTTTTTTTCAAGTTTATTCATCAATGAGATCTTCTTTTAACTTTTTTAGTGCATGATGAAAATTAACTTTAGCTGTTCCTTCTTTCATGCCTGTAATATTTGATATTTCACGAAAAGACAACGAATTAGTCAGTCTTAAGATAACGACCTTTCTTTGCTTTTTTGGCAACTTAGAAATAGAATCCCAAAGTTCTTTTCGTTCCCATTCAGCTTCATTTACTCGATCATATTCACCTCTGTCTGGTGTTTGGTCTAGATGTAATAAGTTCTTCCATTTATTTCTTGTAATCCATGAATTTGCGGTATTTGTATTAATTCTATATAAGTATGTGGAAAAATTTGAGTCATGTCTAAAATTTTTCAGATTTTTATATAGTTTCATAAAAACATCCTGCGCTAAATCTTCTGCTGCCATTTCATCTCTTGTAATTTTCATAAAAAAGCCAAACACATTATTTAAATTGTTTTGAATAAGTTCATCGAATGCCTTGTCATCACCATTTTGAAATTTTTCAATTAATTCATTATTGCTAAGCATATCATTATTTAATTAGACCTATAAAGTTAGAAAAGGTTAAAAAATTAATTCATATTTTTCGATATGCATTTAAATAAAATATTAGAAATTGCAAATCCAAAACAACTCAAGGCTATAAAACACCCTCTTGCACCACTAATGATAATTGCAGGTGCTGGCACCGGAAAAACATTTACTTTAGAAAATCGAATAGTATATATGATTCAAAAATACAATGTTGATCCAAAAAACATTCTTACAATTACCTATACAGAAAAAGCAGCAAATGAATTAAAGTCCAGACTCCTTAAAAAAGTAGGACAAAAAGCTCATCCTATGTTTGTTGGTACATTTCATTCATTTTGCTATAAACTAATGAAAGACTTTTTTGCAGATACTGCAACCGCATCTGTGCTTATAGATCAGAGTGAAGCTGTTCATATGTTACTAGAGCGTTATGATGAGTTTTATCCACTTTTATCTGATGAATTTTCTCTAAACCCAAAAGCTGCTGTTATAGAAAGTTTTATACCTTTTTTTAATAGAATAAGAGATGAATTAATAGATATAACGAAAATCAATTATAAAAATCTTGAGAAATTTTATGAAAACACTCAAGAATTCCTCTTTCAACTGAAAGATCTATTACGCATCTATCCTATTTTTCAAAAATGGAAAAAAGAAGATAATCTAATAGATTATAATGACATGATAAAGGATGCATACAATTGTTTGAAAAACGACAAAGAAGTACTTAATAAGGTCAGAAAAAAGTTTAGTCACATTATTATCGATGAGTTTCAAGATAATAATTATGCGTTAAATGAAATAGCTAGACTTATATCGGGAAAAAATGAATCTATTACAGTTGTTGGTGATGATGATCAAGTAATATATAGTTTTAGAGGAGCAAATGCATTCAACATATCAACATTTGAAAAAACTTACAAATCAAATAAGCAATACAAAACGATTACTCTTGAAACAAATTATAGATCATCACAACCAATTTTAGATTTAGCCAACCACTCTATCAAAAACAATAAAGAAAGAAAAGAAAAATCACTTTGGTCAAATTCAACATTAAGTAACATAAAACCAATTTTATTTAATGGTGAAAAATTTGATCAAATAACATTTATTTCTAATCAAATTACCCAATTAAAAAAAGATTTTCCGTATAAAGAAATGGCTATCTTATGCAGAACTCATGAGCAGTCAATACAAATCATTGACCATCTAGACTCCTTAGGGATTCCAAATCGTTCACCAAAAAGAAACTTATTTAATATTGGTCAAGTCAAGGACTTGATTTCATGGATTCAACTTATAACGAAAGGTAAATACTATGAGATTGCTCTTTTTAGAATATTAAAAAATAAAAGCGGATATCAAATCGCTCATAACTTTTTTAATAAATCTCGGGAAGAAAATAAATTAGGCAAAGAAACCAAAAATACGAAAAATGTTAAAGCTTCAAAATCCATTAATGAAATAACTTCAATAATTGAATACTTTAAAAGTATAGCTCATAAGAGATCTGCTGGCGAAATTGTTTGGGAGTTATGTGAAAAATTAAAAATTTTAAAAAAAAAATCGCAAAGATACTTAGCCAAAGACCAATACGAGATAATAAATATCAGTTCTATAATATCTAATGCTCAAAAGTTCTCAAACAACACCAGCAATAAAAAAAATGATAATATCTTCAGGTTTAATAGATTTCTTGAAGATATAATAAGCTCTGGCGGTCTACCATCTTTAGAACCACCTATTAACAATGAATATGATGCTGTTACTATTAATACAGTCCACGGTGTCAAAGGTGGTGAATTTGAAATAGTATTCTTACCATTTCAACGGTCTGCTAGCTTCCCACTAAATTTCAAATCAGAAAAGAAAATAAAAAATCCACCTGATATATTACTAAATTATGAAAATTATACAGATTTATCGCCCAAAGAACACCACTATCAAGAAGAACGAAGATTGTTTTATGTTGCCATCACTAGAGCTAAAAACTTATTGTATATTCTCGCTCCAACAAGAGCAACATCTAAATTTGTAAAGGAACTACCAGAAGAAATGATGGATAAAAAAACAACGAATAATCAAGAAAATAAACAGATATCACGTTCAGAGTTGAAAATAAAGTATTCAAAAATGATGCAGGATTCATTATCTGAAAACCAATACGATATTATCAAAGAGTTAGCTGATATTTTAATGATTATTGACAAACACGAAAATAATGAGAACTATGTTTTAGACAACTCAGAATTACATCAAATGCTTAAGCTTGATTTAAAAACTACTTTCACACCTGAAATTCCTAATCCAATAAGTTTATCAGCCAGCGCTATAGAAACATATTTAGCATGTCCATTAAAATATAGAATGTCAAAAATTGATAAAATTCCACAAACTTCCAGTAAACCAGAATTAGTTTTTGGTAATATTATACATAAAGTGTTACAGCGTTTTCATGAAAAGAATAAAGACCTTAATGAGGGCCGAGCTCTTAGGCTTTTAAATGAAGAATGGCAGAGTGGGATGTTTGAATATAAAATCAGAGAAGAAAAGTTCAAAACTCAAGGTATTGAAATGTTAACTCATTATGTAAAAAGTATTATCAAGTCTCCACCAAATGTAATTGCTACTGAGCTAAATTTCACCTTTCAATTAAATGACATTACCATAGCTGGTACAATAGATAGGCTTGATAAAGAAGATGGTATAGTTATTACAGATTACAAAACAAGTAAATCTTCAACAAAAGCAAAAACTAGTCTACAACTAGCAATTTATTCTTTATACCTTGAACAAACAGAAGAACTAGTTCTTAAAGGGATACCTAAAATATCAAAACTTTACTTTTTGAGAGATTTTGAAGACCCCATAAGAGAACATGCTTTTTCTTTTGATGAATTACGCAATACAGAACAGAAGATAATAGAGGTGTCGACAGGCATACGAAAAAAGGATTTTAATCCCAAAAAAGGGAATCATTGTAATTGGTGCGATTATAAATACTTAGCCTGTCCCGTATGGGAAGATTAAACAATTATTTTCTTATGAGCTGTAATTCAAGCAAACAATTTAATTTATTAGAAATAAATTCTAATCTATGAGGATTACCAATGTACTCAATAGATATTTCACTAATTGAAGTAGTCTCTCCATTTAATAAAATATTAAAAATCTCTGCTTCATTGGAGTTATATAGAATTAAAGTTGATGAATCTGCGGTTGACCCTAAGTAGTCTTTAATAATTAATGAAGTAAAAAGAGTGTCCTCACTAGTTGAACTAAAATCTAAATTCCAATTATAATTTTGGGTGTGATTTTCCGCATATAAACTCAAAGAAAAATAATCATCGTCATTCACAATGGCCGGAATATTTTCAAGAAGTCCATCATCATAATCTGGTGGTTCTATGCACCCACTAATTAACATGATGATAAAATATGTAGAAATATTAGAAATATTCAATTTCATACTAAGTATCTTTTTGATTTAATAGTTGATCATTATTGCCTAATTGCAATTCAGATATTTTATCCATTGGTTTTTCCAACCCCCTTAATCGAGGGCCTCTAAGTTCTTCATAATGGTTTGTTAGAGCACTCAGTGAATTACTCATTGCATTAATTTTTGATTTGTACTGCTCCCACTGTTTTCTAAAGACACCAACTAACACTTGCATCTCCCCCGCTTTTTGTTCCATAGCAAAATTTGACACCGCCTGACGAACTAAGGAAAGTATAGCATAAAGTGTTATCGGAGAGCATAGGATAATTTTTCTCTCTAAAGAAAAATCAATTAAAGAATCATCTTCTTGATTTAAAAAAGAATAAATACTTTCATTTGGTATAAATAATAAAACGTAATCAACAGTTCCACCTTCTGGATCAATATAAGATCGATCAGAAACCTCTTTTATTCTATTCCTAACATCTTTTAAAAAAGCTTTTTTTTCTAATTCTTTTTCAGAGTCACTATCAACTTTAATATATTTTTCATAATGAGAAAGTGGAAATTTGACGTCCATATTGATAATTTTTTTATCTGGTAAAAAAAAGGTGAAGTCTGGCCTATTATTACCAGTTTGCGACTGCTGTTTGAAATTAATACCCTCTTTGAGTCCAATAAAGTTTAATATGTCCTCAACCATTCTTTCCCCCCATTGGCCTCTGGCTTGGGAGCTAGACAATATTTGACGTAGTCTAGAGGTAGTATCTGAAAGATCGCCTACCGTTTTACGAGATTCTTCCATTTGCGATTTAAGCGCAACCGTATTTTCAGAAAGACTGTTTAATCTCTCTTTCATTTCTTTAAGGCTTGTATCAATTAGTTCTTTTTTCTTATCTAGCTGATTATCGGAGTTATCTAATAATGATGAAAACTTTGATTCAGCTAATTCTAAGAAAATTTTTTGACTATCGATTAAGACCTCATTTGATAAGTCACTAAAACTTTTTTTCAGTTCATCCTGATTTTCCTTTGTAGCATCAAGCTCTTTTTGTCGTAAATACCAAACAATAGCTCCCCCAACGGCAAATCCTGAAAAAAAATAAATTAAATCAAAAACCATAATCTAAATCAAAGAGTAAGTGCAAAAGAGTCAGCTAAAATACCAGGACATGTAGTCCCGCCCATTTCTCTATTTCCGTATGTACTTGTACTAGGAATGAATTCTGTTTCTTTTCCAACCTGTAGTAAACTATCACCAAAATAATTATAAAAGGAATCATCAAACCTCATTGTATCAATTGGACCAACAATTTCACCACTTTCGACCCAAAAGCAAGCGTACCTAGTCAGTCCTGTGATTCGGCCTTTTGGATTGTCGCTCCAGTTCAAATAATGAATATTTGATAAATATAACCCTCTATCAATTTCATTTAAAATATCATTTTGATTTAATTCTCCCGGTGCCATGGAAGGAGACCTTAAGTGTTCACTAGGTTCAGCATAATTACTAACCTGACCATACTCTGAGGCCGTTCTTGAACTTACTAGCGTGTTTTTAAGTTCTCCAGAGCTAATAATTGGGACTCTTTCAACTGACACTTCTCCATTTGAGTTAAATTTAGGCACTAAGCCCAGAGAAAAATCTTCAGAAATCGAAAATTTTGCAGACAATTTAATATTTTCATTTCTCATTCTACCAAAACCGCTGCAACCTTGCTGAATACTAGCTTCGCTTATCCCATTCCAAGAAAACATATTTATGAAATCAGAAACAGCAGCAGGCTCGAACCAGGTTTTGTAATTACCTGTATCGATCTTTACAGGATTTAGTTCCATCATTTTTAACTTCTTTTTTGATTGATCTAAATACTGTTCAAAATTATTCTGATTCCAATCTGTGCCAGCAAAAGTGCCTTTGACCATTTGATGATTTTTTGCTACAAGTGAATAATCCAGACTAAAAGATTCTGTTTCAAACCAATGTTCTTGCCCCAAAGAATTCGCATTTCCTCTGAACATTCTTCCATTTGATAAGATACCCACAAAATCTACCCCTTGTATACTTGGCATAATTGCATCTACAGCATTTTCAAAGCTTAATCCGTTTGAGCGTTTAATTTCATGGCTAGAACCTGATTCTGAAGGCATAGTTACGTAAGGATCCTTTAAAATCTGACTTGATTCAGTGCGCATTCTTTCAATCTCTGATTTTGCTCTGCCTAAGTCAAAGCTATCATTACCTGACAACGTAAAACTTCCTGTACAAGTAGTTCCGTTTGATATCATTTTTAAATTTATATCTGTATCATTCACCAAACCAGTTTGTCTAATTTTAGCATTATTTAATCGAATAAATTGACTTTTCTCTCCAGTTAAAGACACCGTTAAAACTTCATCTTTGTTAATTAAAGAAAATAGAGTTTTTGATATTGTTTTAAATTGATTTTCCATTCTTAAGCGCCTCCAAATACTTGTATGTTTTCAAAAAGACACAAAGGTGATGCATGTCCAACTCTAATAACTTGATTAGGTTCACCCTTACCACAATTAGGAGTGCCATATATACCATATGTATCACCATTGCCTACCATCTTTAAACTATTCCAAAAGGGATTACTTATTCCTCGATAATTAGGATTCTTAATCGTTTTTGTAAGCTTACCATTTTCAATCATTTTACCATATTCGCAGCCAAATTGAAATTTATTGCGATAGTCATCAATGCTCCATGATCGATTACTCTCAACATAAATGCCTTTTTCAACGCTTCCTATTATTTCATCAAAGGATGACTCCCCTGGTTCTAGGTTTATATTTGCCATTCGATCTATAGGTGCTCTATTCCAAGAACTAGCTCGAAAATTAGCGACACCTTCTAAGCCTGATCGAACCTGGCTCTCTTTTCCACCAAGACCTCTAACTAGTAAACCATCCTTTATTAAATATTCCCTTTCAGCTTTTAGGCCTCCATCATCAAATGCATATGATGCAAACTCGGAGGATACAGTCGGGTCAAATGTTATATTCATGTGTTTAGAACCATATTGCATTTTTCCAAAATCTTCAAGTTTAACAAAACTCCAACCAGCATAATTTCTCTCATCACCTAAAATTCTATCTACTTCTAATGCATGGCCAATACTTTCATGTATTTGGAGCATCATTTGATCTGGCGCAATGACAATATCCATTTCTCCAGTGGGTGTTTCATCTGCTGATAGCAACTCAATAGCCTGATTTCCTATCTTATTAGCTTGGGCTAATATTTCAATATTATCTAAAAATTCTCTTCCAGTTTGTCGACAAGTTCCTCTCATACCACCAAAAGTACGAGTCTGTTGATTTGCACCATCCACTGCTGTAGCAGATAGGTCAAATTCTAACATTAAAAAATCTTGAACGACGTCACTACCATTTGAACTTACAAAATGAAAATTAGTTTCAATTACATTTGCTAGTGAACTAGCACTAACTATTTTGTCAGATACTTTTAAAGCATTACAGGCATCAAGCAACATAATATTTATATCTTTAGCACTGATATCTCGAAGATCTTTTTCAAATTCAGATGAATATTTACCAGCACTTTTTGGCCTTACCTCATCTGTAAATCGATGTAAAGCATATTTTGAAGCAGCTTTCGCTTGAAAATATGCTTTGTTTGAAGCCTCTTCAATTCCTTTTTTACTAATGTCAGGGGTACCAAAATAACCAAATTGACCATTGACAAGGACCTCTACCATCACACCGTGAGTAGAGTAATGTCCATTAGAAACTGGAATACCGTCCCTAATCATCCGAGGTGTATTAGATTCATATACTTCTCTTATACCTACCCAATCAGCAGGAACATTAACAGCGTCTAGTAATGATTTTAAATTAATTTTATCTCTCATTCTTCAATCCTTCTTATGTAATAATATTTTTGAATTTATCAGGGCTTTTACGCATTACAGTTGTCACTTTTTCAAAAGCGTTAATAATATCTTTTAAATCATTATCAGTACCGATCAAATGATTTTGTCTTAACCAAACAGCCTGCTCCTGAGCAAATGTTTCAGTATTATCATGAAATAACCCGTTGTAATCAATGTTTTCTAACCAAGGGTATTCCTTTGGATTTATAGAGAACAACGGCTCTTTATATAATGGAGACCATCCTTTGTATGTGTATACTCCCTCTGCTTGCATAGCTTTAAAGAAGACCTCTCTTTTAATATTATGAAATTTTTCTTTCTTGTAGCGTATTATATATATGTGGTTAGAGGATTTTGTATCTTTAATAAGTTTTAATGGAACCAAACCATCAATATTACCGATACCTTCATCTAATATTTTTCGACTTCTTTCTCTCAATAAAACATCGCTACTTGTAGATTTTATCTGCGGCAATAAGATTGCGGCGTTTAGCGCACTCATTCGCAAATTACTTCCCAATCGGTGGTGTTCATACCACTGCCCATTTCGCACTCGCCCGCAATTGTGATAAGAAAAACATGCATCAATAAATGACTCATCGTTACTAACAATAGCCCCACCTTCACCAGAACTCATATTTTTAGACGTTTGAAAACTAAATATTCCTCCAAGGCCAATTGCACCAACTTTTTTACCGTTCAGCATAGATCCATGCGCCTGAGCAGCATCTTCAATAATTGGAATATTATGTTTTTTAGATATTTTTTGAAGATTAACTAAATCAGCCGGTGCGCCACCAGTATGAACTGGAATGATTGCCTTTGTCTTATTCGTTATTAGACTTTTAACAGAAGCTGGATCAATATTTCCAGTTTCTAGATCAATATCAGCAAAAACAGGCACAGCATTCGCTAAAACCACTGATGTAGCGGTGGCAATAAAAGTATATGAAGGTAGAATGACTTCATCTCCAGCTTCAATACCGGCCGCTTTTAAACATATCCAAATAGCAGATGTCCCTGAATGAATTGACAATGCAAATTTAGCGTCCTGCATTTTTGCAAACTCGGTGTTGAAGATATCAATAGTTTCACTACCAACACCCCATGATTGGTTCTCAAAAGTATCTATTAGGCTATCTTTCATCTCGCGAGTAACTCGCGGCCAAACAGGAAAGGGTTCTTTTCTTATGGGGATTCCACCAAAAATTGCTAATTCATTCACTTTATAAACTTTCAATAATTATATAATGAATAATTTACAAACTACTATTCGTCTCCACAATGCAATCAAGAGATTCATTTTAACCGCTTTATCGCAATTATGGCGTACTGAATATTAAAATAAATTTTTTATAAGACATTTTGGCAGATAAGATAACTAATGAATACACTTTTTGGTATTGGCATACAGATTGTATTTAAAAAGATAATAAAAACTTAATCAAACAAAGGAGATAAAAATGAACATAGTTAATTGGAGATATGAACCAGTATCACTTTTAGATAGAATGCCAAGTGTTTTAGATAATGCAATCTATAATAGTAATGATAATGATTTATATAAAAATGAATGGCAACCATTAATAGATGTAAAAGAAAATAATAAATCATTTATTTTAGTTGCGGATATGCCAGGAGTTAAAAAAAATAATATCGAAGCTAAGATAAAAGAAAACATATTAATAATAAAAGGCGATAAAAAGCTAGAAGATGAAAAGAACAAAGATGACTATCACTACAGTGAACGTAAAGTGGGAAGGTTCGCTAGATCTTTTAAACTTCCAAAATCGATAAAGGAAGATAAGATATCGGCAATCTTTAAAGATGGTAGTCTTACAATTACGATACCTAAGGCAGAAAAAGAAAAGCCAAATGATAGATTAATATCAATTAAATAATCTATTAAATAATTGGGAGGAGAAATTATATTCTCCTCCCAATTACAAGTTTTACTATTAACTATTATTAAATTTTATATTTAACTCTTTACAAGCAGATTTTATTTTAAACTTTATTTTTCTAGATCCTGCGAAAAACAAATCAAACTTTCCATTATCTAATTCTGAAATAATCCCAGATAATTTATTTTGTAATGATGGGGTACCGGTATGATATCTATTTTTAATACCAGGTAATAGATTAATTTTAAATTCTTTCTTAAAAACATCTTTCGAAACGTAGAGCATGTCTTTTGGCAAATCGGAAGCATTTCTATCTAAAAAATAAATACTATATTTGAAGTTATCTAATTCAAAACTCTTATCTAATTCTTGAAGCAATTTTTTAAACCATTCAAAATAATTACCTTCACTACAAAGCCATATAAAATTAAGAGTTTTTACTTTAGAATGAATTTGATTTGTTTTTGTTCTATAATGGATGTCTTGAAGAACAGATGCAAATTTTGCCACTCCCCTATCTTCTGCAATAATTATCAAATTTTGGCATTGTAAAATTTTATCGCTGGATGAGCCAAATGGACCGTCAATCCTTATTTGAAGATTTTCAACATTTTTATCATTCAACATAGATATTGTCTTGTTGTATATTTTTTGTGGCCAAACTCCCTCCGCCTTAATATTTAATAGTACTGAATTATTATTCGTAGAGCTTATTATATTGAAAGGATACCACTGAAGCCTTGAAACCCATGGACAATTTATATAGACATAGTCACCTGCTTGGAACTTGAACCAGCTAGGTTTATCAAATGAAAAAGATATATTTTTTTTTGGTAAAATTTTTAAAGATTTAATAGAAATCAATTCATTGTTTTTATTTCGATTGATAATTGTATTATAAAAATATATTAACCTCGGAACCAAGAGCCATTGCAATACATTTAAATTTTGAACTTGTACCCTACTAATATTTGAAACAACCTTCTTAGTAGTTTGATACTCTTTCCTTGACTTATTATTTCTAAACCATGCTACAGGGTTAGCAGCTAGACTATTTATTAAGTCAGGATATTTTTTTATTAAGTTTAAAAACTCATCAAAATCAATTCTACCATTCTTATCAACGTCTCCATATCTAAAAAATTCATCAACGATCAAATCAACTTGATTCGTATCAAAATCTAAATTGTTTTCAATAAGAATATTTTTTATCAAAATTTTTAATTCATCTTCATCGATATCTCCGCTGCCATCAAAGTCATGAATATCAAACGCAAATTTTATTTTTTGAGCATTTGTGCTTTCAATTAAAGTTTCAATACCATTAATAAATTCATTTATATCTAGAAAATTATTCTCATCTTTATCAAAAATATCAAATATGCGATTAATGATTTTTTCATTTTCGATTACTAGACTGTTTTTAAACTCTTGTCTATCAATTTTATTATCCGACCCAGCTATTTCTCGAAATTTATTTTTTAGCTCTATTAAAAATGGGCCACTAAGTTTATGTGATTGATTAACCATAATAGTTTGGTTCTATAATTTTAGAAAGAAGACATTTATATTGTGAAGAGTATTAACTAATATAGAACAAATTTTTAACCAAATAATATAAATAAAATGATACATGATAATGTTTTGAGCACTATCGGAGACACTCCTATAGTGAAAATAAATAAAATTGCAAAAAATTTAGACTGCAACGTATATGCTAAATGTGAGTTTTTTAATCCAGGTGGATCTATTAAGGATAGAATAGGATGGAATATGGTTGAAGAAGCAGAAAAGTCTGGCAGAATTAAACCTGGAGATACTTTAATTGAGCCTACCTCTGGAAATACTGGCCAAGGAATAGCCCTTGCTGCTGCTGTAAAAGGATATAAATGTATTATTATCATGCCAGAAAAAATGAGCAAAGAAAAGCAAATTGCTATCGAAGCATTAGGTGCAAAAATAGTTCGCACACCAACTGAGGCTTTATCAAGTGATCCTGAAAGTCATATTTCAGTTGCGAAAAAACTTAATAGCGAATTGGATAATTCTCATATTTTAGATCAATATTCTAATCCAGCAAACCCTGATGCACATTATTACGGAACTGCTGAAGAAATTATTAAAGACTTCTCTGATAATCTTGATATGGTAGTTATGTCTGTAGGAACAGGCGGAACTATAACAGGCGTAGCAAAAAGGTTAAAAGAAAAGATACCTCAAATATCAATTATTGGTGCTGATCCAGAAGGTTCTATTTTAGGCGGTGGAGATGAAATCAGTTCCTATTTAGTTGAAGGCATAGGTTATGATTTTTTTCCAGATGTTTTAGATAATAGTTTAGTTGATCGATATATAAAAACAAAAGATGAAGAATCTTTTATTATGGCCAGAAGAATCATCAGAGAAGAAGGACTACTCTGTGGCGGTTCTTGTGGAGCTACTATGGTTGCAGCATTGCAAGCAGCTTCTAGTCTTAAAAAAGGACAAAATTGCCTTGTTATTTTAGCAGATGGCATTCGTAACTATATGACAAAATTCCCAAATGATGATTGGATGAAAGAAAAAGGGTTTAATATTTGATTTCTAAATACGTTATTAAGCTAACCATACTACCACTTATTGTTTGGTTTACTATAATAGCTTATCTCAACTTAAAGCACCCTGACCAACAATGGAACTGGGATAAAATAGATACAGAAAAAATGTTTTTTCCAAAAAATTTCATTTGGGGAACATCTACTGCAGCACACCAAGTAGAAGGGAATAATACAAATAACAACTGGTATGAATGGGAAAACGGTTTAAACCAAAACGGCAAAGCAAATATACATAACAATGATAAATCTGGCGAAGCAGCTCGCCATTGGGATATGTATAAAGATGATATTTCTCTAATGAATGAACTTGGAGTAAATGCATATAGGTTTTCCGTTGAATGGAGTAAAATAATACCAGATGAAGGATTAATTGATGAAAAAGCCTTAGACCACTATCGTGATGTTTGTATAGCGCTTATTGATTCTGGACTAACTCCTTTTATTACTTTGCATCATTTCACAAACCCTATATGGTTTGAGGAACTAGGTGGTTTTGAAAAAGAAGAAAACATCGATCATTTTATTGAATTTTCTGAAATTGTTTTTAATCATTTATCGGATATTGTTAAATACTGGTGCACAATAAATGAACCGGCTGTTTACGTATCGCAAGGTTATTTCTATGGTGTTTTCCCTCCAGGAAAAAAAGACCCGAAACTTGCTGGAACTGTGATGCGAAATTTATTGTTTGCTCATATTAAGGCATTTCATCATTTGAAAAAGTTAGAAAATGGTGAGATTGCTCAAATAGGGTTAGTTAAAAACATTACTCAATTTGATCCTTTAAGAAGATGGCATATACTCGATTGGTATTTTAGTAAAATTTTAAATGATATTTTTACTAATAGTACCATTGATTTATTTTTAAATGGAAAATTTAATTTTTATTTACCTGGGATGGTAAATATAACAGATTCAAATACAAATGCTATTGGTTCAGCAGATTTTATAGGCTTAAACTACTATTCTAGGTGGCATGTTAAAGGGCACCTAAATCCAACGTCTCCATTTACTTTCGAAAAAAGAAAGCAAGATATCCAAACAGATATGCCCTATTCTATTTACCCTGAAGGGTTTTATAAAGCATTGAATGATATAAATAAGCTTAACATACCAATTATAGTAACTGAAAATGGAATAGCTGATGATAAGGATGATCGAAGAGAAACTTTTATAAACCGATATTTATATGCATTAAACAAGTCAATTAATGAGGGGTTGGATATTCAAGGTTATTTTTATTGGTCGTTGATGGATAATTTTGAATGGGCGGAAGGGTACTCCATGAAATTTGGCCTTTACGAAGTTGATTTTAATACTCAAAAAAGAAGACTTAGGAATGGAAGTTTAGCTTTTAAGAGAGCAATTAACAGAGCTGGAATCGATCAAAGAGGTTATATAGTCTCAATTGGAGATACCGCGCCTGATTTATCTTTAGAATTAATCGATAATACAACTGTTCAACTGTCTGACTATCTTGGAAAGGTGGTCGTACTTCAGTTTACCGCAAGCTGGTGTTCTGTATGTATTAAAGAAATGCCTCACCTCGAGAAAGATGTCTGGCAAGAATTCAAAAACGATGACTTTATTTTGATAGGCATAGATCGAGATGAACCTATAGAAGTTGTAAAAGCTTTTAAGAAAAAGACAGGTGTTACCTACCCAATTGCTTTAGATCCTGGTGCGAAACACTTTTCAAAGTTTGCACACGTTAATGCTGGAATTACTAGAAACATAGTGATTGATAAAAATGGAAAAATAGTTTTCTTAACAAGATTATTTGATGAACAAGAGTTTCAAAAAATGATAGAAAAAATAAAAGAAATACTTTAATTAATGCTATCAAGTAATAAATCGTAATGTTTAGATACATTACTATAATCAATATCCTCAATAAACATTGAAACAGAAAAAAAGCAAATAAGATAATTTAAGTTATTTGCCCAAGGTGGAATAAAATCAGGTTTACGAATAAGACCATCTTTGTATAGACTGTATATTATCGGCATATCATCTAAATCCATTTTTCCAGAAAATAAAAGTTCAATACATTCAATTTTCCCTAATGAAATTGCGCTTCGAAGAAAGTTAAATACTCTTATAAAACCATCTAAATAAACTAAATCTTTTGTAAATGGAGCACCACCGGCTATGACACCTCCTCTAAAAACTCTTCTGCTATTTTCAAAAGCTTGGTCCATTGATACTCCCTCTTTTATAAAATAATTATAGATATCAATAAAGTCTGCTCCCTCAATAGCCATCTGGATTGCTATTGTACGATCCGAAATTCGTTTAAGTCTATCAACGTCTATTGAACCAGATATAAATTCAGAAAAAACAGCTAAACCTTCTTGTGTTTTAGTAACAGAACCATAATTTGCGCCTAGAATTTTCATATTTTTCTGTTTTCTACCATTTATAGTGGTTGCAACGTGTATATATGCTTCATGATTTAAGAGTTGATTAATATCTGCTTGATCGAACTCACCACCTTCCCGAATTCTAATGTATTTTGAGGTTGCTGTCGCTTTTGCTGACAAATTTTTAACTAATTGAACCTGAGGTGCATATTCATTAAAGTACAATTTTACTTTATCATCTATTTTTTTCGCGACCTCACTAGAACTTAAAGAAAGGCTTGGTTTTAATTTGAGTTTACTATGTTTAATGCCACCAATTATTTTTTCAAACTGATTAGAAAGATTAACCGGCTTTGTAATATTGTCATGGATTGGAGTTGTTGGTAATCCATATATATCAGATGAGATATTAAAAAATTCTTTGGTACCACAGGCCTTAAGTAATGAAGAATTTTTTTTAATTTCTTCAGCTTTTATTTTCAACCAAGAATCATATAGAGTATTACCAAAATATTTATCTGCTTCATTAAGTATGAATTTTAATTCAGAATCATCATGTAAGGGGTAGATATGAATAGGAAGTTTTTGACAATTCTCTTTAAAAAACTTATTTTTAACTTCTAAAGGCCAGGCTATATGCCTCAATATTTTTATTTTTTTACTAGCTTTATATATTAATTGAGAAAGCTTGCTTAACCTTTTTTTTTCCTTAACTGAAATCACACTAAGTATTCTATAAAGGCTTTCCTATGAGTTCGAATTCATTAACTTTTTCAATTTTTACATTTACAAATTCCCCTTTTTTTACCTTACCATTGATTTGTACAATATTATCAATTTCTGGAGAATCAAATTCTGTTCTTCCAACCCCAATATCATTCTCACATTGATCCACCAAAACTTTCATAGTTTTTCCGACAAATGCTTCATTTTTTTCTAAGCTAATTCCATGTTGCAACTCTATAATTTTATTTTTTCTATCATTTTTTGTTTCTCTTGACACATTATCTTCCAAGACTTCTGCCGTAGTTCCTTCTTCCTCAGAATAAGTAAAAGCACCTAAACGATCAAATTGCATCTCATCTACAAAATTGTAAAGCTCGTTAAAATGAGTTTCCGTTTCACCTGGATAACCTACAATAAGGGTTGTTCTAATAGCAATATTAGGAACTGCCGATCTCAATCTGGAGATTCTATTTCTTATACCTTCCTGATTTAACCCTCTCTTCATTGATTTTAATATATCATCTGATGCATGTTGCACTGGCATATCTAGATAATTACATACTTTGTCGCAATCGGCAATCGCTTCAATAATTCTTTGAGATAAGTGAGCTGGATGAGCATAGTGTACTCTTATCCATTCTATTTCGTCAATTGTATTAAGTTCTTTTAAAAGATCACTTAAATATACTTTTTTCTCAAGATCCCAACCGTAAGAGGTTGAATCCTGAGCGATAACTAATAGTTCTTTTGTACCATTATTAGCCAGCCTGGTCGCTTCATCCATTATAGCAGGTATACTACGGCTTTTCTGAAGCCCTCGCATAATCGGTATACTGCAGAATGAGCATGCATTATCGCATCCCTCAGCAATTTTTATATAAGCATAATGATTTGGCGTCATTAATGATCGGAAAAACATTGGGTCATCTTTTGCGAAGTCTTTCCCAGTTAAAAAAGATATTATCTGTCGATGATCATTACTACCAAAGATTCGATCGATTTCTGGTATTTCTGCTGCAACTTCTTCAGGATACCTTTCAGACAAACAACCCATGACGATTAGTTCGCTAAGTTTTCCTGTTTTTTTAAGCTCGGCTGCTTGTAAAATAGTATCGACTGATTCTTCTCGAGCAATATCTAAAAACCCACATGTATTAACAATAATTGTATCCGCTTCTTCCGGATTTTTTGTTATAGTTAATTCAGATTTATTAATGCCGCCAAGAAGTATCTCAGAATCAACGAGGTTTTTTGCACAGCCTAGGCTGATTAAGTTAACTACTTTTTCCATTTTCACTTTCTATTTGTTATTCTCTAATCCAAAAAGGCCATCGATATATTTTTCAGGATCAAATATCTCAATATCCGATAATTCCTCACCTACTCCAATATATTGAACAGGTAAATTTAATTTTTTGTGCAAAGAAAAAACTATTCCTCCCTTAGCAGTACCATCCAGTTTAGTCAAAATAGCACCATCAAGTGGAACATGCTTATTAAACTGCTCAGCTTGCACTATTGAATTTTGCCCTAAAAGCGAATCAATAGTAATAATATTTTTAACTTTAAATTGCGGAAACCTGGTTGTTGAGACTCTATGCATTTTTTCAAGCTCATTCATTAAGTTTTCATATGTATGTAATCGTCCTGCCGTATCTACTATGACAATATCTGAATCATTTAATAGAGCTGATGTCAAACCATCAAAAAGAACAGCAGAAGGTTCGGTCGCTTTTTCATTGCAAACCAATGTTGTATTTGCCCTTTTTGACCATACTCTTAATTGTTCGACCGCTGCAGCTCTGTAAGTATCAGCAGCAACTAAAGTAACATTACTGCCAAGGTCTTTGTACAGCTTAGCTAGCTTTGCAGCACTCGTTGTTTTTCCAGTACCATTAACCCCCACAACCATAATAATTAATGGGTATGATTCGTTATCCATTAATTTTTGTTTTGGGGGCAACTCTTTAAGAAGATATTTTTTAATCTCATTCAAAAAATTATCATTTTTGAATTTTTTTATTATTTTTATAATATTTTCAACAGTGTCAAAACCAATATCAGCTAGTAGCAATTTCTCTTCAATTTGTTCAATATTATCATCAGATATATTATTTCCAGATAAGCCTTTAAAAGCATTCGATATTGATGAACGTGTATTCTCTAATGCGCTAAATAAACGGTTAAGCATCTCTTCCCCTTATAACATTATAATAATCTCTATAATAAATTAGCCAACTAATTAATGCAAGTATTAGAGCAGAGTATAATGTGAATGGCTTTAACCACCAGATATCAGGAAACTCAAATATGTGAAGAAAAACAGTCAAGGTTGTAATGCCAGTTGTCCATTTTCCCCACCAATTGGAATGCAATATGTATCGACCAGTATTTACAAAATATAATGCTGGAACTGCAATCATGAAGTGTCTAATTATGTAAAAGCAAAAAAACCAAAGTGGAAAGAGATCCATTATAACTAAAAATAGAACAATAGAAGTTATAACGATAAAATCAGCAATCGGATCTAACCACATTCCAACATGTGTTACCTCACCAGCCTTTCTAGCAAAATAGCCATCTAAAGCATCTGAAAGTATTGCAAGTATCACTATTCCTGCCGTAACTGCTCTAAGGTCGGGATAATTTAGAGTATAAATAATGGGTATTGCAGCTGCCGCTCTTAACAAACTGATTATATTAGCTAATGTTAAAACCTTTGAAGGGTTGTTCATATACCGCTTTTTTATTTCTGCTATTTTACTCATATAATCTTGTTTTTATTTAATAAAATTTGATCTACGATTTTTTTTGATGCGCCAGAATGAGCAATTACGATTTCTGTTGCAGCCTTTCCAGCAGTGATTAATTTTTTTTCATCACAAAAGTAACTAGTAATTAAATTTTTAAAATCTAATCTCTTTTTAATACTATGCCCAGCATGAAGACCGACAATTTCTATAGCCTCTTTAAATTTTTTATAATTTGGACCAAATATAGTAGGAATACCTGCAATTGCAGGTTCCATAAGATTGTGGACGCCAGAAGAAAAGCCACCACCAATATATGCAAGTTTGGATTTCCAATATAATTCAGACAAAATACCAACAGTATTCACTATTGTCACTTTTGAACCAATGCCATCAATATCGTTTAATGATTTTATTATTTTTACACCCAGATTATTTCTTTTAAATACATTACTTAGATATCTATTTTCTTGATCGCTAGGCTCATGTGAAGCCCAAATAATTTTTATATCATTGAATTCTTTCATAAATGAAATTGTTTGCGACAAAAACATGTTTCGATCCTCTTTGTGCATACTAGAAAGAATAAATATATCCTCTCTTTTTTCAATTTTAACTTTATTTGCAGCATTAATTTTACCAGAACTGTTAATTACCTGGTCGAATCTAGGGTTTCCAGTAACTATTATATTTTTTGTGTCAGAAAAACTGACATATTTTTCAATAGAAATTAAATCATCTTCATTGATAACAAATATCTTTGTAAACCAAGAATAGATGGGCTTATAAAAATAGTAGGTGAATGAGAATTTATTATTAAAAAAAATTTTGGTTTGAGCTCCAAATAAAAATGTTTTAATAGATCTTCTTTTCGCAACCCATAAAAAATTAAACCATAAATCATTGTTTGCTAACACTATGGCAGTTGGGTTTACAATATTGAAAACAGAATTAATCGTCCAAAAGAAATCAAATGGCATAAAAATTTTACAATCTATATTTTGATTATGAGTATTGAAATATCCACTTGGTGAAAAGAAGCTAACTAAAATCTTTAACTTCTTATTTTTAATTTTCAAATTATTAATTACTGGTTCGGCCTGTAAATACTCACCATAAGAAGAACAGTGAAACCAAATAATATTATTATTTATAGTATTTTTATTAAAGTGTTGCTTTAAATATTTTACTACTCCGATTCGCCCTGCAAAACCTTTCCTAATTTTTTTATTAAATATTGAAAGTATGAGAATTATAAATAAAAAAGCAGGATACAAAAATATATTATAGATGATAAACAGTACTGTATTCATCCTATAATCTTTCAAGAACTGATTTAACAGCGGTTTCAGAAGAAATTAAATTCATACAATGCTGGCTAGACCTGTAGCAACTTTTTTTACCATTTTGAGAGCAAGGACGACACCATAAATCCGTCTCAATATTTTTGGAAGAAGACAAAGAAACACCGCCCCCTGTCTCTTTAGTAGTAGGGCCTAAAATCATATTAACAGATTTACCGAGAGCTTCTGCTATATGGACCAAGCCTGTATCACTACCGAGAACCGTGTCTGATAAAGATAATACGGACATTGCCTGTCTTAGATTCGTCTTACCAGTCAAATTAACTACTTGATTATTTATTTTTTCAATCTCGTTATTGATTTTATCTTTTTCAGTTCCTAGCAGAACAACACTTTTATTAGATCTAGACATAATTTTAGTTATTGCTTTGCTATATTTTGCTACCCCCCATTGTTTTTGAGGCCAAGCGGCACCAGGAACAATTGCAATAAACCGCCCTTCAACATTATTTTTTTTTAAAAAACTAATTGCATTTTTTTGTTCTAAATCGCTAACACTTAAAAAAGTCTTGGGGAATTCTATACTTTCATTTTCTTCTAAGCAATTGTGGTACATGTGCATAGCAGAAAAATTTGAGGGAAACATGTTTATATGGAATTGAAAAAGAATAAATCTTAGAAATCTAGGCTTTTTTACTCTTGATATACTTTGACCGATACCTTTAGTAATTAGTCTAGATCTTATAGAACCATGTAAATCAAAAATCCTATTATAATTTGACGATTTTATGAAATTATTAAATTCTAACAAATCCTTTAGGTTCGAGTTACTATTTAATTCAATTACTCTATCAATTTCTGGATGAAATTCTAAAATTGAAGAGAACTTATCTAATGTTAAGTAGTGAATTTCAAAATTAGAGAATGTTTTTCTTAAGGTAGTTATCAAAGATGTTGTAAGAACAATATCGCCAATTGAACTAAAGCGAATAACCAGAATTTTTCCAAGTGCAGTCACTTTACATTTTACGATTGATATTAAATGAGACCAATTGTGTTAGCGATTTCTTTACTTCTGATTCTTCATACCCTTGGATGGCATCAATAGCTTTTTCCGAAAACTCATTAAGCTTATCGTTTGCATATCTAAAGCCACCTGATTCTGAAATCATTTCATTAATATCTTTTAAATTTGTTTTTGTTTTTTTCTTAGATCGAACAAGCGATTTTAATTTTTTACTTTGTGTTTTTGTTGAGTTTTCCAACGAAAAAATTAAAGGCAAGGTAATCATATTTTTTTTCACATCCCCACCAGCATCTTTGCCTGTCTGGCTTTCTGAACCTAAAAAATCAAAAAGATCATCTTTAATTTGAAACGCCATCCCAAGATTATCTCCATATAAGAAGGTAGCTTTTCTATCTGCCTTGTCATTGGTCGTAGTGATAGCACCAAGTTCGCAACTCGCCGATATTAAGGAAGCAGTTTTTTGATTAATCATCTCGTAATAAAAATCTTTAGACATATTTCTAGTTAAACTTTTTTCAATTTGCATGATTTCGCCAGCACTCAATTTTTCTGCCGTCTTTGAAATTAGGTCTAACGCATCAAAATTCTTTAGATTGACCATGTTAATTAGCGCTTTAGCTAAAATAAAATCTCCCATCAAAACAGATATTTTGTTTTTCCATATTTGTTTTACAGATGGTTTTCCGCGTCTCATTTTGCCATCATCGACAATATCGTCATGAATTAATGTAGCAACATGTAATAATTCCATCATAGCAGCGGCTCTATAAGAGTGAGTAGTAGGCTCATTACATAACCTAGCACAAAGAAGAGTCAAAGTAGGTCGAATAGCCTTCCCTCTATTTTTAACAAGATAACCGGAAATAGAGTTGATGAGCTTCACGTCTGAGTCCAATGCATTTTTGAATTCTTTATGAAACTCAATGATATCTTTTTCGATAGGTAATTTTATTTTATGTAATTCATTCATCTTCTAGTATGAAATTTAACTATGTATTTTTCTTAAAACCTTTGGTCTTATTTACCATCCAAGACACTCCAATACTTAATTCAAACAAAATAATTAGTGGAAAAGCCATTAACACCATACTGACCGGATCAGGTGGCGTAATAAAAGATGATACTATAAAAATAGCCACAATAGAATGCCTCCTATAGTGCCTCATAAAAGCTGGAGTCAAAACACCAATCGTTGATAATAAAAAAGAAATTACTGGCAACTGAAAAACAATACCACACCCAAGTAGAAGCCAGGTAATAAAGCTAAAATAATGGTTTATAGAAAAATTATTTAAAATATTTTCTCCTGAAAGTCCAGCAAAAAAGTTTAAACAATATGGTATTAGTATCTCGTAACTAAAAAAAATGCCTGAACAAAAAGAAAAAAATGAAAATACAACCAGTGGTAAAACAAAACCTTTTTCATTAGCGTAAAGACCTGGAGCAATAAATTTCCATATTTGGTAGGTTATAACCGGTACTGAAATAACCAATCCACCAATAAAGGCTATGGTCCATTTAATAATAAACATTCCTTGAACTGAAAGAACCTGCAAGTTTATAGGATTGTTAGTATTTATATTTTCTAATGGCCTTAGAAGTAGGGTAAGTATTAAATCGATAAAAAAAAAGGTTATTACACCACCTAAAATCACGGATGAAATTGTTTTAATTATTCTCCATCTTAATTCTTCAAGATGATCAATAAAACTCATAGACTTTTGGTCAGAATTCAATGTAATGCCTAATTGAAGTTTGAAATTAACTTCTTTACAACTGCACTTGGTGGAGTTTCAAGGGAATTGATTGATTCAGTAATTTTTTTAAATAATTTTCCTCGATTTTCAGTCCAAAATTCTTGTTCTAATCTTTCAGATATGGAATCTTGAATTCTATTTTTATACCTTTCTAAACGACGATTTTTAAACTTACCATTTTTTTTAAAATCATTGATATCTGAAAGAATTTTATCGAGAACAACTGCCACCCCATCTCCTGTACTAGCCGTAGTGCTCATTACTGAGGGGATAAAACTATTAGGCTTGCTAAAGCTATGTAATGTGTCGGACAATGTCCTCTCAATACGCTTGGAACCAGGTCTATCAGCTTTATTTACAATAAAAATATCTGCTATTTCAATTATTCCTGCTTTCATTAATTGCACCTCATCACCCGATTCAGGGACAAGTACGACAACTGTAAAGTCAGCAGCATTTACGATATCATGTTCGGCTTGCCCTACGCCCACAGTTTCGTATATAATAATGTCTTTACCACTTGCCGCCAAAACATCGCCTGTTTCTCGAGCTTTTCTGCATAAGCCTCCAAGGTCACCTCTATTACCCATACTTCTTATATAAACATTATTATTTTCTGAATATTTACTCATTCTGACCCTGTCTCCTAAAAGTGCTCCTCCACTAAAAGGACTACTTGGGTCAATAGCAACAACACCGACAGAAAGGTTTTTAGATAAAAAAAGTGAAACAAATTTATCAACTAAGGTGCTCTTCCCTGCACCTGGAGGACCTGTAACCCCGATGCGTATTGATTCATTAGAATTTTTATAAATCTGATCGTAAAAAGTAGATACACTTTTATCATCATTCTCAATCAGAGAAATAGCACGTGAGATTGATACATGATTATTTTTAAATATATCTTTATAATTAAACTTTTTCATTCTTAAGTGATACTCATTTTTATCGAATTTTAAATTATAACCTTTTTTATATACTTAAATTTATTAAAAATCGTTCATTGACTACAAAAACCATTCTATGTTAATTTTAGAAGCTTTAATAAAAAGGAAATTTAAATAATGGATAGACATCCACAACAAATTAAACGAGAACGTCAAGATATTAAGAGAAGAGCTAGAAATATTTCTAGTATGTCTAGATTACGCACGCAAATCAAAAGAGTTTTAGAATCTACTGAGAAAGAAAAGGCCCAGGCTGAGTATACTACAGCTGTTAGCTACATTGATAAAGCAGCTGGAAAAGGTCTGATTCACAAAAACACAGCGGGTCGAAGAAAATCTAAAATTACTCGTCATTTGAATTCATTAAAGTAGAGTTATCTATCTTTCTGAAGGCGAATAATTAGGAGCCTCTTTCACAATTCTTACTTCATGTGGATGGCTTTCTCTGACGCCTGCTGAAGTAATCTCCATAAATTCAGATTTTTGTCCAAATTCCCCAATATTTCTAGAACCGCAATAACCCATTGCTGATCTGATTCCGCCAGTTAGTTGGTGTATAGTGTTTTTTACTGGACCACGAAACGGCACCATTCCTTCAATACCCTCAGGTACTAACTTTTTATTGTCTGTGTCCTCCTGAAAGTAGCGATCACCGCTTCCTTCTTCCATAGCTCCTATTGAGCCCATACCTCTAAAAGTTTTATACTGTCTCCCTTCATACAATATAGTCTCTCCAGGACTTTCGTCCATACCAGCTAAAACACTCCCTAACATAATTGTATCGGCACCAGCAGCCAACGCCTTTGCAATATCTCCGCTATACCTTAGTCCGCCGTCAGCAATTATAGGAATGTTTACTTTTTTTGCTACATTCACAGCATCAAGAATAGCAGTCAATTGGGGAACCCCGACACCTGCAACTATTCTAGTTGTGCAGCTAGCCCCTGCACCAATTCCTACTTTAACACAATCGACACCAACATCCATAAGTGCTTCTGCGCCATAACCTGTGGCTACATTACCAGCAATAATAGAGATATTGGAATGTTGTGCTTTTAAATGGGAGATAGTATCAAGTACACCTCTTGAGTGGCCATGTGCAGTATCAACAACAATTGCATCAACTTCTGCATCTATGAGTTCTTTAACTCTCTCGTTTGTATCGCCGGCTACTCCGACAGCCGCAGCGACTCTTAATCTTCCATTGTTATCTTTACAAGCGGCTGGATATTGCTGCTTCTTATTTATATCCTTAACAGTTATAAGCCCTGCTAAGTCTCCTAAATCATTTACGACTAATAACTTTTCAATTCTATGCTTGTGTAACAATTCTTCAGCATCTTCTAATGATGTATCTAATGGTACAGTAATTAAATTTTCCGAAGTCATGCATGCTGAAACTTCCATATTTCCATCAATCTGAAAACGAATATCTCTGTTCGTAATAATACCTACCAATTTATCTTCTTTCACAACGGGCAAACCACTTATTCTAAATTCAGACATAATCTTTTTAGCATCATTTATGTTTTGATTGGGTCTTACTGTAACAGGCTTTAATATCATACCACTTTCTGATCGCTTAACTTTGTCAACCATGGACTTTTGAGATTCAATCGAACAATTTTTATGTATAACGCCAAGTCCACCTTCTCTCGCCATTGCAATTGCCATTGCCTCCTCAGTTACGGTATCCATCGCGGCACTAATAATTGGAATATTTAATTTTATATTATTTGTTAATCTAGTTTTAAGATTAGTGTCTTTAGGCAGTACTTTTGATTTTTGAGGAACTAGTAAAACATCATCAAATGTATAACCTTTCCTAAATTTTATTTTGTTTTCCATATTCTACTCCAAAAACCCTTTACTCTTTAGTTCCTTAAATATTTTTCCATTTTCAATAATAGCTTTTAGCTTATTTATTTCCATTGTTAATGAACGGTCGCCCTTTTTTGCATTAATTATATTTTGAATATTTTTTAACAAAAAACTAGTACCATTTCCTGGCTTCAGTTTTGAATGATAGATAGTAAATGCAGCACCAGCTATTAGCAACTCTATTGCTAGTATGCTGAGTACATTTTTTTGAATTGTTAGTAGTTTAGAACCAGCCCAAGGAGCCATACTGACATGGTCTTCTTGACCACCTGAGGTAGGCAAAGAGTCTACACTAGCAGGGTGTGCTAACGTCTTATTTTCAGAAGCAAGCGCGGACGCAGTTACATGAGCAATCATGTAACCTGACTCTATTCCAGGGTTTTTAGCAAGAAAAGGTTGAAATTTCCCCTCTACACCTTTCATAAAATAATGTATTCTTCTTTCAGAAATAGCTCCAATTTCTGCTATTGCTATGCTCATATGATCTAATGCAATTGCTACATGTTCAGCATGAAAATGGCCTGAGAAGCCCAAGTCACCATTGCTCAAAATCAAAGGGTTGTCACTTACGCTATTAATTTCATTGTTAATTGTCTCGGATGATTGAACGATTGCATCTCTACATGCACCATGAATGTGCGGAATACATCTAAAACTATAAGGATCTTGAACGACATCACAGTTTTTGTGAGAGCTAACTATCTCACTTCCAGTTGTCATTTTCCAAACATTACTCGCAGAAATAATTTGACCTTTGTGCTTCTTAAGTTTATGAATGGCAGACTTAAATGTATTTCTGCTTGCTAGACTTGTTTCTACTGATAAAGCACTTATGCTGTCTGCAGCATCAAGGATATTAAATCCGCTAGCTAACGCTTTTACTGCAATCGCTGTAGAAAATTGAGTACCATTTACTAAACTAATGCCATCTTTTTGATGTAATACTAGTGGATTAATTTTCATTTTATTCAAAACAGTTTTTGAAGAAATAGCTTTTCCATCTTGAATAATATGACCTTCACCAATAAGCGAGCTAGCGATATGAGCTAACTGAGCTAGATCACCACTCGCACCTACGGAACCTTGTTCAGGAACAGCTGGAACTAAATCATTATTTAAAAATTGTACTAGCGTTCTTACTGTTTGCGGATGCACGCCGCTATGACCATGAGAATAAGTTAATACTTTTAAAGCCATTACCACTCTTACAATTCCAATATCAAGAAAATCCCCTAGACCTGCTGAATGACTACGAACCAAGTTTAATTGCAATTTTTCTTGATCTGCTTCATCGATTCTAATGTTACTCAATTTCCCAAATCCTGTATTAACACCGTAAACTATTTTACCTGATGCTAGTATCTTTAGTAATTGTTGATAGGAATTTTTTACTTTTTTTGGAAT
>JABGWJ010000120.1 GCA_018645565.1 bacterium | reverse complement strand
TTCACCTTACGAAGATATAACCTACGAGGGGAATAAGATGTATGAATCACCATCTTCATTACATTGGTTAGGTACAGACAATACAGGAAGAGATGTTTTTGCTCGTCTATGTTATGCCTTTAATATATCTATATCATTTGCGTTAATACTTACGATTATCAATTATATCGTTGGAATTTTAATTGGGGGAGCAATGGGATATTATGGTGGTAAATTTGATCTAATTTTCCAAAGGTTAATTGAAGTTTGGTCTAGTCTACCAATGCTCTTTGTGATAATTATTATATCTTCAATTTTGAAACCATCATTTTTTCTTTTAATTGGTATCTATACATTGGTCAATTGGATAAGTATGACTTATTTAATTAGGGCAGAATTTTACAGAGAGAAAGCTAAGCCATATGTCGCTGCAGCCTTAAGCATGGGACAATCAAATTTTAAAATTATGTTTAAACATATTTTAGCTAACTCTCTTGTACCTATTATTACCTATTTCCCATTTTCAGTTGTTGCTGGAATATCAGCGCTTGTTGGTCTTGATTATTTAGGATTCGGTTTAGCTCCTCCAACGCCATCTTGGGGTCAAATGCTTGATGTCGGCTTATCAAATATCTCAAAATGGTGGATGGTATTTTCGCCAGTATCAGCTCAGTTTTTCACACTTCTAGCTATTGTTTTTATTGGCGAAGGCGTTCGAGAAGCCTTTGATCCAAAAGTATATTCAAGGTTAAGATGATAGAAGAAAAATTAATTGAAATAAAAAACCTTAAAACTTTTTTTAATACAGAAGCCGGTGTAGCCAGAGCAGTAAACAATGTTTCTTTCGATATTTATAAAGGTGAGGTCCTTGGCATCGTTGGAGAATCTGGATCAGGAAAATCTGTGACTTCAATGTCTATAAACCGTTTAATACCTAATCCTCCAGGAGAAATTGTTGGAGGTGAAGTCTTTTATAATGGTGTTGATCTCTTGAAATTAAGTTATAAAGAAATGTCCGAGATAAGAGGCAAGGATATCTCAATGATTTTTCAGGAGCCTATGACATCTTTAAATCCTGTTTTGCGTATTCAGGCTCAAATGAACGAAATAATAATAAAGCATGATGGTTTGAGTTCTGAGTCAGCTACTATTAAAAGTATAGAAATGTTAAAAAAAGTAGGTATTCCAGAGCCAGAGCGGAGAATATATGATTATCCGCATCAATTCTCTGGTGGCATGAGACAGCGAATTATGATAGCTATGGCCTTACAGTGTAATCCGGCATTGTTAATTGCTGATGAGCCTACAACTGCACTTGACGTCACAATTCAAGCTCAAATTCTCGACCTCATGATGGATTTAAAAGACCAAAGAAAAGACTCTGCTATTTTGTTAATTACTCACGATTTAGCAGTAATAGCTGAGACATGTGACCGCGTAATTGTCATGTATGGTGGCGTAATTCAAGAGATTGCAACAATCTTTGATCTTTTTAAAAACCCTGTAAATCCTTACACAAAAGCACTCATGGAATCTATTCCGAAAATGGATCATAGCTCTAAACGTTTAAAATCATTAAAAGGAATGGTTCCATCTATATTAGACCTTGGTGATGAGTGTAAACTTTGCTCACGATTTGAACCAAGTGAATGTGCTTGTGGAGGAACAAAAGTAGAACCAGCATTAATAGAAGTAGGCAAAGGACATTTTGCCAGAATAAACGAAGACCTTTTAAAATGAATAATGATAATCAGATATTAAAGGTAAGCGACTTGATTGTAGATTTCCCGATTTTCGGTGGAATTATGCAAAAAGAAGTAGATGCGGTTCATGCGGTTCGTAAAGTATCATTTGATCTATTTAAAGGTGAGACTCTTGGCATCGTTGGCGAATCAGGTTCTGGGAAATCTACTCTTGGAAATGCAATTTTAAACGTATTGAAATTAACAGCCCCGGATGTTCATATAGATGGCGAAATATTTTTGAACATAAATGATGGCAGCGTTGATATTCTAAATTTAGAAAAAAATGAAATGAAGCAATATCGCAAACATATTCAAATGATTTTTCAAGATCCCTATTCATCATTGAACCCGCGAATGCTTGTTAAAGATATTATAAAGGAGTCTCTAGATATAAATTCTGTTTTAACAGAATCGCAGAAAATGGAAAAGGTTTTTTGGCTTCTTGATAAAGTTGGTTTATCATCGGAACAATCGAGTAGGTATCCTCACGAATTTTCTGGTGGGCAGAGACAAAGAATTGGTATTGCAAGAGCCTTAGCAACTGAGCCTGAAATTATTATAGCTGATGAGCCTGTTTCTGCCTTAGATGTTTCTATCCAAGCCCAAATCATAAATCTCATGATGGACCTGCAAAAGGAATTTGAACTTTCTATTCTTTTTATTGCACATGACTTATCGGTTGTGAAACATATTTCAGACCGAGTAGGTGTTATGAACTTAGGAGAATTGGTGGAAATAAATAAGACATCGGACATATTTAATAATCCGATGCATAGTTACACTAAAGAACTTTTAAGGGCTATCCCAGAGCCAGACCCAATAGGTAGGGAAGAGAGAAAAAAGAAAAGATTATCTAGTAAATAAACAGAGATATATATGATATATAAAGATTTTCATTACGAAAGATTAGACTTAAAGAAAAGTAAAAGCATATTAAATAAAATTATATCTGATTTCAAAAATGCAGACTCAGCTAAAATACAGATTGAGGCAATCAAAGAAGTTGATGGCTTTTCTAGAGAATATATGACCTATCAAGCGATCGCTAGTTTGAACTATAGTAGAGATATAAATGATGATTCTGCTAAAAATGAAAAAGACTATTATGATTCTATATCTCCCGATATGAGAGAAATTTATGATAGATTTGATAAAGTATTACATCAATCAAAATTCAAGAGTGAAATAATAGATATGTTCGGTGACACTTTTCTGAATCAAATAGAAATTAATCTTAAAACATTTGATTCGAAAATCAAGGGTATGTTAAAGGAAGAGATTGAGTTAAAAAATGAATATACCGAATTAACTGCGGGAGCTAAAATTGAGTTTGAAGGAAAAGAGTACAACCTTGCTGGATTAGGCCCTTTTCATTCAAATGTAAATCGTTCAGTTAGAAAAGAATCATATGAAGCTCGTTTTTCTTGGTTTAAGAGTAATGAGGATGAATTAGATAACATTTATGATAAGTTGGTCAACTTAAGACACAAGATTGCTGTTACCTTAGGTTATAAGAACTTTATTGAACTCGGATATTTCAGAATGGGGAGGTCTGATTATGGGCCCAAAGAGGTCGCGAATTTTAGAAAACAGATTGTGGAGCATGTTGTACCTATTGTATCTAGGTTAAGTGAACAGAAAAAAGAAATTTTAGATTTAGAGCATCTTTACTTTTATGATAGTATAAATTTCAAAGATGGAGACCCAACACCAAAAGGGACACCAGAACAATTAGTCGCAGAAGCTAGAACTATGTATCGTGAGTTATCTCCTGAAACTGGAGAGTTTTTTGATGTCATGATAGATGAAGACCTTATGGATGTGGTTAACAGAGCGGGCAAAAGACCTGGGGGTTTCTGTACTTCTTTCCCTAAGTATAAGAGACCTTACATATTTTCTAATTTTAATGGAACAGATCATGATATTACAGTTTTAACACATGAGGCTGGTCACGCCTTCCAAAATTATTCTAGCTCTGATCAACCTCTAGTTAATTATCACTGGCCGACAATGGAAGCAGCAGAAATCCACTCAATGAGTATGGAGTTTTTTACTTGGCCGTGGATGAAGAATTTTTTTAAAGAGGATACAGAAAAATTTAAATATAAACATATCTCTGGAAGTCTTTCTTTCTTGCCATATGGTGCATGCGTTGATGATTTTCAACATTGGGTTTATGAAAATCACGATGCTTCTCCAAAAGAAAGAAAACAAAAATGGCTTGAACTTGAGAATATTTATATGCCTCACAGGAATTATGAGGATATGATTTTTGCTAAGGATGGTGGAATATGGCAAGGGCAGCTACATATTTATCAAATGCCTTTTTATTACATTGATTATACTTTAGCTCAGACATGTGCCTTTCAATTTTGGATTAAAAATGAAGTAGACAAAAAAGCAGCTTGGAATGATTATTTAAGACTATGTCGTGCTGGTGGTAGCTTGTCTTTTACAAAATTAGTTGAACTTGCTAAATTAAAATCACCTTTTAAGGATGGCTGTCTTGAAGAGGTGGTAGACTATGTTAAAAAATGGTTGGAAACTTTTGACGTAAAAAATATGTAGTCATTGTTGAGTATTTTTGAAATTTTAGTTGTTTTTAATTTTTGATAAATTTTATGTTAAGCGTAGACACAATGAAATATTTTACTATAATTCTTCTTCTTCATTCTTTGTCAATGACTCAGGATGATGTCAGGGTTGCTCCTGAAAAAATATCAAATCGTGTACAAGTAATTGTGAGTGGTAACCATCCAGACGCAATAAATAACGAGTCTACAATAATTTTCGATAATTCTAAAAATATTGATTTAAGAAGTAATAATAGACCAATTAAAAATACTGTACCCCCAAGTGACACTGAGGAAGAATTGTTCTTGCCAAATGAAGTTATGCCTACCTTATCAGTTGAAGAGTTTAAAATGGTAGATTTAATTGACATTAAACCTGAAATGAAACAAAAATCAAAAATTTTATCAGATGATTACGTAAAATCTTTTAGTGTAGTAAAAAGTGGCCCCATTTATGATGGTTCTAGGACACAAAACCTTTTATTAATGAAAGCGTTATCGATAAAACCTGGTTGGAGTAATAATGCCAAATGGCCAGATGGCACAGATGTAGATGATTATTCTATTGTAGACTGGATTAAATATGGCAAAGGAAAAGCAGTTGGAATAAGTAGCAATGATGCTTCCAAAGAAGCCAGGTCATATCTCTATGATAAATATGTTAAATCAAAATAACGCTTCAAGTATTGTTACTCTTTGTCATTTTTCTTTGAGTTCTTATCAAAAAGTGAGTATTGAAAATTAATTTATTCAAATTTTTAGTACTTTTTTCCTTTTTAAGTATTTGCTTTGGGCAAAAAACATACATTCGATCCTCATTGCCATCAAGAGGAGGTTTGGTTTTTAATCCAGACAATGGAAGGCCATTTAGTAATCTAGCCATTGATTATTTTGATAATGGTCGTATAAAAACGAAGGGTAGATATTCAGGTGGTTATGCTAGTGGTTACTGGGTGTATTATTATCCAAATGGACAATTAAAAGCTAGAGGACGCTATTATATGGCTTCCGATCCAAAACTAAATGGAATAATAGAAGATGGTCGCGCTGGAAAGTGGGTTTATTGGCATAGTAATGGTTCTAAAAAGATGATGGGTTCTTACAAAAGCAGTCAACAAGATGGGGCTTGGACATTCTGGTATCAGAATGGATTTAAACATTCTGAGGGTAGGTATAGACAGGGAAAATTGCATGGAAAATGGAAGTTCTGGTATGCAAATGGAAATATACAAGAGAGTGGTAATTATATTTTAGGCTTAATTGATGGTGAATGGCTTTTTTGGAATACATTAGGACAGCTTATTGAAAGTGGTAGATATCAAAATGGAAGACCAATTGGTGAACATAATGGTTGGTATAGTTCTGGTGGCAGAAAATGGAAATTGAATTATCAATTTGGGAAAATTCATGGACCATATACATCTTGGCACGAAAATGGTGAACCAGAAAAATCGGGAGATTATAAATCAGGGGCAAAGTATGGCGATTGGAATTACTGGGATAACAATGGTAAAAAAATAATTAATAATTAATTATAAAAATACAAAGTTATTCTTTTAATACTATAGGTCTCCAATTTTTCCAGTCTAAAGGTCGATAGGGTAGTTTTTCAAACCATTCTTTTTTCAGCTTATTTATATAGGGTTTGATGTTTAGCGGTACGTCATTAATGGGGCTTCCAACACCTTTAAAATAAACTAACCTAGTTTCATAAGGTAAGGATATGTTAAATCGAAAAACGCAAATAGATGACTTTGTTTCGCTGTATTCAGGTAAAATTATGCCACCACCACAACTAACGCAGTTTTCTAAAAAATTATCTAACATGATAGGGTAATTAGGCGATTTTGTCCAGATTGAATCAG
>JABGWJ010000119.1 GCA_018645565.1 bacterium | reverse complement strand
TTTTACGTAGTTATCTACAATTTCATCATTATGAGATCCCGGACCAGAAAAAAAATAATTAGATTCATTTGAACCCCATAGATTATCCCTATAAATCTTAGAAAAAATTTCTCTATTGTTTAATTTTTTAAATTTATCATCACGCAATGATATATTTTTTTTTCTATAGTTTATTTTTTTATAATACCATAACAACCGATTAGGTATGAGAGTAAGTATTTTTGATTTTATATAATTTGAAACCATTTTTATCATGCTTCATTTAATAAATTAGAAAACTCTCTAAAACAATTTTCTACGCTGAAACATTGAGCTCTTTTAAAAAGTGAACGTTCTTCAAAAATAATTTCACCATTTAACATAGCTAGTAATCCTTCAGATAATTTTGCAGCATTATTTACTGGAACTAATTTACCAAACTTACCATCTTTTAAGATTTCTTTTGGACCGCTTGGACAATCTGTTGAAACAATTTGTTTTTTTAGAGCTAAGGCTTCAACCAGAACTAACCCGAACCCTTCATTATCTGATGATAAAACAAATATAGAAGCATTTTTAATTAGTGGAAATGGATTTGATTTGTGACCAAGAAGAAAAACTTCATCCATTAAATTTAAAGACTTTATTAGATCAATGATATTTTGTCTTTCTGGACCTTCCCCAAGAATTACTAGCTTGATATCTTTCTTATCACCATGACTCTTTAAAATCTTAAATGCTTTAATTAAGTTGGGGTAATTTTTTTGCTTTGCCAATCTACCCACAGAAATAATATAGTTATTATTGATTTTTAAAAAATCGTCGCAAGCATCTTTTGAATTTGAAATAATATCTGAATCAAAAGCAGGATTATAAATAGTTACAACCTTACTAGATGAAAAATTAAAATTAGCTATCAAATCATCCTTGACACCGTTGGAGACTGCAATGATTTTTTTAGAGTAAGAATAAAATACTTTTATTAATATTTTATTCAAAAACAAAGAATTGGATATGGTTTTTTTAGAATGAATTGATAAATTGTTATGCTCCCAAATCAGAAAATTTGACTTCGAATTAGAAATTTTATAAGCCAAACTAGATATAAGATTCATATAATCCAGCGAAGATATAAAATAATCAGGCTTTTGAATTCTTAAATAATTTATAATGTTCAAAAGACTATTTTTTACATGATTTTTATTAAAGTCAAATATTTTAATATTTTTATTAAGCTCGTCCAAAAGTAAGCCCTCTTTTTTAACAAGCAATAGGTCTATGTCATATCCATTCTGGCTTTTTGCAATATAATTTAGCAATTTAACTATAACTTTTTCGGCTCCTCCTCCTTTCATGTTTGGAATTATAAAAGCTAACTTCAAAAAACAAATCTTTTTTTAAAGTCTTTGAGAGCGACCGAATTAAAAAGCAAAGTCAGTAAGGAGTATATAAGTATAAATGTAGGTATCTGATATGCTATGCTAAAATTCATAAACTTAATGACAAAAGTTATGAGGATTGAAATACTGACAAAGAATAATGCCTTCAATAAAATGGGTTTATCAATATTTATAATCATTAATTCTCTACCTTTATAAAATGAGAGAACAAGGCAAATCAAGTATGCCAAAAGCGTTGAAAATGCTGCTCCCATCAATTCATACCTGGGTATGAAAACTAGATTTAAACAAATATTAATAAGGCTACCAAACAATAAAATTTTCATTGAAAGTCTGGTTTTTTCCCTTAAAAAGAAAACATAATCAAAATGATATATTTTTAGTCCCCAAAGGAAAAACATAAATGAAAAAGATGGAATTAATAAAGATGAAGTATAATTAAAATTATCACCAATAAAAATTGAAGTTATAAACTCATTAAAAAATGCAACAAATATTGAAAGCGGTAATATTATAACAATAAAAAGATTAAAATTTAATGACATTAAATTTTCCAACTCAATTTGATTTCCCTTTTCGTAGGTTCTATTAATCTCTGGATAGATAATTAGTCCTTGGACTATAACTAAAAATAATATTAGTTGCTTAATAAAATCATAATTAGCGCCATATATCCCCACCATTTTCGAATCATAAAAATATCCAATTAAAATTCTGTCAGAAGACGTCAAAATATAATCAAATAAGAATAATCCAGTCAGTGGGAAACCATAAGAAATGAATTTTTTAATAATATTTATATCAAAAGAGCCATCTCCAGTATTTTTCTGAATATAATAACTAGAATAGATTGAACTGATCGCAAAAGATGAAATAAATCCAATCAAGAGAGCATACTGACTATTAGGAAAAAAGTTGTGTACAAAAAGACATACACTCAAAAATAATAATGGCCTAATAATTATATTTAAACCAAAAAAAGTATCATCCCTATTTATATTTAGTAAATTTTGATTTAAATCAAAGATCGACCTTAAAGTGGCAGCTAATATGCTTAAAAGAAAAATATCACTTACTTTTAAAAAGCCAGTTGAAGAAAAAATATATAAAAATAAATAAATTACTATTAAGAAAGTGCACAAAGCATAAAAAGAAAAATAACTAGTTTTTATAAATGTACTGTACCTTTTTTTGAATTTATGAAAATACCTATAAACGGAAAGCCTATGCCACCAAAAAACAAAAGAACATATAAACATAACATATGAACTAAATAAAATGAAGTCTCCATATACTTTCGTACTAAAAATTCTTGTAAAAAGAAAAATACTCAACAATTGAAATAAAGCAGCAAATATTTTTGAAAATAAGTAGATAAAACTCTTACTTTTAATTACACTTTTTGACATCCTAATATCCAGAAAACCCTAATGTGCTTTTGTAAATAAAATATATAATAATGAAAATTGAATTAACAATTCGATTTAGAACGATTACTATCATCTAGTAACAAAAATCTTTTTATTTTTTGAGTCAGACATTATTAATGTAGATAAAATGAGGATATATGGCATTCTATGCCTTACAGCACCCGTAAAAGCAATTTCAAAAACACCAAGTATAGTAATAAATAAAAATGTAAAAACCACAATGTCTAAACTCCAGAGTTTTCTTTTAATAGCATTCCAAGCGAGGTTAAGAAAAAGAAATACCAAAATAAGTGAATCTAAAAAAGCGAAAGAATAGCGGAGATTTGATATCTCCCAAGGGAATGGTGCAAATAAAAACCTAAAAACTAAATAAGGAGTAAGCATAATTAATTCATAAAAAGAATTTGGAATAATTGTCTGTTTGAAGGCTATTGTTGGAATGCTTGCAGCACCTTCAATTTTCTTTGCTTCTAAATATTCAAAAGAAATTTTTGATAAATATTCTGAAAGAATATAATCATTTGTCAAAAAGATTATTCCAATCAATGAAATTAGGAATCCAAAAAGGATACTTCTTTTAAAAAATACATATGCATACCATACAAATAAAATTGGAAGAATTTGCGGTCTTAAAAGAATACTAAAAATACTAAAGAACCCCAATAAGAAAACATTTTGCAAACTCAATTTTGCATTTTGAAAATTTAATGAAGAAGCGAATACATTTACGATGCAATAAAAAAATATTGATTCTCTTAAAACATTTGGCACAAACCAATAAATTGATGGGTAAGCTAGAAGGAAAAGAAACCATAACCAGAAAGATTTAAGGTTACTTTTAGGGACAATTTTTAATAGTTTAATTAATGCAAAAATAAATAATACATTGTTCAAGAATAAGACAGCATAATGGTTATTAAATGTAACAGACTTGATAAAATAAATAATATCACTGTAAAAAAAAGCTCCCATAAAAAAAAAATCATTACCATTAGCAATTCGTTCAGAGGCTTTTAAATACATGAAACTATCAGGAGTATTAGGTAAAATATTTGAAAAAATCCTTATAACTGCAATGATTGAGAGAGCAATATAGTAGCTAAGAAAGAAGACCTTTTTGTTGGATATTTCTTTATGCTGAATGTTCAAATACTGAGATAGTAATAATAAAGAAAAACACCAAACTATAGTAGCTATGAAATATTGTTGAAGAGCTAAATAACTGATATGATCAACAAACATAAAATATTTATATATATAGCCTTTCTCGGTAAAAAACAATTAACAATGAAAACATAATTCCTAAAGAGATAGATGATAAAACAATCAAACTCCTTTTTGGTTTAGATTTTCTTACAGCTACATCTCCTTCATCAAGGATATTTATAAATAATTTATCTTCTTCTGCTTCAATTTTTGCAATTTCATATTGTTGCCTTAAAGTAATATAAACCGCTTGGTTCTCCTCGATTTCTCTAATTAACCGGCCTTGTTGAAGCTGCAAGTCAGGATTACCTAACCCTAGAGGATTTTGTTTTAAAAAGTTTGTCAATTTAAATTCTGAATCAGATAAATCTATTTTCGCTGACTGCATTTGACTAAAAATAAATTCTTTCTTTTTTATTGCTTCCTTTTCCTGCTCTAAAGAGATGAATTCTTTAACATAAGCTGCAATATAATTTGTGATGTTTGCAGACAAGAAAGGATCCTCCATTAGAACGGAAACAACAATCAGTCCTGATTGCTCTTCATTTACAAATATTTGCCTTTGCAACTTTTCAATTGCATTTTCTAAATGTATTTTATCAGTTGAAGTAGAATAGCCTTTTGCCTTTGGTAAAAAAGCTCTAAACAAATCTAAAATAATATAAGGAGAAAATCTATCTGGCTTATCTATTTCCCAAAATTTGATAAGGTTAGAACTATCTGGGAATGCTTGTGATTTCCATTTTGATAAAATGATATTTTTTTTAATCCTCCTACTTAAGACTATATCAGGGATGTTATAAGTTGGAGCAGACCCCAACCCCATCAAGCCATAAGACTCTGCCAGACCCTTTATACTTCCGCCAAGGATACCTCCTGATTTCTCAGTATCTAATGCTGGATACATTGAAGTAGTAGATTGATAATATGGAGTAGCGAAAAGAGCATAGATTAGGCCAATAATTCCAGTAATAAGAGAAACCTTAACAATTAATGTCCTATTATTGTTTATTATTACTAAGGGGTCAAGCTTATCTTCTTTAATACTACCATCATTCTTCAAATTTCTATTTGAACCTTTTAAGGTATTCATATTTTCGGAACTGATAACACCATACTTTTTCAAATCACCGATCCTATTTCTTAGAGTCTTTTCGCTCAATTCATTTTCTTTAGCAACTTTGGCGCGTTTCTTTGTATCATCAATTATTTCTGGATTTTTTTCAATGAGATTCAATATTTTTTTTTCATGAGGTGTCAATTTCATTATTTCGAAGCGCTTAAATATGTCATGTATATGGTAAGAAAAGATGCAAAAATTTGTAAAATACTCATATTGCCTGCCAAAGTGTTAATAGATGACCTTTCGACAATTATCACATCGCCTCGCTTAAGCTTTAGGTTAGAATTCCTGGACACAGTACCATCTTTACGAATTATTTTAAGTTTTTTTATACTACCGTCTCTCGAATTGCCTCCAGCCATACTTATATAATTAAACGCTAAATACCCTGGAAAATAATTATATGCTCCTGGCTTTTGAACAAATCCATTAACCATTACTCCATCATCTCGTGCAATATCTATTATATCACCATTATAAAGTGCGAAATTGAAGAAGTCATTAGGAGCGACTTGAATTATTTGTTCTTTTTTTCCAGTAGAACGCGTGATGATGATACTTTGCAAATTAGATTCATCTATTAAACTTATACTTCTGTTTAGAAAACTTAATAATGTTTCATTTGGCTCAATAATATCATATCCGCTGTTATTCACTTCTCCTCTCAATGAAACAGAATTAGAAGATACATCTCCAAAAGGAATATTAATTAATTCGGTTTCTAAAAAAGTAGGGTTAGAATCGAGATTTCCAGTTTTAACAAAATCTAAAAAATTAATTTTTTCAAAAGTTCCATTTTTCCTAGTTACAGTGATATCATATTCTTTAGCTAGAGGATGAAATCCATCAGCTGCCAAAATTACCTTATCAAGTCGATCTAGAGCAGAAATTTTAACAAAGCCGGGGTTTTTAACAGCACCAATAACTTGAATTTGAAAATTCCTAATATTTAAAAGAGCTATACTCACTTTAGCATTTGGAAATGCATTGTTATGAATAAACTTCTTGATCTCTAATCTAGCAGCACTAAAGGATAGTCCCGCAACATTCACTAAACCTACAGATGGAATAAAAATATCACCAGTAGGCGTCACTCTGACAGGTAGTGTTAAACTCTCGCCCATTATTATACTTATACCTAATTCATCACCAGGTCCCAAAATGTATTTATCAGGGGAGACAGTTCTTTCTACAGATACAGGCGCATTGTGTTGATCAATAGTTTTTAAATCAGTTTGATCTTTTTCTGCATTCTCGATATTACGAGAGCTGCTCATAGAACCAATTCTCGTATCTAACTCAAATTGTGGAAATTGAGCCCGGGCATAGCCCAAAAAGAGGCTAATTATAATAAATTTTAAATGTACTTTTGTCATGCATAGGACGTAATTGTTAATCTATTAATCTACGTAAATAATTTGCATAATCATTAGGTAATTTTTTAATTAGCTTTTGGAGCTTCTTTTTACTTATAAAATTATTTTTAAATGCAATTTCTTCTAAGCAGGCAATTTTTAAGCCTTGTCTTTCTTCAATAGTCCGAATATAGTTTGATGCATTATTAATTGCATCAATAGTACCGGTATCTAGCCAAGCAAAACCTCGCCCCAATATTTCTACTTTTAAATTATTATTTTTAAGGTAGTCTGAATTAACTGAAGTTATCTCGAGCTCGCCTCTTTCAGAGGGCTTCACATTTTTAGCAATATTAATTACACTATTCGGATAATAATATAGCCCTACGACAGCAAAATTTGACTTTGGTTTTTTTGGCTTTTCCTCTATGCTTAAGGCATCGCCATTTTGATCAAAACTAACAACACCATAACGCTCAGGATTTTTTACTTCATATCCGAAAACAACTGCTTTTTCTTGATTCTGTACTATTTTAACACAATTTTTCAATTTTTCAGAAAATCCTGAACCATAAAATATATTATCGCCAAGCACTAAGGCAACATCATCCTCGCCTATAAACTCTTCCCCTAAAATAAACGCTTGCGCAAGACCATCAGGATTAGGCTGAATTGCATATGATAAATGTAATCCATACTGATTCCCGTTGCCAAATAAGCGTTTATAAAGATCAATATCTTGAGGAGTAGAGATTATTAAGATATCTTTAATTCCTGACAGAACCAAAGTTGATAAAGAATAGTAAATCATTGGCTTATCATATACTGGAAGAAGTTGTTTCGAAACAACTTTGGTTAACGGATAAAGTCTAGTGCCACTGCCCCCAGCCAATACAATCCCTTTCACTTAAACACTTTCTCCTAATCGGTTTTGAGCATATTTTTTTTCTTGGATTTCTCGCCACCAAGTTTCATTATCAATATACCAATTTATAGTTTTTCTAATACCTGATTCAAAAGATTCCAAGGGAGTCCAGCCTAGCTTTTCCTTTATCTTAGTAGAATCTATAGCATACCTTAAATCATGACCAGGCCTATCTTTTACATAAGTAATTAAATTTTTATAAGTTTTATTTTTTAAAGGTTTCAGCTCATCTAATGTTTCACATATAATATTTACTATATCAATATTTTTTATTTCATTATTACCGCCAATATTATAAGTATCTTGAATTTTACCATTTTTATAAACTTTATAAATAGCAATGCAATGATCCATTACATAAAGCCAGTCTCTAACATTTTTACCATCGCCATAAACAGGAAGAGGTTTATTATTTAAACAATTAATTATCATGAGTGGTATTAATTTTTCCGGAAACTGAAATGGTCCATAATTATTTGAACAATTTGTGATGAGTATAGGCAAACCAAACGTTTTTCCCCAAGCCCTTACTAAATGATCTGAAGAAGCTTTTGATGCTGAATAAGGAGAACTAGGGTTATAAGGCGTTGTTTCTTTAAAAAAAGCACCATCTTCTAAATCACCATAAACTTCATCAGTAGAAACATGAACAAATTTAAAATCTTGTTTAATTTCTCTGATATATCTTCGAGATACTTCGAGTAGATTATATGTTCCTACAATATTTGAGGTAATAAATTCTTCAGGTCCATCAATTGATCTATCTACATGGCTCTCCGCGGCAAAGTGAAAAACGGCTATGAATTTATATTTCTTAAACAAACTATCAATTAAAGCCTTGTCGCAGATATCACCCTCGGAAAAAATATATTCATTTTTATCTATATGATCTAAATTATTTAGGTTACCCGCGTAAGTTAGTTTATCCAATACAACAGGAAATACCTCATTATTGTTTACTAATAACTTTACAAAATTTGATCCGATAAATCCACACCCGCCCGTAACTAAAACATTTTTCATAATGGTAAGTTGCTTTGATTTTTTAAAAAAGGTAAGTTACTGTCTTTATCAGACATAACTGGGGAAACAATCCCCCAATCTATGTTTATATCTGGATCATCCCATTTTATGCCATACTCTTTTTTAGGATTATAATAACTTGTGCATTTATACATAACTAAAGTTTTTTCTTCTAAAACTAGATAACCATGTGCGAAACCCTCCGGTACAAAAAGCATGTGATGATTCTTACTATCTAAATTGAAAGATAAACTTTTACCAAAACTTGGAGAATCCTTTCTTATATCTACAATAACATCTTTAATACGACCAGTGACGACATGTATTAGCTTGCATTGCTCATCAGCAATTTGATAATGTAAACCTCTTAAAACATTTGCATCCTCTGAAAATGCTTCGTTATCTTGAACAAATTCTTTGTTTAAATTTTTAAAAAACACGGAATGTCTAAAGGATTCAAAAAAGTAACCCCTATTATCTTTATGCACATTTGGCTGTATTAGATAAACACCTTCGAAAGCTTGTTTTTCAAAAATCAATTTAAATTTTTATCCTACCAATATTATCATAAACAAACCCTTGCTCTGAAAGTTCCTTCATATTCAAAATATTTCTTGTATCTAAAACATAATTATTTCGCATAGATTTTTTTATTCTATTTAAATCTAAAGCCCGAAATTCATTCCACTCTGTCATAATCACTAATGCGTCCACCTCGCAGATAGCATCATAAACATTATCAAAATAGTGGATATCATTAAATATTTTTGCCATAGATTCATTAGCAATTGGGTCATAAGCATTTACAAATCCACCTTGATTTAAAATAAATTTTATTAAATCAATGGTTGAAGATTCCCTTACATCATCAGTGTTTGCTTTAAAAGTTAACCCCAATATTGCTATTTTTTTTCCTTTAATGCCGCCTGAGACTAACCTATCAAGTTTTTCGCCAATTCTTTCTTTTTGATTTCTATTTGCCTTTATTGCTGCCTGTAAAGTTTCCATAGTTACACTATGTTCTTTAGACAAAGATAGTAAAGCTTCTAAGTCTTTTGGAAAACAAGACCCACCAAATCCTGGACCTGGATGTAAAAACTTATCACTAATTCGACCATCTTTTCCCATTGCAATCGCCACATCATGAACATCTGCTCCAACAGATTCACAAAGATTTGCGATCTCATTTATAAAACTAATTTTTAAAGCTAAAAATGAATTCGAAGCATATTTAATCATTTCTGATGTTTCGACAGCAGCACGCTGAATAGGGTTTTTGTTTATGTATAGAGGTCTATAGATATCACGCATTATCTGAAGTGCTTTTTCGTTATTAGTACCAATAATTACTCTATCTGGCCATAAGAAATCTTTAACCGCAGAACCTTCCCTTAAAAACTCGGGGTTAGAGACATAATCAAAATCAATATTATCTTCATATTTTTTTTTTAGTTTTGTTATAATTTTTTCACCTGTCCCTATCGGAACTGTGCTTTTTGTAACGATTACTTTATAGGAGTTTAAATTTTCTGATATGCTATCAAGAGCATCAAACACATATTTTAAATCAGCTGAACCATTTTTACTCTGGGGGGTACCAACCGCGATGATTATAACTTCAGATTCTTTAATTGATGAGGCAATATCTGAACTAAAAAATAAACGTTCGCTATTAACATTTTTTCTAATAAGATCTAATAAACCAGGTTCATAAATTGGCACTTTACCTGCGTTAAGATCATTAATCTTACTTTGATTAATATCTACGCATATAACTTTATTACCAAATTCAGAGAGACCAACGCCAGTCACTAATCCAACATAGCCTGTTCCAATAATCGTAATGTTTTTCATGATGTTCCTTAAAAAATTAAATCAAACCAATTTTTTTTCTATATAACCATTCTAAAGATAATATTACAAATATGAGAGACATAAATAAATAATTAGTTCTTAATAAAAAGTACGAAATATATGATTCAGATTCTTCAACTTGGTTGATGCTATCACTTATTTCTGAAATATTTGACCATTTCTTAAATTTTCCATCCGTTAATGTTGCAAGATTAATAAGCTTTGTATTGTTAAGCACTATTTTGTTCATTTCAATATGGCTCGCCTTAACCATGAAACTTCCATTGCTGACTTCAAAATTTTCAAAACCCTTATTAATTAGCACTTTATAATAGATTTCACCAGGTTTTGGAGCCCAGAATTTTGACTTATATTTGTTTTCGATTAAATCAAAAAATAAATTTTTAGAACCAATAAAATTATTTTCTTGATATAATTCAACTAACCCATCAGCAATAATCAATTTATTATTAGACTCTGAAGAAACACCAGTCAAAGTTACCTCCTCTCCTTGCTGGTATGAGTTTTTATCTGTTCTAAAAATAAATTCTCCATCATCGCTTTTTTTCATCAACCAATTAGTAATTTTTTTTATTGTGCTTTCAAAAACAAAACTAAAATCTGAGCCAGATAACATATATTTTAGAGATGATATGTCAATAGAATTCCAAAATGCAAACCTGACGAGTTTTTTTTCACCAATTATTAGTAAAGGACTTTGTTCTTCGTCTTTAATATAATTTGCATAGACATTGGTTTTTTTGCCCTCAACAATATCAGATATATTATAAGCCTGAATTTGTGGAGGGTATGAATGAACTTTTTGTAAAAAATCACTATCTTTTGCAAGAGAAGAAAAGTTTCTCCATGAATCTAAAAATTGCCAATCCATTTTGACCTTCCCATTAAGAGGTAATTGCTTCACATCAATATTAACAATTTTTAGATATTTACTTAATGATTTAAAATCAGTTTCTGGCCCAGGAATAATAAAAAAGCTTGAATTATGAGAAATTAGTTTTTTAGCAAAAACTCTTAAAATAGAGCTCCATTTATCTGAGCTTGAAAGGACAGGGTTATTATCAAATATTATCACTTCATATTTTTTTTCTAAAAACTTTTTTATTTTGCTACTAAAATTTTTTTCATCAATTATATAATGATCTAAAAAATTATTGCCATTTTTTAATAAATGACTTTTAATTACCTTTGTATTAAAACTTGGTGAGCCAGTTACTAATGCTATGTTATACTGATCTTTCATTACATGAATTGCTAACTTTTGTTGATTGTTTTGAATATTTATTTCGTCTGGAAGAGCGCTACATTTAACTAAGTAATTGTTCTCTCCAATTTTATCAGGAACTATTTGAAAGCGGATGTTTTCAACTGATTCAGTTCCTGACATTTTAATTATTTTTGAACCAATAAGCTTATTGACATCATTAAAAAGGGTAATATTTATTCTTTCCTTGACAACACCTAAGCTAGAAATCAAGACATCAATATTTATTTTATCCCCTTTCACGCTTTTCGGAGGTAGATCAACGGACTGAACGAAAACATCGCGCATCGGAGTAATCTCACCAATACCTACGATGTGAATTGGTACGCTAATTAGGTCACCAATATTTTCTAAAATTGGTCCCTGATTTATTTGACCATCTGTTAAAATAATAGCTCCAGCTATTTTATTTTTATAATCTTTTTTAATATGATCAGCAACTAGACCAAAATTGGTTGAGTTTGCATCTAATTTTAAATCTAAAATATTTGTCAACGTATCTAATTTCGAACCAAAAGAATAAGCCTCTACGCTCAACCCTTTTTCTGATAGCTGTGCCAACAATTTTTGAATTCCCTTTTTATATGCATTTGAAGATGGCTGTTTATGATATTTTATACTTAATGATTTATCAACGTAAATACGCCATGGCAAATTTTTAGTTTTTATCCCTTTCTTTTCAATATTAAAATCAAAAAGGATCAGTAATAATAATAATAAAACCAATCCTCTAAAAATCATGATTAAATAAACTCCATGAGCAGAATAAAATTTTTTATATGTTACATAAAAAATAAATACTGATAACAAAAACAGAAAACTAATAATCTCAAATGAGGGATTATAATAAATATTCAATTTTTTGAGTGTTGAAAATTTGGATTTATACTAAAGTCAAGTTTAGACTTATGACCTAGTTTAAATTTCAGCTCACCAAGATAGCTAATCATTGCTGCATTGTCAGTACAATACTTTAAATCAGGAAATATTATGTTATATTTTTTAAAGTTTTTTGTAATCATCTTTCTAAGCAATTTATTTTTAGCGACTCCCCCAGCAATTGAAATCGTATTTACGCCTGTTAAATTGATAGCTAATTTCATTTTTGAAACTAAACAATCAATAATAGCCTTTTGGTAGCTAGCTGCTACATCATTTAGTTTACATTCATCTGTTTTTTTAAATGAATCCATATAATAAAGAAGTGAGGTTTTTAACCCGCTAAAACTAAACTCTATTTTTTTGCTTTGAATCAGTGCTCTAGGAAATTTTATTAAACTACTATCACCGCCTTTTGCGCA
>JABGWJ010000118.1 GCA_018645565.1 bacterium | reverse complement strand
GGACATGAAGCTGCTCAAATTGCGGCAGGGTTAACGTTCAAAAAAGAAAAAGATTGGTCTTATCCTTATTATAGAGATGGTGCGTATACACTCACGCTAGGAGTAACTATAAAAGAGCATTTATTATCATTTCTTGCTAGAGCAGATGACCCAGCATCTGGTGGAAGACAAATGCCGATGCACTACAGCAATAAGAAATTAAGAATCGTTTCTCAGTCTAGTGCGACAGGGACACAATATCTCCAAGCTGTCGGTTGTGCTCTATCTAGAAAATTAGAAAATTCAAAAGAAGTGGTATACGTCTCATCAGGAGAGGGAACTACTAGCCAAGGTGATTTTCATGAAGCTCTTAATTGGGCTGGTAGGGAAAAAGCTCCTGTCATATTTCATATCCAAGATAATGAATATGCGATAAGCACTCATCGTTCGGAACAGACTGCAGGCTCGGTATACTCATTGGTCAGTGGTTATGAAAATTTATCAAAATATGAAGTAGACGGCACTAATTTTTTTGAATCACATCTTGCATTTAAACAAGCAGTTGAGAGAGCTAAAAGAGGAAAAGGCCCGTCAGTCATCGTCTCAAATGTGGTTAGGCTGTTGCCTCACTCAAGTTCTGATGACCAAAGAAAGTATAGAAGCGATAAAGCCTTGAAAAAAGACCTTGATCGTGACCCTATTATTTTGTTCAAGAAAAATTGTATTGGCGAAAACATTTTTTCATTAAAAGACGCAGAAAAAATTGAAGCAAAAGCAAAAGAACAAATTGCAATAGACACATCATGGGCTGAGCTACAAAGTCACCCAGATAAAGAAACAGCCCTGAAGCATGTTTTTAGTGAAGACACGATAAAGTCGGAAACTAAATTAACAAAAATATCTGACAGTGTAGTTATTGTCGATGCAATTAACCACGCTCTTCATGAAGAAATGGAAAAAAATGATCGGATGGTCATTTTTGGACAAGATATTGCTGATCCTAAGGGAGGTGTTTTTACGGCAACAAAAGGTCTTTCAACTAAATTTGGTAAAAAACGAGTTTTTAACTCACCGTTAGCTGAGTCTAGCATCATTGGTACAGCGGTTGGGATGGCTGTCACTGGATATAAACCTGTTGTTGAAATTCAGTTTGGGGATTATATCTGGACGGCTATGATGCAGATTCGCAATGAAGTTTCAGTCATGAGGTACAGGTCAAACAATAATTGGAGTGCCTCTGTAGTTATTAGAGTGCCGGTGGGTGGATATATTCATGGTGCATTGTGTCATAGTCAATCCATTGATGGGTATTTTATACATATGCCCGGTATATATATAGCTTACCCTTCTAATGCTAGAGATGCTAAGGGGTTATTGAAGATGGCTTGTAGAATGAACGATCCGGTAATATTCATGGAGCATAAAGGACTGTATCGTCAGCCCTACGCCTCAACAGAAGAGCCTGGTAAAAACTATATTTTGCCGTTTGGTAAAGCTAATTACATTTCAAAAGGAGATCACATAACTTTAATATGTTGGGGGGCAATGGTTCAAAAAAGTTTAGATGCCATTCAAAATCTTAATTTGAATGAAAATATTGTAGAAATAATTGACCTTCGAACTCTTAACCCTATTGATTATGATATGATTAAAGAATCAATTACCAAAACAGGTAAAGCGCTAGTTGTCTATGAGGATAATATCACAAATGGTCCAGGTTCAGAAATATGTTCAATCATTGCAGATAAATATTTTGAGTATTTAGATGGACCTGTTCGAAGGGTAGCTTCAAAAGATAGTCCAGTGCCATATAACTGGTTTTTAGAAGAAAATGTTTTAGTTCAAACTGAAGATATAGCAAACGCTATTAATGAATTGTTGGAGTATTAAATGATTATTGATGTAGTGATGCCTAAAATGGGCGAAAGTATTACTGAGGGCACGATACTTGAGTGGTATAAAAAAATAGGGGATGAAATTGAGCAAGATGAAACATTGCTTGAGATAGGAACGGATAAAGTTGACTCTGAGATTCCCTCTCCAAGTAGTGGTGTTATTACTATGATAATGGCAGAACCAAATGATGTCGTTGACGTTGGAGAAGTGATTGCTAGAATAGAAACTGATTCTAAGTCAGTAAATTTAGAAAAAATTTCAAAACTCCCCGCAGATGAAAAGCTTATTGAAAAGCCCGAAGTAGTAGTAAAAGAAAAAGATATCCAAATTAAAAGTAAAAAAAAATCTTTAAGTATATCAAGTTCAACCAAAGGGCCTATCCTTTCTCCAGCAGTGACTAAATTGGCGAACCAAGAAGGTATTAGCTTTAGTGAGTTGGTATTAATTAATGGTACTGGGAAGTCAGGTCGAATTACAAAAAAAGATTTAGAAGGTTACCTATCCTCTGGAAATAGATCAATCGACGAAAGTTCAATTCAATTGCCAAAAGAGTCTTCATTAAGTTTTGAATTTGCTTCAAATAGTAAAACAGATAAGCTTGATAATATGAGGAAAAGAATTTCAGACCATATGCGTTATAGTTTGAATACTTCTGCGCATGTACATATCATGAATGAAGTAGATATGACGGACATAGTTGATTTTGTCAAGAGAGAAGATGCTTCTTTCCGCTCTAAGGAAGGGTTTAACCTTACTATCACACCCTTTATAATTTCTTCATTAGCAAAAGTTTTAAATGAAATGCCTGAATTAAACTCATCT
>JABGWJ010000117.1 GCA_018645565.1 bacterium | reverse complement strand
GGCTTTGGCCTACTAATTTTTATTATAGTTGCCAATTTATTTAAATACCCCTTTTTTGAATTTGCATCTAGGTATTCTAATTCTACAGGAAAAAGCATCATTGAAGGATACGAATTGCTTGGAAGATGGGTATTGTGGTCTTATTTAATTATTACGCTAATCTCAATGTTTTTTATCACATCCGCTGTTGGAGCTGTTACCGCTGGTTTTTTACAAAATTTATTCCAAACAGACCATTTTGGGCTTTGGAACCATCTAATATTATTTCTTATCTGTGGTTTAATACTTACTATTGGGAAATACAATATTTTAGATTCATTAATCAAAGTTATTGGTTCTATTTTATTATTATCGACTTTCATTGCATTTATATTAGTCTTATTTAAAGGTCCAGTAAGCCAAAGTCTCTTTCCAAAAATAGACTTTATAAAAACAGATATTCTATTTATTATCGCTTTAATGGGCTGGATGCCCACAGCTGTAGATTTAAGTTCTTGGAATAGTCTATGGACACTAGAACGCATAAAACAAACAAATTTTAAACCAACACTTCAACAAACATTATTTGAATTTAATATAGGTTACATTTCGTCAGCTCTTCTTTCGATATGCTTTCTTACACTAGGTGCATATTTAATGTTTGAAACAAATAATGACTTTTCCGATAGTAGTGCTCTTTTTGCTAATCAAGTCATTACTTTATATACTGATTCTATTGGATCATGGAGTTATTTATTAATATCTATATCAGGATTTAGCATAATGTTTGGAACATGCATTGCCGTATTAGATGGTTATTCAAGAAGCGCAAAAGAATGTTTTAGACTAGTATTCAAAAACAATAAAACTATTCCATTTTATAACGTTACAGTATGGTCAATTATTTTAGGCTCAATGGCAATCATATTTCAATTTGGTTCTAGTATAAAAAATCTAGTTGATTTAGCCACTACAATATCTTTTATGATTGCTCCATTTATCGCTTTCGCAAATTATAAACTCGTATCAAAATCTTATCTTAAAGAAGAAAACACTCCACAACCTTGGTTAAAATATCTTGCGATAGGTGGAATACTGTACTTGGTCGGCTTTGGCACCCTTTTTATATATGTAAGGGCCGTATTATAAAATGGAAATATAGTTTGTTGTTCCAGGAACATTTACTGGAACACCACCGGTGATAACAAATTTTTCTTTTTTATCTATTACACCCAAATCAATTAATTTCTTTTTTGCAATTTCTGGCATCTCATCAGAAGAGTTATAATTATCTATTAGGACCGGAATGACACCCCATATAATGGATAAAGAACGAAGGGTTGTTTTAAGAGTCGTCATTGCATAGATATTTGCTAATGGTTTAAAACTTGAAACCATTCTAGCGGTCCCACCGCTTTGAGTCATTGTTACAATCGACCTTATGTCCAAATCCTTAGCAATTGTACAAGCAGCATGGCTGATAGCGCCTGCAGTGCTATCAACAGTATCCTTGCCAATTGCACGACTATAATACTTTACGGTTTTCTCAGTTTCTTTAATTACATCTGATAAAACATTTATGACATCAATAGGGTGATTACCCATCGCTGTTTCACCAGTAACCATTAATGTATCTGCGCCGTCAAGAATAGAATTTGCAACATCACTTACCTCAGCACGTGTTGGAACAAGATTATCAATCATTGAATCTAGCATTTGAGTGGCAATTACAACTGGCTTACCATAAAGCTTTGCTTTTTTAATAATATTTTTCTGAATAACAGGTACTTGCTCTAGCGGAAGCTCAACGCCTAAATCACCCCTTGCTACCATAACACCATCAAATGCTTGTACAATAGAATCTAGATTTTTAATAGCTTCCCATTTCTCAATTTTTGCCATTACAGGTGTATCATGACCAAAATTCCTAATTTTTGTTCTTACCAAATCATAATCATCTTTTGATCTGGTAAAAGATAAAGCAATCCAATCAGCACCATTTTCAAGAGCTAGAGACAAATCAATTTCATCTTGAGCTGTCAAACTAGGAACATCAATTGATACGCCTAGAAAATTAACACCTTTTTTACTTTCTATTCTTCCAGAAACAACTGTTCTACATTTAAATGAATATTTTGAAATTTTTTCAATGATTTCTAAAGAAATTTTACCATCATTAATCATTATTCTAGCATTTGAATCATAGTCTTTAAAAACTAATCCCTTAGAAATTGGAATTACACTATCACTCTTTTCGCTGCTACTAATAGTGACAACCTGCCCAGATGTTAATTCAATAGGCTGTTTAAGATTCCGAACTCTTACTTTAGGACCAGCTAGATCAGCTAAAATCGCAGGTCTAGTTTCATTACTTGATTCAGATAAAGACTTAATTAATTCGAAGTAAGATTTTTTTTCTTCTTGGGATCCATGAGATAGATTGACTCTGAAACAGTTAACTCCACTATCGATCATTGAACTTAAAACATTCAAATTAGCACAACTGGGACCTACTGTTGCAATAATTTTAGTTTTATTTTTTATCAAATGTGTTTAACCAATACTTCCAAGCAGAGAGACTAAATCGACCACTCTATTTGAATAACCCCATTCGTTATCGTACCAATTTAGAGTTTTGACATAATTACCGCCAATAACTCTAGTAAATGGTGCATCAAATATTGAAGAGTGACTATTACCAATAATATCTGAGGATACTACTGGAAGAGTAGAATATTCGAGAATTCCTTTAAGAGAACCATTCATAGATGCTTCCCTAACTGCTTCATTTATTTGATCAACAGTAACATTTGCATCTAATTGAACATTAAAATCAACAACAGAACCATCCGGTACAGGAACACGCATTGCAATACCATCTAACTTTCCATTTAATTCAGGCAAAACAACACCAACAGCCCTAGCAGCGCCAGTGGTTGTAGGGATCACATTTTCTGCTGCAGCCCTGCTTCTTCTCCAATCAGAGTGAGGGACATCGGCAAGCCTTTGGTCATTTGTGTATGCATGAATTGTATTGATGACACCAAGATGAATACCAAAATTTTCATTAAGCACCTTTGCCATAGGGGCTAGACAGTTAGTAGTACAACTAGCATTTGATACTATTTTATGCTCAGGTTTTAAACCTTTATCGTTGACACCTAAAACTACTGTATAATCTATCTCATCCTTTGCTGGGACAGTTAAGACAACTTTTTTGCAACCAGCATTTAAATGCTGCTCTAATTGCTCTTTTGTTCTAAAGATACCCGTTGATTCTATAACAATATCAACACCTAATTCACCCCAAGGAAGCTCAGAAGGAACTCTTTCAGCAATAAGTTTTACATTTTGATTTCCCGCATGTAGCATATCACCATCAAGAGAGATTTCTGATGGAAAACGACCCATAACAGTATCGTATTTTAAAAGGTATGTTAGAGCTTCTTTGTCAAATATATCATTAATCGCTACAATTTCAATGTCATCTCTTGAGTTTAAAACTCTAAAGACAGATCTTCCGATACGACCAAAACCGTTTATACCAATTCGTGTTTTCATTTATCTTCCATCCTTATGATAAGTTTTTATTGTATCTAAAATACGTTTTGAAAAACCCCATCCATTATCATACCAG
>JABGWJ010000116.1 GCA_018645565.1 bacterium | reverse complement strand
CTTTGGATTGAAAATAAGCCTGAAGATGCAATTCCAATTACTAAAAAACTATCAGCAGAATTTCCAAATAATTTTTATTTCAATATACTATATTTAGAATCTTTAACTAGAACCAGTAGCTTTAATGACGCAAATAATTTGATTAAGAATTTAGATACTAGATATACATTCTTGTCTGATCGACAAAAAAAATGGTATAAGCCATATTTTGATTATCAAAAAGCATTGATTTCATTTCTTGAAAATGATTACGATAAGTCAATGAATCTAGCTGACTTAGCAATAAAAGATTATTCAGGAGAACTTGATGTCATTTTAGGAAATCTATATTTGCTCAAAGGTAATTTGTATGATCTGTATGGTCAGAGGAGTAAGTCAGTTAAATATTATAAATTATGTGCAAAACTTGATAACCTCTCTCATGCATCTAGACAAGCAAAAGAATATTTAGAAAAACCATATAGCAACATTATTAAATGAAATTAGATCTACAAGAATATTGCATGGATTTTAAAGGATACAGCCGGTTTCTAACAAGAGAAGTGATGGTTGGAGATGTATCTATTGGTGCAAATAATCCTATTAGAGTTCAGTCCATGACCACTACTGATACGATGGACACTGAAGGTACTGTAGAACAATCCATTCGAATGATTAAGGCAGGATGTGAATTAGTTCGAATTACAGCACCAAGTATTAAAGAAGCAAAAAACTTGGAATTAATTAAAAAGTCATTAAAGGATAAGGGTTTTAGGGTTCCACTAATTGCCGATATACATTTTACGCCAAATGCGGCTGAAGTTGCTGCTGGAATTGTAGAAAAAGTTCGAATAAACCCTGGCAATTTTGCCGATAGAAAAAAGTTTGAAGTAATTGAATACTCAAGTCAAAGTTATGAAGATGAATTAAGCAGAATATCTGAAAGATTTTCACCATTAGTTAAGATATGTAAAAATAATGGCACGGCAATGCGTATAGGGACTAATCATGGTTCTCTTTCGGATAGAATATTGAGCAAATATGGTGATACACCATTAGGAATGGTTGAATCAGCGATGGAGTTTTTACGAATATGTGAGTATTGGAATTATTATGATATTATACTAAGCATGAAAGCTAGTAATACTCAAGTTATGGTCCAGGCCTATCGATTGTTGGTTAATAAAATGGCAAAAGAGAATATGAACTACCCTTTACATTTAGGCGTAACTGAAGCTGGCGATGGAGAAGATGGCCGAATTAAGTCAGCAGTTGGAATAGGGGCACTATTAGAAGATGGTATTGGAGATACCATCAGAGTTTCGCTTACTGAAGATCCTGAGGCTGAAATACCTGTTGCTAAATTTTTAGCTCAAAGATATGACGATTTAGAAAGTTCAATTTTTTCAAACTTAAAAACTGAAATTCCATATGATCCTTACTTTCATTCTAAGAGAAGAACATCACAAATTCACCATATTGGTGGTGATAATGTTCCTAGAGTGTTTTGCGACTTATCTGAATTTGATGAAATTACGCCAGAATCTTTAGCTCCTTTGGGGTATCTATATTCTCTAGATAAAGATAAATGGCATATATCAGACCAAGCAGCTGATTATTTTTTCATTGGTAAAAATAAAATCAATTTTGAGTTACCTGGGCTTTTGTCAGGTATCCAACATCACTCCGTATGGTCTGAAAGTGCAGGGGTGTTTCCTTTATTTGATATAAAAAATTATAAAAGCGCAACAAAAAAGTCTAAGATATTAAATTTTTTAAGAATTGAAGAAAAAACGTTTTCTAGCGAACTAAAATCATTGCTAGCAAGTGACAAGACTATTGCTCTCATAATTGACCACAATCAAAAGCATAGTTTAAAGTCACAACGCAATTTTATAATAGATATGATGAATCAAAATATTGCCAGTCCAGTGATAGTTTGGAAAAATTATGCTTCTAAATCAAATTCAGAATTCCAATTAAGCAGTGCAATAGATATAGGTTCGTTGATGATAGATGGATTAGTCGATGGTATGAATATTAATTATATGTCTGATAGAAGTTTATCAAACCAGACCTCCTTTGGCATTTTACAAGCTTCAAGGTTAAGAATATCCAAAACAGAATATATTTCTTGTCCTTCTTGTGGACGCACTTTATTCAATTTGCAATCTACAACAAATGAAATTCGTTCAGTAACTGATCATCTAAAAGGTGTAAAGATAGGAATAATGGGTTGTATCGTAAATGGCCCTGGTGAAATGGCGGATGCTGATTATGGCTATGTTGGAACAGGTGTAGGAAATATTTCACTTTATAAAGGACAAACAGTTGTAAGAAAAAATATTCCCTCAGAAAAAGCAGTTGATGCATTAATTAGTCTAATAAAAGATAATGGTGATTGGGTTGAGCCATCTGAGGATTAGTATTGTTCCTGATTTTATCTATATTGTATAATTGGGTATAAAATTTATACGTTTTAATTATAAGAGGTGGTCATGAAGAAATATCTTCTAATATTTTATATTTTTTCTCTAGTTATTGGGCAAGGTCTTAAAAATGATGTGGCTCTCTCGCCGGTTGTTACGTACTGGAAAACATTATCAATTGAAGAAAAAGAAACTTTCCTGTTTTCATATCTGGTACAAGTATATGAGACACATACTGAATTAAAAAAGGATATTGGATACGGTGGAATTACTGAATGGTATTATGATAATAGAGCTGAATTAGTTTATGGAATTTTCGATTATTTAAATCAGGTTGATATATATCAAATGGTAAAGTGGGTAGATGAGTTTTATTCCCATGGCGAATACGCTAATAGACCTTTTTACGAATCATTAGAATTTGCATTCAGATTTCAACAAGCAGCTGGCAGTACATTGTTAGAAAAATATGAAGATCTTCAATTTAGAAAAATTAAGCCTAAGGGTGACTAGTGTCATTTTTGAAGCCCCAGTTCCTGCAATCTTGGATTGCATCTTATAAAAAAGGCGGTATTAAAGGATTATTGAAAGAAAAAGGGTGGAGTGTTTTAGCTGCTTTTTTTTTATTTTACCTCGTTAGAGATACTATTTTATTCATTATAATACCTTGGCTGGGCTACAAACATTTCAGTTCCTTCTTTTAAGAAATGAAACCAATAACTTTTCTTCTTTTTCTGTTATCTCTATGCAGTGCTGAAAAAGAGCCAAAACATCTATGCTCTCGTGGAAAGTCTGTAGAGCGGTGGATATCTAACAGCTCAACATTATCCCTGAACCAAAGTAAAATTGATATTTCATTTTACGATATTTCAATAGATATAAATTTTGAATCAAATACTATCAATGGTTCAGTAGGTGTAAATGGCTTTATAGATAATAATCTTCCTGAATATATCGAATTAGATTTTTACAACAATATGGCAGTTAATTCGATTTTGCAAAATAATGGGCAAGTGTCTTTTTTGCATGAGCAGAATAAGATAAAAATCCCGATTAATAATATCATTATTCAAGACGATAATTATTTTTCAATACTTATCAAATATCAAGGTACACCTCAAGACTGCGGGGCGGGAGGTTTTAAATTTGACGAGCACTTAGGTGTCGATCACGTTTGGACATTATCAGAG
>JABGWJ010000115.1 GCA_018645565.1 bacterium | reverse complement strand
GACTGTTTTAAACCTGTAAGTGTCTTTTGGGATAGAATAAACAGACCAGAACAAATAATTACTTCTTTACAAGAAGCAATGCGCGTATTGACAAATCCAGAAAAAACGGGAGCTGTTACAATTTGCTTACCGCAAGATGTTCAAGCTGAGGCATACAATTATCCAGAAAACTTTTTTGAGAAAAAAGTTTGGTCAATCGAAAGAAACGTACCTTCTGAAAATTCTTTAGCAAAAGCAGCTAGTCTTATTAAAGAATCATCAAGGCCTTTAATAATTGCTGGCGGTGGTATTATCTATTCAGATGCTGAAAATATGTTAAGTGCTTTTTGTAAAAACTCAGGTATTCCAATAACAGAAACTCAAGCTGGAAAAGGTTCATTACCGTGGGACCATAAACAAAACTTAGGTGCGATAGGAGTTACAGGTACAAATGCGGCAAACCTGATTGCTCAAAAAGCGGACCTCGTCATATGCATTGGAAGCAGATTATCAGATTTTACTACTGCGTCAAAAACTCTTTTTAATAATAAAGATGTCAAATTTATAAGCATTAATGTTTCATCTTTTGACGCATATAAACACTCTTCTTTGTCTTTAGTTGGTGATGCAAAATCCTGTGTTGAAGATTTAAATAATAGGTTAAACAGTCAAGGTTTTACGGTTTCCCAAAAATATGAAAAAGAAATTATAAACCTAAAAGAAACATGGGATAAAGAAGTAGATAGAATATTTGATTTAAATAATGAACCCAAAATAAGTCAAGGTGAGGTTGTAGGTATAGTATCAAATTTTATGGAAAAAGAAGATACAGTGGTTGGAGCGGCGGGTAGTCTCCCGGGTGATATGCATAAACTTTGGCGCACAAAAAACGGAAGCCAGTACCATATGGAATATGGTTATTCATGCATGGGCTATGAAATTGCTGGTGGTCTTGGAATACGGATGGCAAAAAAAGAGGGCGACGTTTTTGTAATGGTTGGAGATGGTTCTTATTTAATGATGAATTCAGAAATTGTAACGGCCGTACAAGAAGACCAAAAATTGATTATCATTTTAGTAAATAATCATGGTTTTGGAAGTATAAATAATCTTTCTTTAAGTCTCGGTAGTAAGGGTTTTGGAAATCAATATAGAAAAAGAGAAATAGACACGAATGATTACACCGGAGAAAAAATCCAAGTTGATTACATTGCGCATGCAAAGGCAATGGGAATAGATGCAGTTAGGGTTCAAGAAAAAAATGAATTTGTGAATGCTCTAAAAAAATCCAGAAAAAATAGCAACTCTATATTAATAGAAGTTTTAGTAGATAAAAATATGCGCGTTCCGGGTTATGGAGCATGGTGGGACGTGCCAGTTGCTGAAGTATCAAAATCTGAAAAAGTAAAAGAAGTCAGAGTGCAATATGATAAACAAATAAAAAAAGAAAGAGACTTTTAATTTGTCAGATCAAAACATAAAAATTGGAATTGCTCCAATCAATTGGAGCAATGATGACATGCCCGAAATAGGTGGGGATTACGCGCTTGATACTATTCTATCTGAAATGTCAGAAGCTGGATATAAGGGGACTGAAATAGGAAACAAATTTCCATCAAACGATAAAGACATAAAAAATGTATTAAAAAAACATAATTTAGAACTTGCTTCATCTTGGCACTCTACATTTTTTTTATCACAAGATATTGATTCTCAACTAGAAAAAGTCAGACAAAAATGTTCACTTTTAAATAAAGCTGGAGCTAAAATAATCAACATTGCAGAATGCTCTAACTCTGTACATGGTGAAATGAATAGTCCTCTCGATTTAAAACCGGTATGTAGTGAAGATGAGTATAATATTTTAGCAGAATCGTTAAATAAGGCTGGAGATATCTGTAACTCTTTTGGAATGAGTTTGGCATTTCATCACCATATGGGAACTTATATTCAAAATGAAATAGAAATAGAAACGTTGTTATCAAAAACTGATCCTTCCTCTGTTTACCTTTGCGCAGATACAGGGCACTTATATTTTGCTGGAGTAAATCCGATTAAGTTTTTTGAAAAACATTTACAACGGATTAAACATATACATTTTAAAGACTTAAGGCTTCAAGTTCTCGAGAATATAAACTTTCAAAGTGAATCATTTTTAAAATCTGTTTTAAAAGGAGTCTTTACCGTTCCAGGTGATGGGGGTATTGATTTTGTTTCTATTGGCAATGTTATTAAAGCTTCGGGATATGAAGGTTGGATAATTGTTGAAGCTGAACAAGACCCAGCGATATACAACCCGCTTGAGCTTGCAATATCATCAAAAAAATATCTTGATAAAATTTGGAGTAATTAAATGGATCAAAAAACAAAAATGCAACAAACATCAGACTTTGGTTCTGATTGGTGGAACGATTCAAATGACCATGTTGAACTTCAACATGCTTTTGATGAGGGGGCAGTAGGCGCTACATCTAACCCGGTAATTACTTTTAACAGTGTAAAAAATTATCCAGAATTTTGGATGCCTGTAATAGATGATATGATTTCAAAAAATCAACAAGCATCAGAAGACGATATTTTATGGCTATTATGTGATGAGGTTGGTCAAAAAGCTGCGAAAATTTTGCTACCTGTCTACGAAAAGACAAATAAACAAAAAGGTAAACTATCTTTACAAGTAAACCCTAAATACTATAGAAATGCTGAAGCAATGTTCGAACAGGGAAAATATTTAGCATCCCTTGCACCAAATATTGCAATTAAATGCCCTGCTTTGCCCGCAGGAATTAAAGCTATGGAAATGCTTACAGCTATCGGTATAACAGTAAATGCTACAGTTAGTTTTACGGTTCCACAAGCTGTTCAAGTTGCTGAGGCTATTGAAAGAGGCCTTGTCCAGGCTAAGGAAAATGGAATAAATACGAAAAATGTAACACCGTATGTTACAATTATGGTTGGCAGGATTGATGACCATTTAAAAAGAATAAAAGAATCAAAGGGAATTGATATAGATCCTAAAACAATTGATTGGGCTTCAATAGCGATATTTAAAAATGCCTATTCTATTTTTAAAAAGAAAAATTATAAATCTAAACTCTTAGCTGCTGCCTTTCGATGCGACCTACATTGGAAAGAAATTGTTGGTGGTGATATAGTTATAAGTATGCCCTATGAGTGGTGGAATAAGTTTAATAACTCAGACATTGAGGTTAAAAACAGAATTGATAAACCGGTTGACGAAAATATTATGAGTGCTTTAAGAATTAATTTTGATGATTTTAATAAAGCTTATAATGAAGATGGTATGAAAATGGATGAGTTTGAATCTTTTGGTGCTTGTGTCCATACTATGAAAACATTTTTAGAGGGGTATGATGAATTTATTGCTTTGATTAGAAGCAGAATGATAGGAAAATAGGATATGTCATTAATAGCACCACATCGTAATGGTTTTAAATTGGGAACTAACTCCTACGTTGAAACTCAGGGTAAAACTGGAATGGATTTTGATATTTTCATTGCAGCTGAAAATGAAAACTTTGAACTAAAAGATGATGAAAAAGAAATTGCTATCGTTGTCATAGAAGGAAAGGGAGAAATAGAATTTCAAGGGAATACTATAAAATTTGATCGTCCTAATTGGATTGATTGTGATCCCACAGTTGTGCATATGAGTCCGGGGGAAAATGTTAAAATAAAATCTATAACACGATCTAGGTTCTCAATAATTAAAACTGAAAACAACGAAAAATTTAAAGGGAAAATCTACTCACCGAATGATATAGACACTGAACACAGAGGAAAAAATCAATTAGATGATACCTGTTACAGGTTGGTTCGTTTAGCTTTTGATGATACTATTTCTCCAAAAGAAGCGAAGCTTGTCATCGGAGAGGTTTTAAACTTCCCGGGAAAATGGAGTAGTTATCCACCTCATCATCATCCGCAATCTGAACTTTATTATTACGAGCTTTCGCCAGGTTGGGGATATGGACATGGAGAGTTAGGAGAAGAGGTATTTAAAATAAAAAATGGTGATGTACTTGCTATCACAAATAGTAAAACCCATAGTCAAACATCTGCTCCAGGGTTCCACATGTATTATTTGTGGGCAATTAGGCATGATGATAAAAAAAGATATAACGGGTTTACATATGTAAAATCTTTTGAAAATATGTTGGAGTAGAAAATGGATATTTATAAAAATGTTAAGTTAGTTGTCTTTAGTTTGTTTTTATTTAATTTTATAAAAGCTGGTGAAATTGAATATTATTGGTCTGGTGCCGTTACATCTGAGAGCGCTGTAATATCTTTTGCAACTGACAAAAAAGCTAAAATTAAGATTCAATACAGTGATAGTAAAAATTTTAAAAAAAATAAACGATATACGAATACAACATCAGTCGATGAAAAATCTAATTTCTTTTCTAAAGATCAATTAAAAGATCTTAAACCTAGTCAAACATACTATTACAGGTTTAATATAAATGGAACCTTAAAAAAAGATCAGGTTGGAAAATTTAAAACTCACAGTAATAAACCTTTTTCGTACAAGGTAACGATGGCAACATGTGCTACTACGGGGTCTAACAGTCCGGTATTTGACCGCATAAGAGAAGAGAGTTCGCAATTTTATTTAATGCTGGGCGATTTTCATTATGGGAACATATACAGAGATTGTGAAGACAACTTTTTAACATATTTTCGTTCTACTCTTGGCTCAAAAAAACAATCAAGTTTGTATAACGATATTCCGATAGCCTATATGTGGGATGACCATGACTATGGGCCAAACAATAGTTCCGGGCTTGCTCCAAATGGAGATGGTAAGGTCGCTTGTCAATCAGAAGCAAGGCTGGCATATAAGAATTATGTACCACATTATCCTCTAGCTTTTCAAGAAGAAGGTAAGGTTATATCACAAGTTTTTAATGTTGGTAGAATAACTTATTTATTAACTGATTTGCGGTCTGAAAAACGAAGACCTTTATTTCAAGGCGATTGTGAAAACGAAGGCTCATCAAATTGTAAAAAAATAAAAAGCGGTTCTAACTTTGGTACTGAAGAGCATCTAAAGTGGTTTAAAGACCAATTATTGATTGCAAAGGAAAATAATAATGCTATTGTTTGGCATTCAAGTTTCCCTTATTTGAGCGCTCCAGATGTAAGTGCTTTTAATTGTGAGCAAAGTGAAATTATCAAGACAAGTAACGGTTTTGAGTGTGATGATCATGATAATTGGGGGTGGTATCCTGAGGAAAGAACAGGCATTGCAAATTTTATTAAAAAGAATAATATACCAGTTTGTATAGTTAGTGGAGATGCGCATATGGCAGCAATTGATGATGGTACAAATAGTGATTATGCAACAAAGGGTGGTGCTCCAATCCCGATTTTCCACGCAGGTCCTTTAGATAGAAAGCCAAGTATTAAAGGCGGGCCATACTCGCATGGTGCTAGTGGTGTTCGTGGTCAGTTTGGTATTATGGAGGTTATTGATGATGGAGGAGATAATATCTGCATTGAGTGGAAGGTAAAAAATCACAAAGGTGAATTTGTTAAAAATAAAGAAGGTAACTTACTCGAATATGATTTTTGTTTTGAATTGGGAGATAAGTAGCAATTAATATATTAGATTTTTTCAAAGCTGGTGTTGATCAGCCTATCATTGCTAACGCCGATCAGATTAAAAGTAAATACTCAAAATATCGTAAAGAGATACTTGCTACGATAATTACGCTTTATGGGTTTGGATATACTTGCAGGTTAGCTCTTTCTGTTGTTAAAAAACCGTTAATAGATGGTGGCCTTTTTTCAATTGTTGATCTTGGTTTAGTTGGCTCTGCTTATTTTTATGGTTATGCATTAGGAAAATTTTTAAATGGCTTTCTGGCTGACTATGCAAACATAAAAAGGTTTTTTACATTTGGTTTAATCACTTCTGGAGCAATAAATATATCAATGGGCTTAAATCAATCCTTAACATTATGGGTTGTTTTTTGGTTTTTAAATGGGTGGGTTCAGGGTATTGGTGCCCCCTCATGTGCAATTGCTTTAACAAATTGGTTTAGCCCAAAAGAGAGAGGCTGGTATTATGGATTATGGAGCACAGCTCACGCAATTGGAGAAGGGCTTACATTCATTGGTACAGCAGCCCTTGTTGATTATTTTTCATGGCATGCAGGGTTTATTGGTCCTGGAATTGCATTGATATTAATTACTTTTGCTGGATATCGATTTCTACAAGACCGGCCAGAAACGCTAGGGCTTCCGAGTGTTACAGATTGGAAAAATGAAGAAAACGTTAAAAAGGTTTCTAAAAATTTTAAAGAAGTTTTACATAATCAGTTAAAGATTATAAGGTATCCATCCATATGGGTTCTAGGATTAGCTAGTGCTACAATGTACGTAACTAGGTATGCTATAAATAGCTGGGGAGTTTTGTACTTACAAGAGGGTAGGGGATATTCTTTGATCGAAGCAGGTGGTTTAGTTGGTTTAAATACATTTACAGGAATCATTGGCTGTATCGCATATGGTTATATATCAGATAAATATTTCAGTGCGCGTAGACCTCCAGTAACATTAATGTTTGGTATAGCAGAAATAGG
>JABGWJ010000114.1 GCA_018645565.1 bacterium | reverse complement strand
GTAACCGGAACCCTTAAAAATCAAACCTGTACCACCACTGATGACTCTTCTTAAGCTATCTTCCTTGCAATCTGGACACTCTTTTTTTGGTGCATCGGACATAGATTGAAAATACTCAACCATCTTTTCACATTTTTTACATATATAGTCGTATGTAGGCATAATTAAATTTTTTAACGGATAATTTGAGTGCGAATCTAATAATAATCAGACACTATACTTCTCATATAATGCATCTTCTACACATTTAGGAACGTAATCAGATATATTCCCACCTAACCTACCGACATCCTTGATTACCGTCGAGTTAAGATGAATATATTTTTCATCTGGCATCATAAACATAGACTTAATGTTTGGATTTAGATTAAAGTTCATCATTGCCATTTGAAATTCAAATTCAAAATCACTCACATGCCTTAGACCTCTGATAATAGCAACCGCATCATTAGACCGTACGAAATCGACAATCAAGCCATTAAAAGTGTCTACTTTGATATTTTTCACACCCGAGAGACTTTCTTTAATCAATTCAACTCTTTCAGAATCACTAAATAACGGAGATTTTTCTTGATTTACAGCTACCACTAAAATCAACTCATCAAATAGCTCCGCAGCTTTCAAGGCAATGTCTAAGTGCCCATTATGAATAGGGTCAAATGTTCCTGGGTATACGATACGCTTCATATTTTATTATAGAACAGAACCTTTGTTTCACCGTATACTTTTTCAACACAATTATTAAATGTAAAATTATTGTTATTCATTTCTACCACTAATTTACCATTTTTAGATATTTTTTCTCCACAGCTATTAAATAACCATTCATAATCAATCTTCCCATAAGGAGGATCCGCAAAAATCAAATCAAATTTCTTATCAGATCTTTTTAAGAATATTTCAACATTGTTTTTTATTACTGAAAAATCAGTGTTGTTAAATTTGATTTTATTATGTTTAAGTAATTTTATATTTTTAAAATTATTTTCAACAAATGTTACTGATGCCGCACCTCTACTTGCAGACTCAAACCCTAAAACTCCAGAACCGGAATAGAGGTCTAAAATATTTGAATAATGGAATGGGCTAAGAATATCAAATATGCTCTTTCTAACTCGGGACTTCGTTGGTCTATAAGAAGCGTTTTTCGTTGTCTCAATACGAATACCTTTGTAGGTGCCGCTTAATATTTTCACTTGAACTAATTACTTAAAAATGAAACGTAAAATCCAGCTCGTGGATCAGGTTTGTCTACCTCATTAAATAAAACAAATTTCCTTAAAAGCACTGTTGGTCCAGATTCTACTAAAATTTCAGTAGCTTTTCTAATCTCTTCGTCTCCTCGAACCCAAATTAAAACTGGCTCATAGATTCTGTTCGTCTTATAAAACTGATCAAATTCTCTAATTGTATAATCATTTATCGTTGAATCGAGTTGTGCAAGAAAATCAGTTTTATCAATTCCGATTGTAATGTCGTTTGACTTAATTAACTCTGGAAAATCAAAACTATAATACCATAGAAACATTGTACTATCTGAACCAGCAGATTCCATAGAATAACTAGTGGTCTCTAGTCCAACAATATGTTCGATATCAGGATTTAATCCGCTCATATACTCTAAACTAATAAACGTGCCTGTAATTGTAAGGTTATTATAAAGTTTAAGCTCTGTGGATTGAAATAATTTAGAGACAACTTTAGAAATTTCTCTAGACTGCAAATGCATATTAATATCATAATCAACCATACCCTTTGAGCGCTCTTTTAAATCAATCGGGTCAATTTTTTTAATTACATATTCTTCATTTTCTCCAAAAAGAGGTTTATTTATACTTTCACGAAACTTAACATAATTCATCGCAAAAAACAGACCCATTATGACGATTAATGCAAACAAAAGCCAAACCATTTCTCCTCCAGAAATGGGCTCAGATTTCCGTTTCTTTTTTTGTGGTGCTATTTCAACTTGAGGCACCGAAAATGTTTCTTTTTCAATATCTTTTTCTTCTGAAAATATTTCCGTAAAAAGAAAATCATATATCTTTTCTTCTTCAAAAAAATTGAATGAATGTCTAGAGCTTGCCCCGATAGCTAAACCTGTGAGAACATTAGATTCGTAATGCTCAGTAGTTCCAGAAATAGTACTAGTAAGTTTCATGTCATCAAAAGGAGTCATAACCCTTAAATCAGATTTTTCCCAACAGGTTAAGGCTTGTCGACCTAATTTATCAGGACTATAGACAGGCACGTCATCAATATCAGAGGGAATAAGCTTAAATGAACCCAATGTATATTCTTCTTCTTCTGTTGATGAAATCAACTTTGGTTGTCCAGAACTAAAAGCAATGGTTCCATGATCGAACCTGCAATTTTTTACCATTAAAAACTTATACTGATTTTTATTTTTATGTACCACGGCTGCATCTGATACATGCCCTGCATCCATAACCACAGAGCTAAAAGGACCCATCCAAAAAGGATTTCCTCCAAGTTCCGATATAGATAATTTAATCGTCCTTATTAATGTTGACGAGACCGCGACTGTGTGGATATTTACTTCATCTGGAAGATAAATTTGCCCAAAAATAGACATTTTTTGATTTTCAGGCCTATTTTTATTGGTTTCAATCCATTTTATATAATCCCAATAATCTTCTCTAGCTAAGTCGATTTCTGTCTCTACTGAATCGTGAAAAACAAAATCGTCTGATATTGCAACAGCTATATCTTGTCCACTGAAAGGGATTTGTTCTGATGTTCTTCTGAGTGCTATGCCTAAAATTGAGTTTAAGTCACCCTCACTAAAGATTAGATCATCAATAGGGTCATTATAATCTATTTGCTTTACGTTATGAAGAGTAAGCCCACCATTTTCATCATCTGACCAAACACCAGCAATGAGAGACTTATCTGAAATAACAATTCCGATCATAATATACTAGGCTATCTAATCCCAGCTACGGCTTCCATCATTGATTTCACCATGACCTGAGGATTTAAGAGAAAAAATAAGAAATCTAGGGTCCTTATAAGCATTATCTTTCGTAATAGGACTCATGACTTTTACTTTTTTATTTTCTTTATCTACTTCTAAAATATAATTATCACCACTAAGAGGGCAGTCAAACGTACTTGAATCAGGCACAAAAGTTTTATAGTACTCAATCAGTTCCACTCGCTTTAATGGCTCTTCATTAAGCTTAGCCACAAAGTTAGGATCTTGCGTGTACGTATTTAAGAATTTTTTTTGAGTAAAACTAGTATCGTTCCTACCTAACTCTTGTGAAAACATTACTATTTGTACAGTGGTATCAGATATAGTGTCGCGACGATAACTCAAAAATCCAAAAGTAGTATCGTAATTGAAACCAAAAGTCTCATTCACATCTACAATATATTTTTTACCCGATAAAAAAAGAGATTGCTCACCCACGTACAGAGAGTCAGCTGACAACGAATCTCTAGCAGAATTGACTACTCTCATTGTCTCATAAAAATTAGAATTGTAAGAGCCAGTCAATTGCTCATAAAAAGCTTCCATGTCGTAAATATTTTGCATATTAAAACGACTTTCTTTCTCAAATTTTTGCTCTTCTGACCAGATTGAGACTGGTGCATAAATAACAAAAATAAGAAAAAGAAATGCAAGAACTGTAACGAGTTCCAATAAATCTGACAACTTTTTTTGATCTAATTTTGACATGTAAACGTATTTCTCTGTATTAGTTATAATAATATTAAACTACAATAGCGCTTAATATTAATAAACCAATAGGCATCATGGTTATTATTTTCTTTATAATGATAAAAGAAAAATTATGCTTATATATCTATTTTTGAATAAGGGTTTTTAATAGGGTCTAATTCAGTCTTCAAAGACTCAATTATTTTTTTGCTACCCTTAGAAAAAGAACTCGGAGTGTTAATTACTACCCTAACAATTTGATCACCTTTTGAAGAACTTCTCAGCATAGGAAAACCTTTACCCCTCATTCTGAGAAGCTTTCCAGACTGTATTCCTGCTGGAATTTTTAAAGCAGACTTACCATCTAATGTTGGTATATCAATTTTATTACCAAAAACAGCATCTGGATAATTGATAGTAAGTTCAAT
>JABGWJ010000005.1 GCA_018645565.1 bacterium | reverse complement strand
TTTAAAACAAGTATTAATGATGCAAACATTTGATACAAACCCATTGTTTACAGTTCTTCATGAGGCTTGTTATGCTCAAGGTTTTTCTACAGAATGGTCCGCACAGCGTATTTTAAATGAATATTCTGAATTTGATTATAATGAAAATGCAGAGTTCTTTTTTACCGGTGAAATGTTGTATCCCTGGATGCTCGATGATTATAGTTCGTTAAAACCATTCAAAAAAGCAGCAAATATTATTGCTCACAAAAAAGATTGGCCAGTACTATATCAAGAGGATGTGTTAGAACAGAACAAAGTACCAGTAGCAGCGGCAGTATATACAAACGATATGTATGTAGATAGAGAGTTTTCTATAAAACTTGCAGAAAAGATTCCAAATATGAATATATGGGAGACAAATTTATATGAACATAATGCACTACGTAGCAATGGGAAAAAGGTATTAGATTCGCTTTTTAAGCGGATATCATAAGTAATATTTTATAAAGTCTGAGGTAAGTACTCAAAATGTTTAGTTATAAACAAAATCTACTAATAGTCATTCTATGGTTTACAATATTATTGGTTGGTTGTTCATCAATCGGCACTCATCAATATCCAGATGTGATTTATAATCATCGGCAACCTTTGGTTTCAGTTTCCTATGAATATGGAGAAACAGACATTCAAATACCTTTAGTCTTCCCAGGGATTGTTCCTGAACAATTATCTTTTCAAGTTTATGCGAGAGGGGATAGTATAAATCCACTTATTACGATTAAAAGTAACGCTACTGATTTAGTTAGAATTTTTCTCCCTCAAGGAGTTTTAGACATAGAAGACAATAATAATTATATTTTAATTAAGCCACATCATCCTGATTTTGTTAGTAAAAAAGTGATGTTTAAAGGTATAGATTATGGAAAAGTTACTCTAGACCCAGTGCATATTGTGCAACAGCCATTAACTCTAGCAGGGTTGGTTTCAAATACGCTTACAGAAAAGGTACTAAATAACATTGATGTGTCATTATTTCTAAAAAATGATTTATTGCAAAAAGTTTTCTCTAATGAGAATGGAGAATATACACTCACTATTTCTGGTGAATATAAAAACCAAGATTTTCTAAGAATAATTGCAGGAGAAAAATTAATTTTCTCTCCATTTCGGAGAGATATTAGTTTTGAGAAAACAAAAGAACTAAGGTTAGATATCGGTTTGGGCCCGAGCCAAGAGCTAGCAGATCTAGGTAACCTGTACATAACGAATAAAAGCAATGTTCACTTTAGAGATAAACCTCATATTGGAGGGGCTACTCTTTTTTTATTGCCAGAGGGTGAACCAATTGCTGTAGAGCAAGTATCAAAAGGGCTCTATTATGGCACTATAGAAATTTTAGTAAGTTCAGGTAAAAGAGTCAAAATGAGTGGTTGGCTTGAAAGACAATTCACAGACCTTTTATTTTTTGATAATATTTTCAAAGATGAAAAAGTTTATGAGCAAACACTTTAATATAACTTTTTTTATAGTTTTGGCTCTAGGCCAATTGGTTGCTCAGACTGAATTTGGCTCAAAACTGCTTAAGCAAAATATCAAAACTAAAATAGACTCGCTAGAGTATTTAGATTTAATCAATGACACTACTAAAACATCACTTTTATTATCAGAAGATAAAAAAGCTCTTCCTTTTTCAGAGAAAAAACCAGTAATTAAAAAAAAGAAATTTCAACTAACAAATGTTGAATTAAATATAAATACAATTCCTGAAAACGTTGAAGTTTATCTAGATGGAAAATTGATTGGAAAGACGCCAATTTCAGGGGCAAAAATATTATCTGGTAATCACACATTTGATATTCAAAAAGATGGCTTTGCTCCGATACTATACGATTTAAATGTAAATGCTTCAAAGTCTGTGAATTTAGATTTTTTTTTAAACCCTGTTTATAACATAAAATTTAAAACTAATGAGCCCGGTTTAATTTTTGAATTGAACGATAATCATAGATGGACTGAAGATATGATAAAAATGCAATTAGAGGCTGGCGATCATCAATTGCGAGTTTACAGATTAGGAGAAATAATTGATGAGCAAATAATTGTTGCTGATCAGCCACTTACTTTTCAGTATTATCTAAAAAAAGGAATGGTTATAAAACCTTGATTAATTAAATGAAAGTTTATTTAGTACTTATTTTATTTTATGGATTAATTCAAGCAAAAACTGAATCACCTTCCATTCTCATTTTAAATGAATACGATAGTAAAGTTATTGGGGCCTCGATTTCAAATTATTTTCCTAGTAAAAACTTTGTTAATAGTGAAGATACTTCTCCGTTCTTAGGTTCATTAGATAGCTTGGTAAATCCAGCTTCTGGAAGGATGTCGTTGATTAGAAAACTTGGTTCAGATTTTGATGTTGATTATATACTATTTCATCAAATAGAAAGTGACAACAACAGATTCTTATTAGAAGGTCAAATGTTTAATACCAGGTCGGGTGGTCTCATAAAGCGAAGGATAGTTGATGTTACTAGTTATTATAAAGGTAAGATTAATGAATTGAAGCTTTGGGTTGGTGATGTTTTTCGAGAAGTAGATAAAGATTGGGTAAATCAGAGAAAATCAATCTTATATAATGAGCCATCTGAAATAATCCAAGACAAAACACCTGAGGGAGCAATGGCTAGATCTTTACTTTTGCCTGGCTGGGGTCAATTTTATTCTGATGCGTATAATTCAGGTGTAGCAATTTCAAGTTTAGAATCAATATTACTTACATCTGTATTGGTAAGTTATCTGAGTTATAATAAGTCTGTTAAAAATTTTAAGAACTATTCAAAGTTGTATGAAGAATCTTCTGAACAAGTAGAGTTTGATGAATACCGATCTTTATCTAACAGTGAATGGGAAAAGCATAAGCAATATAATTCTGCTTTAATATATACGAGTATAGCTTCAGGTTCGTTATGGCTTGCTAACGGGATTCATGCATACATTGTTGGACCAAGGCCTAAAAAAGATATTATTCAAAAATGGAAGGCTAAAGTTCCTTCAGCTAATTGATAACTTAAGTTGCGTTTAACTCCTATATTCCTAATTGCGGTCTTTTTTTCAAACTGTACTGTTTATGATAATAATCTTGATAACCCTAATGATAACGAAGCTAATGAAGAGCTAGGTGTTTTTCCTCCATCAGTAGTATTCTTTCCAAAAGAACAAACCAAAACAATTTCTGATACAGTTTCAGTAGGTGCTTATGCAGTTTTCTCGGATACTTCGATTGTGCCTTTTTCAGGGGCACATTTAAACATTAAATATGATAATTCTTTATTAGAAATCGATTCTATTGCTCCAGGTTGGATAGGTCCAGGAAGTATAACGGACTCTAATAAGACAACACCTTTATTTACATATGTGGAAGATCAAGGCATCTTAGATATATATGCATATTATCTAAGTATATCTGACATCTCAATTGATAGTTTGACACACATTGCTGAAATTTGGTTTAAACCTAAATCAGTTGGTTCAAGTATTATTAGTTATGATACTTCTGAGTGCCAATTGATTAAGTTTGATGAAACCATTATTCCAATTAATGGAACAAGGGAAGCATCAATAATCATTCAATAATGAAAAAATATAGTTTTTTATTTTTATTATTCAGCTTTTTACAAGCAGATATACTTTTTACTGAAACTTTCGATAATAGTGGAACTTGGCCAACAGATTGGTCATTTGATCAATATATTAATCCTGAAACAGGAGAGGTCTACACATCTTTTGGTCAGCATAATTGGAGAATCGATAATTCATTTCAGTCTGACCCTGGATTTACGCCTCCAGCAGCTGTATTCTATTATTTCCCTCGTATTCCACTACCGAATGATGTTTCCATAGGCGATACTCACCCAGCTGAATCTGGTAATGACCCCCAATCAGAACTTGAGACTTCATATGAATTAAGTATGCAAAGTCCTGATATTGATGTTGGCGATAATAATGCTGTACTGGTTGAATTTACTATTGCTTTAGACTACTGGGATAATCCTACCGCTCATATAAATGGGATGGTCATTGAAGCTGATGGTGGTAATGGCTGGTCAGAAATGTTGAAATATGAAGTAGGCGGAGTGGGCGCGGGCGATGATTTTGATGCTAGTTTAAGGACTGAAACATTTGTTGTTTCTACCGAAACGGGTACTCTAAAACTAAGATGGAAGGCATATGGAACGGACTCATATTTTATTGATGCTTGGATAATTGATAACCTAAAAGTTATCACATTACCCAAATTATCTTATGTTCATATAGAATCAGATAATACAACTGATATTCAATCTGCAATTGAAGGCGACAATGTAACGCTATCGTTTACAAGTGAACAAAGTCTTTTAACCTTACCATATGTTCAAATAAATGGATTTGAAACAACAGTTATACCCCAGGGCGGAAATTCTTATATAGCTTCATATATTGTTAGTAGTGCAGATGCCGATGGGCCATTAACATTTTCCATTGATTTTACTGCGTTAGATGGTGGCATTGATGGGGCTACTGTTAAAAGCACTACAGATAATAGTAGAGTAACGATTGATCGGACTCCGCCACCTCCTTTTAATGTTGGAGACATAATAACCACTCAGGGCGGAAATGTATTTTCAGGAAAGTGGAATAGTACTAATACAGGTATGGAAATTGATGTTACAGTGCCTGAGGACTCTGCCGTCGTTGATTTTAATTATTTTCAAGGTAACTCAATTTCTTTTGATGGTTTGGATGACCGTGTAGTTATAAGCGGAAACTCAATTTATAAATTTTCAGATCAATTTACGATTGAGTTGTGGATTAAGCCGAATAGTACTGATTCAGATAATTATAGAGGACTTATTAGTTTTGGTGAAGATGGCAGTAATCAATTTGGATATGGTTTTGCTTATTACGCAACAGGGTGGAGGTTCTTTATCAAAACGCAATCTAATTCTGTTTCCCAATGGACGAGTCTTCCTTATGCTTCAGCTCCTTCTGGGCAATGGACTCATTTAGCCGCTTCTTATGATGGAACAAAGTTAACATTATATAAAAATGGTTCGGTGGCTGATGAAAAAGTAGTATCTGGTCAAATCGCATGGGCCGCTAATTCTGGTAGTCTTTACATTGGATCTTTTAATAAAGCTGGGACTGATTATTTTTTTAATGGGAACATAGATGAAGTTCGTCTCTGGAATACTGTTAGAACTGGTTTGCAGATAAAAGGAAACAAGGGTATTACACTTGAGGGGAATGAAAGCGGGCTGGTTAGCTATTGGAAAGCTGATGAGTCAACAGGGACTGTTTTAAATGATTTAACTTCAAATCAGATAAATGGGAACTTAAATGGTTCTTCTTTTGCAACTTTAAACTCGCCTATAAATTTTTCAACACCGATCTATGACAATACTGTTATAATTGGATCAAAGTACCAGCTAAGAGCAAAAATAGGTTCGAATTCTTTTGAACTTTTTGATGATTTACAAGAAGTTACTTTAACTGATTTTAATTCTGGTCAAAAAATTATTAATGGATTATCTATCAATTTTTCCAATGTTACTGGTTATCAGCACAGTGAGACTGCTCAAATATCTGCATTGTTATATGATCAGTCAGGAAATCAATCTTTAGGTGATACTAGTGCTATGGTGCTAGAAATTGACTTGATTGCAAATAATCCAACTTCCACTAATATTACTTCAAACAACACTAATTCATCTTATGCTAAAACTGATGATATAATAACAATAACCATGGCTTATGATGAAGATATAGCTTCTACTTCAACAGCTATTGAAAGTAATAATGCTGTAGATACAGACCTTGGTAGTGAACAGTTTAAAGCAGATTACACACTTGTTGGCACTGAGCCTGAAGGAGTACTTAACTTTACCATAGACGCTTTAGATTATATGGGCAACCCTGGAAACTATAGTCTAACCACAGATGGATCTCAGGTTATTTACGATAAGACTCCTCCTGAACTTACATATGTAAATATTTCTTCAAATAACGCAGATACTTCATGGGCAAAAGTGAATGACTCTATTAGCTTAACATTTATATCAAATGAGAAAATATCTTTACCGAATGTTTTTATTTTAGGTCAAGTAGCTAGTGTAGCTGATCTCCAAAATAATAAATTTAAAGCAATTTATGTTCCTACAGATTCTGATATTGAAGGAGTAGCCACTTTTGAGATACAATTCTCAGATTTAGCAGGAAATGATGGAACTCCTATAACTAATTCTATAAATAATACAAAAGTAACATTCGATAAAACTAATCCAGCTGATTTTATAGTTGGCTTATTAACGCCTACGGGTGGAAATCAGGTAGCAGAAATTTGGAACCTTACAAATACTGGGATGGATATTATTGTTCCAGTTGCTAATGACACTACATTAAAAAATGGAACGGTTCAGCTTTACGCTAAAATTGCTTCTAATGTTTTTACGCCTCTCGGTGATATTTCAACAATATTATCTAGCGAAATAAATACAGATAAAACTATTTCTATAGCAGGTAATTTAATTGAAGGATTAACCGGTTTTGTTGAAATGCAAACAATCTATATTAAGGCGATAATGCACGATCGTCCTGGGAATAGTACAGAAGGTTCACAAAGTATTGCGGAAGTTTTAATTGATGAAACACCAGCAAACATTTCCCCAATTTCTATAATATCAAATAATAACAATACTTCTTTAGCAAAAATCGGGGATTCGGTTACCGTTTCATTTAGTACTTCTGAGGCACTAATTGATACTGTAGTAAAAATTGAAGATCAGTCATCTATTGTTAGCGGATTAGGTAGTAATCAATTCGCAGGTGTTTTTGAGATGATTGAAGCTAATTCTGAGGGGGTCATTCCATTTGAAATTTCTTTTATTGATGTTCAAGGTAATCCATTCACGATTTCAGATTCAACTACAGATGGTACGCAAGTAATTTTTGATAAAACAAAACCAACACTAAACCCAGTTTCAATTATTTCAGATAATTCATGCTCATCAGGGTCTATTGCAAAATCTGGAAATATTGTTAGTATAAGCTATACTGCAAGTGAGATTATACTTTCTTCTTTTGCTACAGTTATGGGAGACACTGTATCAATTTCTGACCTCGGATCTTCTCAATATAAAATAGATTATCAGCTTAACGATTCAAATATCGAGGGGTTAGTTGAGTTTAATATTAAAGTTACAGACTTAGCAGGGAATATTAGCGAAGATGTTATTTCTACTTCAGATGGTTCTGGTGTGGATCTTGATTTGACTTTACCAGTTTTAGACTATGTGCACATAGAATCTAATAATAGCTATTCATCAATTGCTGTATTAGGAGACTTAGTGACACTTACTTTTGAGCCTTCTGAACCTCTATCTTCGAACACGACTACGATGGCAAGCACTACAGTAACAGCATCAGAAAATAACGGTACTTATTCTGCTACATATATAATACAAGATTCAGATATGCTCACGGGAGGATTTTTACCATTCACAGTTAACTTTAATGATTGTCCTGGTAATGTTGGAATAGTAGATAGTACAACATCTGATGAAAGTTTTGTTAGTATTGATATTGGTCCACCAGAAATGGTATCCGTTAAGATATTTTCTTCAAATCAAGATTCATCTTGGTCTAAAATAGGCGACAGTGTTTTTGTTTTTTTTGTAGTTAATGAACCTTTAAAAATAGTTGGTTTCCCTTCAGATGCCATCCCTCCATATTCATCCTTAAAAATAGGCGAAAACTCTGTAGAAATAATTAATGTTGAAAATACTAGCTATCAAGGCTTTTATATAATGACTGAACCTGATAATGAAGGACAAGTGCCTATAGAGGTTTCATTTTATGATCTTGGTAGTCAAGCTGGAAATGATGGCACTCCAATTCAAGCTACAACGAATAATAGTAAAGTTATATTTGATAAAACTAGTCCTACAATAACCCAAGCTACATTTACCACAAACAATACTTATGGCGATTCGCTTGCAAAAATAAATGATATTGGTTCCATAAATTTTTCATTAAATGAAAACTTAAAATCTGTTTTGACTCAATTAGATAGTGATAGTATTTCAATGAATGGAGGAAATCAAAATTTTTCATATAATTATACTTTCTCTGATTCAAATCAGAACGGCTATATTGCTTTGAGCATGCTAGCAATTGATTCTGCTGGAAATCAATCAGATACTATAATTAACAGAGTTTATTTTGATAAAACAGCTCCTCAATTATCTTCTATTTTAGAGGGCTCAATAATTGAAGACAAAGTTTATTCGAAGTTCGGAGACTCACTTCAGCTCGCTTGGTCAAAAGTAGAGCTAGAATCTGGAATTAAGAGATCATATATCGGACTTGGATCGGATTCGGGATTAGTTGATGTTGTTAATTGGATTACATCAGGTAATGAGGATCAAGGGTCTCTTACAGCACTAAATCTTGATAATAATTCTAAATATTTTGGAGCTATTTTTCTTGAAGATAATGTTGGGAATATATCTGATTCTATCTGGGGTGATGGTATAACAATAGATCTTGAAGTGCCAAATGTTGGAAGTGTCTGGGATGGTTTTTTAGATGAGGATATTGATTACACAGCAGACTCTAACAAATTATTCGTCCGATGGAAAGATTTTACTGATAATCAATCCATTGATTTCTATGAAGCAGCAATTGGCTCAAATAATGATACCATTAACATTGCAAGTTGGCAAAAATCAACTTCTGTTGATAATATTCAAATCTTAGGACTTAATTTAGAAAGAGGAGTAAAATATTTCTCATATTTGCGAGCAGTTGATTCCGCTGCAAATATATCTTCAATATTGAAAAGCGACGGTTTGGAATTTGACAATACGCCACCAAATATTAAATCAATTTATCCATTATTTGACTCTTTACAAGTATTATCGGTTTTAAATAATGATGAAATTAAAATCAATTTTAATAAGCCTATTTTAAAATTTGGGTTTACGGTAAGCGCATCTCAAGATTCTAATCTTAGTTATTCTACAGTCATTCAAGATTCTGGAATCATTATTTCAATACTTGATATTCTTCCAAGTTACGAGACAATAACAGTGAATTTAGATACAGCCATTGCATTTAATTTATTGAATTATACGGATACAATGGTTTTTAGAAGCAAGCTATGGGGAGATTTAAATGATGATTACAAAATTTCTGTTGAAGATATTTTATCATTCAATCAAAACTGGCCTAAGGTAAATACTGACTTAGGTCCTGTAAGTGGAATGCCACCATATTTATTTCCGTCACCTGATGGGATATCAGATTTGAAAGACCTAGCTGCTTTTGGTAAAATGTGGGTTTGGTATTATCATGAGAATAATCAGGACTCACTTTTATCTTCAAATATTTCATATAACTATGACATTCATACAGAATGGGGAAAAAACTATTTAAAATTATTTGTGCCCGAAAATACTTATGGTGCTGAATTAGTATTTTTTAATTCAAATTTTAAAGTTAAAGACTTCCACATCAATAATTTAAAAAATGGTTCTTTTCATTTTGCCGTTTCTGATACTGATAGAAATCTAATAAGTTTTGTGATAGCAGATAAAAGTGGTTTGGACTCTCCTCTGACATTTTCACTGGTTAACAAATCATTAAAAAAATTAACGACTTCATTAAAGTATAAATTTATTGATAACAAATCAGTCCAGATTAATAAAGGCATTGGGAATATTGATTTAGAAATTCTACCTGATAAGTTTAAACTGTTTCAGAATTATCCAAACCCATTTAATGGCGAAACAGTTATTAAATATGAACTTCCTAAATCAGGAAAAGTTAAAATAAAAATTTATGATTTAGTAGGTAAAGAAGTTTTTTCAGAATCTTATTACAATCAAAAACCAGGGATAAAAAAGTTCACTTGGAATGGGAAGGATAATCGAAAAAATGTCGTTAGCTCTGGAGTTTATTTTTTTCAGATAAGTACAGGGGAAAATATTAAAAGAATGAAAATGATATTATTAAAATAATTATATCACATTTTTTCTGGAGCGCTTACACCTAAAATAGAAAGACCTATTGATATAATGATTTTGGCCCCATTTATAAGCCCCAACCTGGATTGTGATAACTTTTCATCATTAGTTATGACTTTACAATTACCATAAAATTTATGGAAAGATGATGCTAAGTCTTGAAGATAAATAGCAATTGTTTGAGGTTCTAAAGTTTCTAGAGCTGTTTCCATCATTGTTGGAAAATTAGACATGAGTTTTAATAATTTAATTTCACTGCTTTCATTTAGTAAGGTTGGATCAAATTTTTCTGAAAATTTAAACCCTTGATTTTCGCCGTATCTAATGATATTGCAAATCCTTGCGTATGCATATTGTAAATAAAAAACAGGGTTTTTATCAGATTGGTCTTTTGCAAGGTTTAAGTCGAAATCTAAATGTGTATTCATGCTTCGCATAATAAAAAAATATCTTACAATATCAACGCTCAGTTCATCAACCAAGTCATCTAAGGTAATAAAGTCAGCTTTTCGAGTGGACATCTTTACTTTCTCACCATTTTTTACGAGCGTAACAAATTGATAAATCAATATCTTGATATGCTCAGTTTTCAAACCTAATGCCCCCAATGCTGATAATACATCTGGATAAGTATCTGTATGATCCGCCCCAAACACATCTACAATAACATCATATCCTCTTTTTATTTTATCTTTATGGTAGGCAGTATCTGGAAGACGGTAAGTCGGTTCTCCAGTGCTTTTAATATATACTTTATCTTGTTTTGCGCCTACCTTTGTCGCTTTATACCAAGTAGCATCATCTTTTTGATAAACTAATTCCTTGCTTTTAAGTTGAGATAAAAGTTTTTTAATTGCACCAGATTTGTAAAAAGACTTTTCGTTAGTAAAAGTATCAAATTTAATACCTAATGAGTTTAGACTATTTTTAATTTGTCCAAAGATTACTTTTTCCGCTTCCGTTAAAAATTTTTCATCATTTTGCTCCAAGCTTTTACCATAATTATTAGCAATATTTTTTGCTATTTCAATAATATACTCACCTTGATAACCATCACTTGGGAATTCAAAAGGTTTTTTAACATATTCAAAATAACGAGACTCAACGGATTGCCCTAATGTCCGCATTTGTTTTCCGGCATCATTATAATAGTATTCTCTAGTTACGTTATAATCATGCCATTCTAAAATATTAGATACAGTGTCTCCAATTACGGCATTTCTTCCATGGCCTACTGTCAAGGGTCCTGTCGGGTTTGCACTTACAAATTCAACATTCGCTGATTTCCCTTTTCCCTTAAAATTTTTTCCAAAATTCTCTTGGTTTTTAATAATTAATTTTAAATTATTTTGATAATAACTTGGCTTAATAACAAAATTTATAAAACCTGGTTTAGTCGCAGTGATACCTTCAATATCATTTAAGTTTTGATGAAGCATCGTTTTTTTTATTTCTTCTGCAATTTCTAGGGGGTTCTTTTGAATTTGTTTAGAAATTAATAATGCAATGTTAGAAGAAAGGTCTCCAAATGATTCTTGTTTTGGTGGAGATAGACTAAAATCCTCTGATCCTATGTCAATTTTGTAGTCAATTAATGAGATAAGAATATTTTCTTTAATGTACTTGGTAATAGAGCTAATAATGATGTTCCTTTCTTGGAGCATCATTCCAGAGTTTTTCTAAATTATAATATTCACGCTCTTCATTTTTAAAAACGTGAACAAGTACATCAACATAATCGAGTAAGACCCAAGACAGTTTTTCATAGCCTTCAATATGCCATGGCTTATGAGGAGTCCCTCTACGAACACTGTCGCATATTGCTTTTATTTGTGGTTCTGAATTTGCAGAACAAACGACAAAATAGTCAGAAAGAGTGGTAAGGTTGTAAACATCTAATACCACTAAATTTTCTGCTTTTTTTGCAAGTGCACATTCGACGATTTTGTCAACTAATTCCGTGGAAGGATTTTTATTTTTAGTTTTACTAGGCAAATTAATTTTCAGCAGAGATATAATTATTTAATTCTGCAAATGAGGTGTAGTCTTTTCCTATGATAATTGTAACATCTACTCCGAGTGATTCGTCAGGAATAATTTTTATTCGAGTACTATCACCTAGATAAACTCCAAATGATTCAACTATTTTTTTTAAACTTTTGATATTTTCATTCCGTTGAATTATAAGAGTATTTTTGTAGTCATGATTGTCTGCATTATCAGAGTTAATCACATCAATATTTTTTGTTCGTAAAAATTCTGTAGTTTTGAGAGCTAATGCTGAAACCCCACAACCATTTAAAACTTCGACTTTGATATTTTCAACTGGGTTTTGAATGTATATATCTTTTGCAAGAATTGGATGCTTAGAAGTATTTAAAATTGATGGCTCAATTTCTATGCCATCATGTAGTTGATTTTGAGAAAATGAATATAGAAATCCAAGAAGAATCACACCTGAAACGGCTATACCAGAATTAAGAGCCACTTCAAGCCCATTTGTTTTATTTTTATTTTTTGGCAAACTGTTTAATTAGTATGGAAGAAAAGATTATCAAAAGTATTTCTTTTAAATGAACTATTTCTTAAACCATAGCTGGGCATCTTTTGGAAATTTAAATGAATATAGGAGTTATTTGTTGTCTTATAAGTAATTCCAGCATCTAGTGCTAATTTTGGACCTGATTCTAAATTAAAATTTGTAATCCCTGTGGGCGCATATAGCAATACATTCGCATTTATTTTAAGATTATCACTTGCCCAATAAGTGATATTGTTAGAATAACTAGCAATGGTTGTTGCCATTGAACTATTAGATGCCATAGTCATGGAAAAGCCTTGATTAAAACTAAATCTTTCTGGGCTGAGTAATGGCATTGAGCTATAGTCTAATTGGCCATGAATATTATTTGGGACTTCTCTATTGTTAACATTCGAAAGCAATTGTGCATAAGTTATGTTTGAATATAAAAGTATAATTAATGATATAGATATATTTCTTTTCATATGATATTATAATTTAACACAAGTATTTTGTTCCAAAAATAAATTAGGTTG
>JABGWJ010000021.1 GCA_018645565.1 bacterium | reverse complement strand
TGCAAATGATCCAAGGGTTAAGCAAGCTGAGTCAGATCAGATCGTGGAAGCACTTAGATCTAGGTCGGTAGAGGTTCCTTATATGCTGAAAGAAGATGAGGGGCATGGTTTTTATAATGAAGAAAATCAGTTCGACTTTTATAGAGCAATGGAAAAATTTTTGAAAAAGCATATTGGCTGACATCCTGTGCATTATTGAAAGCTGTAAAAACAGAACTAATCCCTACTTAAGCGGGAGTTTGAAGTTTTAAAGAATATTTATCTGTTGACTTTATCATATAGATAATTTGCCAATAATGCCCCAATTATTTGTCCAATAATGAAATAAACTACGCAAGAAGGTGCTATCCCAGTAAATGTATCAGTAAACATTCTTGCAATTGTAACTGCAGGGTTCGCAAAGGCAGTTGAAGAAGTAAACCAGTATCCAGCTGTTATAAATAAAGCAACAGATGCAGCAACATCTTTTGGATTATAGTTTCTTACAAATAAGATAGTAGTTATTAAACCAAATGTGGCTATTATTTCACTAATCAATAATTTTTCTTTACCTCGAAAATTTGTAGATATCTGTATTAATTGCTGATCAAAATAGTAATGAATGACAAAAACTGAAAGAATCGCACCTAGGAATTGAAACGTTATGTATTTAAAAAAAGTAGGAAGAGGCAATTCTTTATTAATAAAAAATACAAGGCTAACAACAGGATTAAAATGAGCACCTGAAACAGAAGAAAAACTTTTTATTAAAACAAAAAGGATAGCTCCTGTTGAAATTGTATTTCCCAATAAGGCTATTGCGTCATTACCTTGAGAAAGGTTTTCAGCCATAATCCCTGAACCAATAACTACACCAGTTAAAAAAAAGGTCCCAATTAATTCTACAATATCAGCGGAATTGATCTTAAACAATCGTTGGGTTGCGACATTAGTAGGACTTGTAAAAGACTTATAAAGCCGAACTAACATTCTTTATGCTGTTTAATTTCATAATTAATATTACGAATTTGAATCTAGTGCTTATATGATAAATTCATTATGGTAAAATAATAATGGAAAATAATTTATGATGATATATGTTTATAAAGCGCCTGTAACGATTCGATATTTATAAAAGACTTTATTGGGAATATTAATTAAGTAAAAATGGATTAATTATAATTAGTAGAATTAAATGGACAAAATAAAATGGCGACTAGTAACAAACTTACAAGGACTTAATGATAGTGTATAGGTTACGAAAAAATATCTATTCATCATTTTATCGTTTATAACGATATGGAAACTAAAGCATTCCTATTCTTTATAAGCGTCATCGTGATTGCTGTGGGCTACATTCCATTTAAGCTCATAGTTCAGATATTTTTCCGTAATAGCGATAATAGGGAGGAAGAATGAATGAAAAAATATTCATCGGTTTATTTGTTGCCCCATCAGGATTTGAAAAAGTAAGCTGCAAATGAATTATTTAATAAAAACGATCATATTCTCATTCATTTTTACCGTAGCTAGCGCTCAATATGCTATCGGCAATTATAGTAAAATATTTCAAGATTCAAGTAGATCAAATAGAGATATTTTAACGGAAATTTATTACCCCGTTCCTTTGCAAGGCGAAAATATTTCATCTCTGGATGGCCCATTTCCGGTTATTTTATTTGGTCACGGTTTTCTTATTAATTGGGACACTTACCAAAACTTATGGGATGAATTCGTTTCTCGGGGTTATATAATGGTTTTTCCAAGAACAGAAAGCGGTCTCAATACAGATCATCAACAGTTTGGATGGGATTTACAATTCTTGGTAACTAAAATCCAAGAAGAGGGTGATAGCAATACATCTCCGATTTATAATTTAGTTCATAATAATACAGCTTTAATGGGGCACTCAATGGGCGGAGGAGCTTCTTTTTTAGCCGCAGATTCTCTTTGTATAAATAATAATATCCAACTCAAAACCATTATTGGATTAGCTGTGGCTGAATCTTCGTCTAATGGTGTCTCATCAATTACTTCTGCATTAAACGTAACTATTCCTGCTCTAATTATATCCGGAAGTCAAGATGGTGTAACGCCTCCAGACGTTCATCAATTACCTATATATAACAATCTAAGCTCAAATTATAAAACGATTATTTCAATTTTAGGTGGAGGGCATTGTTATTTTGGAAATCCTAATTTCTTTTGTGACTTTGGAGAAAGCGCATCATCAAATGGGATTTCAATATCGAGAGTAGAGCAACAGCAGGTCACTTTTGATTTTCTAAATTCATGGCTTGATTTCACTCTCAAGGATGATTGTGAACAGCATACAGTATTTCAAGATTCGCTAGTCAACTCAATCAGTATAGCATATAATCAATTTCATTTACAAAATCCCGTAGCAAGTATAACAGATGATGAGGGCGTTTTAATTGCAACAGCTATTGGTATAGGATATCAATGGTATTTGAATGATAGTGTTATAACAAACGCTAATAATATAAGCTATGTTCCAACGTTAAGTGGTGAATATACTGTGGAGGTTTTTTTCCCGAATGGTTGCCCAACATTATCAGGTCCTTTCAGCTTTAATTATCAACTAATGAATGACATGGAATTATTACCGACTAGTTATTTGATGCATCAGAACTATCCCAACCCATTTAACCCTGCCACGACAATACGTTATGAATTACCATATGATGAATTTGTAAATATTAGTATATATGATGTTAAGGGTATTATTGTAAAGTGCTTGATTAATGAAAATCAGAAAGTAGGGAATAGGTCGATAATTTGGGATGCAACTAATAATTTAGGACAGAAAGTATCTGCGGGTTTATATGTTTATACAATTCAAGTAGGTGGTTTTAGACAAAGTAGAAAGATGGTTTTGGTAAAGTAATGAAGAATAGTGCAATTATATTCATTCAGATTATTTTTACCTTTGCTCAAATAACAGCACAAACACGTTACAAAAATGAGATTTTCAGTGAAGTACTAAAGACAGAAGATGTAGTCTATGGTAATGCGCCTGATTTACCTTTTATATTTGGCTTTGAATGGAACACGACAGACATAGATATGACTATGGACGTTTATGAAGCTGTTGGAGATACAGCAACCAACAGACCTGTAATTATTTTTCTTCATCCAGGGGCTTTCTATACAGGTAACAATGAGGTTGATGATATGGTAGCTCTATCAATCGCATCAGCAAAAAGGGGTTACGTAGCTGTTAGTTTAACCTACAGGCTTGGGTTAAATGTATTAAGTAGTTATAGTGCAGAAAGAGCTACTTATCGAGGGGTGCAAGATGCTAGTGCTGCTATCAGGTATCTTCGCGAGCACCATGAAAATTACGGTATAGACTATGATAATATATTTGTTTGGGGTTCCAGTGCAGGCTCTTTTATTGCTCTTCATTTAAGCTATACAGATGAAGCTGAAAGACCTGAGTCAACTTATGGATCAGGCAGTGATCCAGACTTGGGTTGCATTGACTGTGAAGGAAATGATTTTGATCATTACAGTAAACCCAATGCTGTGGTTAGTTGCTGGGGCGCAATAGCTGATTTAAATTGGATTAATGAAGAGGATAATACTCCTTTAATTATGTTTCATGGGACATCTGATGGTGTAGTTCCTTTTAATTCAGGCTATCCTTTTACCGTTGACATTTTTCTACCATTTGTTTACGGTTCAAATCTCATTCATGATCGGCTTAATTCTTTAAGTATTGATCATGCGTTTTACTATGAAGAGAACCTGCCTCATGAATATTGGGGTACTTCAAATGGGACCTGGATTGATGGTCCGAATGAATACTTTACCCTTATTAAAGAAGATACATATGGATTTTTATTTGATGTCATATACCCGTATCCATTAGGAGATACAAATAATGATGGTTCCTTGAACATAAGTGATATAACAAATATCATATCTATTATTATCAACGATGAGCATTTTAATTTTGATAGCTATTATTCAGATTTAAACTCTGATGGCCAGACAAATATTTTTGATTTAATTATACTGTTTGATAGCATTTTTATTCCATCGTAGTAACTCTAATATTCCACACTTTCAAACGATGAGAAAAGTAAGATATACGCTTTGCGTATTGACTAAATATTTAAAGTCAAAAAACCTTAAAAAGAGTTAAATCGAGCGTAGCGAGTCGATGTAAGATATGCCTTTCTCGCCACTATCATATTGAACGTTAACATCCAATTCTTCATTGTTATCATAATCGTAAGGCTGAAAACCTGTAATCGTACAATTCTCCTTTTTTTCAAGGCAATGAAATTTTGACCCTTCTTCAACAGTGTATTTTTCAAATACTTTAATCACGTTTAAGTTTTTATCAACTTTTTGTTTAGTAACTAAAACCTTCCTTACGGGATTAGATATATCTTCAATAGGCTTATTTGGTGGTTTAAAGATGATATCTTCTATTTTAGGAGCATCTAAACCTTCAGGCATTTTATGGCTATTTAAGGCATCGTCAACACATGACTTAAAAGATTCAAATTCTTTTTTATCCCATTGAAAAATCGAATGTTCTCGAACAACCTCACAGTCTAAATCACTACCTCTATTTCGATAAATAATACTTTGATTTACTTTTTCCATATCAATTTCTCTTAATTTTATAATTTCAAGTTAATAGAAATTAAAGCACGGATATACTAAAATAAACTAAACCCAATAAAATCATAAATGATTTTTGTGTTGAGTCATTATTTAAATGAGTTTTAAGGACAAAAGGTTGTCTGTATCTTTGAATTGTGATTAATACATTACAGATACAAGTAATTCCTGCAGTAGCATCAAATCCAGATTTGCTTAAAGAAAATATAGCAAAAAAGCTGACTATTCCGCTTCCGGATATTAAACATATAGACATACTAAAAAGATCTATTGATGCTAGGCAAAAAACAACAAAGATAAACCTTAAGGTTTCTGTTTACATTAAAGAAGAATTTGTGCCGAAAGCAGAAGACTTCCCTGAATATCAGACGGTCAATGGAAAAGATGAAGTTATCATTGTTGGAGCAGGGCCAGCTGGTCTTTTTGCTGCTCTTAAATTGATTGAAAATGGTAAAAAACCTGTTATCATTGAAAGAGGGAAAGATGTTCAAGCTCGAAGAAAAGATTTAGCTAACCTCATTAAAAATCATATTGTGGATGAAGATTCTAATTATTGTTTTGGCGAAGGCGGTGCAGGGACTTTTTCGGATGGAAAACTATACACGCGATCCAAAAAAAGAGGCGATGTGAATAAGGTACTAGATGTCTTGGTTAGGCATGGCGCTTCTCCTGAAATCAGAGTGAATGCACATCCCCATATTGGTACGAACAAACTACCGAAAATCATACAATCGATTCGCGATACAATTTTACAATATGGAGGGGAAATACATTTTAATAGTCGCTTAACAGATATTAGCGTTAAAAATAATGCTGTTAAAGGTATTGTTTTGCAAAATGGAACAAAAATTGAATCTAACAAAATTATTCTGGCGACTGGACATTCCGCTCGTGATATTTTTGAATTATTGCATCACAAAGGAATCAAAATAGAAGTAAAACCTTTTGCTTTTGGAGTGAGGGTTGAACATAGTCAGGCATTGATTGATCAAATACAATATAAATGCAAAACTAGAAGTGAATTTTTACCGCCAGCTCCTTACTCAATTGTTAAACAAATTGGAGGTAGGGGTGTGTATTCATTTTGTATGTGCCCTGGGGGAATAATTGCTCCTTGCGCCACTAGCCCTGGTGAGGTAGTAACGA
>JABGWJ010000020.1 GCA_018645565.1 bacterium | reverse complement strand
GTTTTCTACTTTCATCCCCGTACAATACGTTGGGGGTTTAATGGTATTTGCTATGTTTTCTACAGCATTCGGTACACTAACATTACTTGCAGCTTCAGTCGAATTATTAAAAACTAGTTATTCAAAATGATTAAACTATTTATTATCTACTCGATCCAATTTTTTCTTTTAATAAATAATTTATCAGCACAAACTGGTTACGAATTAGCTAAGAAGCTTGATAATAAAGATAAGCCTCAAAATATGACCAGCCGAATTTCGATGACATTGACTAATGCTAAAAATAAATCTCGTAAAAATGTGATGATATCAAAAACAGCAAATCAGAGCCAAAAACAGATGATTTGGGTTTTAGAGCCTAAGTCTGATAGAGGTATGTCATTTTTGAAGATCGAGCGTGAAGACAGGAAGACTGAAATGCGTATATGGTTACCTGCCTTTAACAAAATCCGAAGAATTAATGCAAACAGAAGAAGTAATTCTTTTATGGGTTCAGATCTTAGTTATGAAGATATGATGAGTCGGTCAATTGATGATAATACATATTTAAGACTTGAAGATGATCAGATTGAGGGAAAAGAATGTTATGTTTTGGAAGTTATACCAAAAAAAAGCGTTAATACATCGTACTCAAAACATAGAACATGGGTTTCAAAAGAAAATTTTCAAATTGTGCAGGAAACTTCCTATGATAAAAAAAGTAAGCTAAAAAAAATCAAAAACTTCCATTATGCCTTTGTAAATGACTATCAGATAATATCAAAAATTTATGTTGAAGATTTGCAGAAAAAGCACAAAACTGATATTTATTTTGATCAGGTTAAGATAGATACAAAAATGGATGAAAAAATATTTCAAGAAAAAAGTTTAAAACGGTTACCGCTTAATTAAAAAGTATTAATAAAAAACTGACCCTCTTTTAGATTTAATTTTTTTGATCCATTCTGGTATATTTTTTTTATCTGCTTTCATTCTTTCTATTGATGAAGAAAAACCAATCATATCCCATATCTCAAATGGACCAAAACGCCACCCAAAACCCCACTTCATAGCATTATCTACATCCTTATAGGAATCTGATATTTCATGTACTCGATTTGCACAATAAAGAAGCATTGCAGATAGAACCTCCCAGAAAAATTCTTCATATTTTGAGTCTGGGTTTATTAAGGCATTTATTTGTAGAGAAACATTGCTTCCTTGAACAATCTCCTCATCCAATCCTAAATCTACTTTTTTCATGGATCTGTACTTTTTATTATTCAAATCAAAAACAAGAATATTCCCATTATTATCTTTTTTATAAAAACCGCTTTTTGTTTTTTGACCAAGGTTGCCATTAGAAATGAGAATTTCCATAATTTCGGGTATTTTAAACATTTCTATAGATTCATCATGGGTTGACTTCTTATAAGTGGTCATGGCTACACTTTTTAAGACATCGAGGCCTATTATATCTGCTGTCCTGAATGTTGCGCTTTTAGGTCTTCCGCTAATAGATCCTGTTAGTGCATCAACTATTTCGATATCAATTTCCATCTTTAAGGCAATATTTATCGTAGACATTAGACCAAAAATACCAACGCGATTTCCAATAAAATTCGGGCAATCTTTTGCGGGCACAATTCCTTTACCTAATATATTTTTTCCAAAATTGGATATTGTATTATAGGTTTCTAAGGATGTCTCTTCACCCTTAATTAATTCTAATAAATGCATATATCTAGGTGGGTTAAAAAAATGAGAGACCATGAATTTATTTTTTAATTCTAGAGAAAACTTTTGTGAGAGCTCTTTAAGAGTTAGGCCTGACGTATTTGTTGTTAAAATAGCAGATTTTTTGAGTAGTGGTAATATCGTATCATAGACTCTAAGTTTTATATCAAGGTTCTCAGCAACGGCCTCTAATACCCAGTCTACTTGCGTAATTTTTTCAAGATCTGATTTATAGCTACAAGGAACTATTAAATTAATATTTTCAGGACTTTCTAATGGAGCAGGTTTTAAAGTTTTTAAACGGTCCTTACCATTTGTTGCTAATTCATTCGAAATATCAAATAAATATGTTTTTATCCCTTTATTAGCAAAAACAGCGGCTAGTTGCGCCCCCATTATTCCAGCACCTAAAACGGCAATACTTTTAAATGGATTGTTTGGATGCAAGTGGATTTAGATCGTTGTCTTGATTATTGATTAATTTGGCCGAGTCTTCGATATTTTTCTTGATATTTTTTATATAACATTTTTTGATGATTATTCAAATCAACCTCTCTACCTTGAATAAAAGCCATCAAGATTTTTGGATTCATTTCCATGGGGGGAATGTCAGAGATGAAAAAGGTAGCATCTTTACCAATGTCAAGAGACCCAACCATGTTATCGATATCAAGAATTTCTGCTGCACTTAACGTTATAGATCGCAGGGCTTCACTTTTTTCTAAACCATAAGCTGCTGCTCGCATAGCTTCGTTTGGAAGATTTCGAATATTACCATCGTGAGGATATCCTATTCTAGTACTCAAACAAAATTGCACACCGCCTTTTTTTAGTAGGTAGGGTATTTGGTATGGCAAGTGTATAGGCTCAAATCTCCTTGCTGGAATTTTTTCAACTTTATCAAGGATTACAGGAATATTATTTTTCACAAGGAAGTCGGTTAATCGCCAACTATCCGCGCCACCAACAATGATAATTTTCAAGTCGTTTTCTCTCGCCCAATCTACGGCAGATATAATTTGCCTAGCTTCAGCAGCATGTATGTAGATTCCTTTTTTTTCAATAATGAAAGGTATCATTGATTCAAGTCTTAGGTCAACTTTCTGCCTTTCTTCGGACAGTCGATTTCTTTGTTTTATTATTTGAAAATATGCTCTTACATCTCGTACCATATCATCAAGCTCTCTGATAGATTTTTGTATCTCTTCGCGCTGCTTTTTTTCAGTTTTTTTTATGTTCTTTCCGTATCTGACGCTCATAGATGGCCAATTTATGTGTAGACCTGAGGGGTGTTTTAAAGTTGCATGCTCCCAAGTCCATCCATCGAGCATCATGACCGAAGATTGGCCTGAAACTCGGCCGCCGGCTGGAACAGAATTGGCAATAAGGACTCCATTTGATCTAGTGATAGGTATAAGTTCAGAATCAGGATTATAACTAACATTTGCTTTTACATTTGGGTTGATTGAGCCACTTTCAGCAAAATCATGTGTTTGACGAACTAAGCCAATCTCCACTAATCCAATTCTAGTTAAAGGCGCGATGTAACTAGGGACTATGTGTTTACCAAAAACATCATAAACGTCTGTTTCTGGCGATGCCATAATATTTTTTTCAATTCTAACTATTTTACCTTTTGAAAATAATATGTCATAGCCTTCAAGGACTTCAGTAGAAACAGTATGGAGGATACCACCTTTTAGGAGGATAGGTCTTTTTTGTTCTTTTCCAGGAATCTGATCATTCGATAACAAAATAGAAAAAGTAAAAATTAATAGTATGATTTTATTCATTGTAGACACCTGTATTATCTAAAATATCACAATTGTGACCCTGGTGATACATTTTTGAATTTGTACTTTTACTGGTATTGGTGCCAGTACCGCCTTTAATCGATAATATTTTTTGGATTATATCTTTTCTTAATTGTTCATCTCTCTCTTCAAGAATTTTATTTTCAGTTTTAGAAAAGTATCTAATGCCATCAATCCAAGTTTCCTCAACTTTGCTATAAATTGATAAAGGCTCACCATCCCATATTACAAAATCAGCATCTTTTTTTGGCTCTAAAGACCCAACAAATTTATCTATTTTTAATTGTTTTGCAGGATTAATAGTTACCAGTTTTAGCGCCTCATTTGGATCAAGATTCCCATACTGGATGGCTTTTGCTGCTTCGGTATTTAATCGTCTTGCGAGCTCACTATCATCTGAATTAAAAGATACTATAACATTGCTTTTTGCCATCATACTTCCGTTGTAGGGAATTGCGTCAATAACTTCATATTTATATTGCCACCAATCTGAAAAAGTAGATGCCCCTGCTCCATGCTCCGCAATTCTATCTGCAACTTTATAGCCTTCAAGAACATGTTGAAACGTCGCAATTTTAAATCCAAAATCTTCTGCAACCCGAGTTAGCATTAATATCTCATCTTGCCTATATGAGTGACAATGGACCAGTCTTTTGCCTTCAAGGATTTCTAAAAGCGCATCAAGTTCAAGGTCTTTTCTAGGCGGAACTTTTGTACGCTGATATTTTGAATTCCGATCATAGTTGTCGTTCTCGTGTTTATAATCAAGAGCGGCTCTAAAAGCATCTCGAATAACTTGTTCAACGCCCATTCTGGTTTGTGGATATCTATTTGTACCAGCCCAATTAGATTGTTTTACGTTTTCACCTAACGCAAACTTTATTCCCTCTGGTGCACCTTTGAATAATAGACTGTTAGCATCAGCCCCCCATCGCAGTTTAATTACAGCATTCTGTCCACCGATAGGGTTTGCCGATCCATGCAACACGTTAGCCGTAGTTAGTCCGCCGCCAAGTTGTCTATAAATATTTATGTCAGTTGGGTCCAGCACATCTTTCATTCTAACCTCAGAGGTTATGTACTGTGTACCTTCATTAATACTACTAGCCGCCGAATGACTATGGCAGTCAATAAGTCCTGGAGTTATATGTTTGCCTGCTCCTTCGATAACAATGGCACTACCCTGGGGGACTGTAATATCGGGTGCAACTTGCTCTATTTTTCCGCCAACAAACAATATATCCCATTCAGCTAGAGTGCCTTTTGGTCCACATGTCCATAATGTCGCATCATTAATTAATATGGCATTTGGTTGAGGATAATCCTTTAAAAGACCATATGCCCCATCAGGCGAGAAGACGGATAATGAACTAGGCGATTCAGGCTTAATCTTTTTACCAACATTGCTAATTTTAATATCTGCCTGAAAAGGAAAAGACTCGTTACTTAGGTTTTTTGTCGTTCCAATTATTTGAGATTTTGTTAGTTTGCCGTTAAATGTTATTGAACCCTTTTGTTCAATATTTTGGCCATCGATTGTAAATGAAATGGATGATTCAAAAATATCGATGTTGTATAATTCAACTGTTTTTCCTTGAAACAGTAGTGAACCTTTATAAAGGATATCTTGAGAATCTTTTATTTGATTTTTTAGAATGTCCTCAATTTTTAATTCATAGGCGGAACCATTATACTTTAGAGACCAATCACCTAAAAACGAGGGTGTTTTTTTTGAGGCGATATATATTTCTTCGCCTTCAATCCACAAGCTGACAACTTTTGAAGTTGGTACAAAATAGTCACCATCAACAATTACAAGATTTGCATCATATCCTTTGGCAACTCTGCCCATCGATTTTTCCAATCCTAGAGCTTCAGCTGGTTGGGTTGTTAGTGCTGCAAGGACGATATCTTTACTTAGACCTCGATCAATAATCCTTTCAAGGTTTTTACGGAATTCTGATTTTTTTAATAAACGATGACTTGTAATAGAAAAATCATGGCCAGCTCTATTAAGATAAGATAGATTGTCTGGAGCAATATCCCAATGTTTGAGTTCTGCAGTTGTGTATTGGAGGTCACTCATATATTTAGCTACACTGGGTTTTGAAGGGAAATCGATAGGCATAATAAAAAATGGGTTAAGTTGATTAAATCGATTCAACTGTCTGTACTCGTAACCACTACCAAGGATCCAAGGATTTAGTCCAAATTCTTTTGATATATTCATTAATCTTGAAGCAGAATTATCATCTGAAGATATAAATGCGAATGGTTTTTCAAGTGCTCTTGAAAGACCTAAGCTTTCAAGAGATGCATTTGAAGCTAGTGGTCTATTTTCTGCAGGGTATGATTGAACAATTTCTTGCGATTTTAAATACCACTCAGAATCATAAAAAGTCTGTCTTATGTGAGCAATCACCCCGAGCAAAGATCGAGGGTACGTTCGTTTGCCTTTAGGTTGGTATTTGAAATCAATAACCTGGGCTACGGAAGAGCTTATTGCTTTAGGATTATTTGACAAGTTTACAATACCTGTCTGACCTCTAAATATTCCTTGTTTGGGTGTTAAATGAGCTGTGGTAAAACCTAAGGATCTTAATTCTTTAATATGTTTCTCTTTGATATCAAAATTATCGACGGACCTGTATTCAGGTCTTACTTTAGAGTCCCAATGTCGTCTTTCATTTTTTGATTTTGAATTGTAGGACTCAGTTTCGAGCCATGTTTCTATAAATCCAGCGTAAACATGCGCGCCTTGGAGATTGATTTCATAAGCATCTTTAGGCGATTTAATGTATCGGCCAACAGCTTCAATTTTTCCATTCCGTATTACAATAGAGCCATCTTTAATGAAATCACCAGGAGAAGTATGAATCATTGCATTTGTTAATGTCCATACCTGAGGCCTATTTACATGTAAATCTTTGATTGGCTCTGTCTGCGCAAAAAGAAATAAAGGTAAAAGTGTTATAAATACATTTTTCAACATGCTAAAAGTTTGGTCCTGTTAATTTATAGGCTTTAATATATTTAGTTATGTAATCATATGAATCATCAATATCATCTGATATATGAAATAAATCTAAATCAGACTCTGAAATAGTTCCGCAATCAACAAGATAATCCCAGTTTATAACATTATTCCAAAAATCTGAGCCATAAAGTACTATTGGTAATTTCTTTTTGATCTTTTCTGTCTGAATTAATGTTAAGAGCTCCATCACTTCATCCAAGGTTCCAAAACCGCCTGGCCATACAACAAGTGCTTTTGCTAAATAAATAAACCAAAACTTTCTCATAAAAAAGTAATGAAATTTTAAATCTAGTCCATCTGAAATATACTGGTTACTTGTAGCTTCAAAGGGAAGAGAAATTGTCAAGCCTACAGAAATACCGTTTGCTTCTTTAGCTCCTCTATTGGCCGCTTCCATAATCCCACCTCCACCACCAGAGGTGATAATATATCTAGATTTCTTGTTATCAAGGTTTTTACTCCAAAGAGTGAGTTTTTTTGACAACTGTCGAGCTTCTTCATAAAACCTGCTCATTTCAACATCTTTTTGTGCCCTTTTCTTTTCTCGATCAGATGCAGAACTACCTAGTTTTGACAAAGCTTCAGTCGATTCAGACTCTGATTTAATTCTAGCTGACCCAAAAAATACGATTGTGTCGTGTATTTTATTTTCGGTGATATTTTTTAATGGGCCATAATATTCTGAAAGTATCCTCATTGACCGCCCTTGTGGGCTACCAAGAAAATTCTCATTATAATAAAACCTATTCTTTCTTTTGTCTTTTGACATTGTTATAACCTTTTATGTTTTAGACTCGAATTTAAAACAAAATTTTAAAATTAGTTCACTTGTATGATGGAATTCAGATATCTAATTTTTAGAGGTGTTATATAAACTTTTAGCTATCATATTTATTTTTCTTTCGTGCGCTTCAGAAATAACGGCCCCCAAAATGTTAGCTCTTCCTCCTACAAAAAAAAGCAGTCCTGATTTAATAGAAAAAACAATATTTAGCATGGGTTTGATGACAGAATATGAAATTTGGGAATTTTTAAGAGGGAGCCCAAATGAGACATTAGTTTTGGATAATATTGGGTTGCCAGACTCTGTTTGGCGCAGTGAGAATGATTCTACCAAATTCTTATATTATTTTGTTGATAAAATTCAAGATTATAACATTATTGAAATTAATTCCTTTAGTAATAAAGTCACCGGCTTTGAATGGGATTAAAGTAAAACTCTTTTTTAGTATAGCTTTAAGCTTATTTTTCACGGTCGTTAGTTGTGATCGTTCTAATCATGATATCCATATGGAGTCATTTGTTGCCGATACTCATAATGATATTCTTATTAGAGCGATGGAAGGAGAAGATATCTTGTCTTTTCATCAAGAAGCGCAATCTGACTTAGAAAAGTTTAAACTAGGTGGTGTAGATCTACAAGTCTTCTCAATTTGGGTTAGTCCAAGCAACGTAAGCAATGATGAAGAATATTTTCGAAAAGCAAATAGTATGATTAGTAAGCTTAATTTTTTGATTTCTAGAGTTCCAGACGATTGGGGACTAGTAAAATCTTTTCAAGATATTTCATATAACAATAGAAAAAATAAAATGTCTTGTGTTATTGGTGTTGAGGGAGGTCACATAATTGGGAATAATATTGAACGTATTGATCAGCTTCATGGTCGGGGAATGAAGTATTTAGGGCTTACTTGGAATAATTCTAACAATATTGCTAGTTCAGCAAAAGATGAAGTGTTAAATAGAAAATCATTATCCAATATTGGACTCTCTAGTTTTGGGAAAAAAGTTGTTCGAAGATGTAATGATCTTGGAGTTATAATAGATGTCTCCCACTTAGGAGAACAAGCTTTTTGGGATGTTATAGAAGAATCAAAATCGCCAATAATAGCTTCACACTCTTCAGTTTATTCTTTGTGTCCTCATTTTAGAAATTTAAAAGATAATCAAATCAAAGCAATCGCAAAAAAGGGAGGCGCTGTTTTTATTAATTTTTACCCTGGATATATCGATAGCACTTTTTCTAAAAAAGCTGATCTTGTTGATAGTAAATATGATATAGAATTAGGAGCGCTAGCTGAAGAGCATGACACATTATCAAATCAATATTGGTTTGAGAAGATGAAACTGCTGAAGCATGAGAAAGCTAAAATTGCACCAAATATAAATGATGTAATCAAACATATATCATATATCGTAGATTTAGTTGGCGTTGATTTTGTTGGAATTGGTTCTGATTATGACGGAGTTGAAATAATGCCTACAGGATTAGAAAACGTAGCAAAGTTACCTTT
>JABGWJ010000113.1 GCA_018645565.1 bacterium | reverse complement strand
CCTAATTTTGTTTAATTATTCAATTATTACTTAATTAATTGAACTCTATAATTTAATACTCTTAATACATAAATAGATTTAATTATTTAGAATAATAAAACATTGCATATTTCAATTCAATTATCACAATTTTTGTCAATGAAAAAATCAATTAATAAATTCATTTCAATTGGGTTATCTCTTTTGTTTTTTTGCGCGATATTTCATTTAGATCATCATCCAGTTCATGAACATCCAATTGGATACAACATATGCAATGTAGAGTGTGATGATATTGAGCATCATTCTTATTCTTATCAATGTGAAAAGTGTTTAATCAAAACCCAAAGATATGTAGGTATAAATCTTTTTGAGTTGTCACTTTATAACAACTCAACACCATTTGACAATCCTGAAGACATTATTTTTTCTAAATTAATAAATTTTAATTCAAATAATAGAGGCCCACCCAATATCCTTTGATTTTATTAAAGGAGCAATTGTTTCATCAATAGTACATTTTGAAATCAATGAGTGCATGATAGTTTCGTATTTATTGTGAGCATATATCATCGATTTTTCAGAAATGATTAGAATTGAAGGATAAACGAGAAATTTAATGTTCCTAAATTTTTTCTTTAAAAAAAACTTTTCAAAATCATTAAGGTAACACACAATGTTAAATTCAATAAATATTTCGATAAAAAACTTTAAAGTCGATAGCCTTGGCGCTTTGATAAGCGGCTTATGCATGCTGCATTGTCTTGCAACACCCATCTTTTTTATTGCTTCAGCTTGTTCAGCAGCATGTTGCAATCTTGCTCCAGCTTGGTGGCAATCATTAGATTATATTTTTCTAGTTATATCTCTTTTCGCTGTAATCCAAGCATCTAGAAATTCAAATAGTTCATTAGTTCCTAGTGCGCTACTATCTAGTTGGTTTGGGTTATGCTTTTTTATATTAAACGCTAAGTTTGGTTGGATTAGCGTTCATCAGAATGTTAAGTTTATTCCGGCATTTCTTCTAATTGGGTTTCATCTATACAATATGAAGTATTGCCAATGTGAGAGCAATGAATGTTGCTAAATTATTAAATGTTTTTTTAAATGAGAGGATGAATAATGAAAGAGAATGAATTTCCACTTCTAAAGATCACAAATATTAATTGGGACCCAGATCATGAAGAATTTGAAAAATTACCCAAAAAATTAGAGCTTAAATGGGATAAAAAAAATTGGACTTTCGATGAAGTTTCTAACTGGGTAAGTAAGCAATTTGATTGGATTTTTGATAGTCTAAATATTAATCAAGTTGGCGTTTGGGAAGATAGTGGATGTAGTTGTTGTGCTGGCGGTTGTAGCTGCTGCTAATATAGATAGTCAGAAAAAATACTACCCACCTAGTATTTAGTACTCTATTAATTATATATACTTAAAATAATTTAAAAGTTTACTGTGTAATTAAGATTTGCCCCAACTCCTGGCTCAGGCATTATCATTTTAATTTTTGATAAATGATTATAATAAGTTTCATTTAAAATATTGGTTACTTGGAATATAAATTGATGAATGTTCTCATTTTTGCTAATAGTATAAGAGCATTTATAGTTTAATAGTTGATAACCATTGGTTGACGTTTCAAATTCACCAAGTTTATCTTGCTTAGAAGCTAGTATTACTTCAAAAGTGTTATTTAAAAATTTTATATTTTTTTCTATTTGGAAACGAATTAAATCTGGTGGGATGTACGCCACTGGCATATTGTTTTCTAAATCGAGTCCTCTACAAATTGAGGCATTAGATAAAAAATTAAAGTATTTGAGGTTCAGTTTCATATTTGGTTCAAAACCATAAATGATAGATTCAATTCCTTTCAATTTATACTTATATAACCACCCTGATGAGCCACTTCCCCATTCTATCCAATCAGCGCCAGTTTCATACCCATCCCCTAATTTTTGGAAAATATGAAAATTTGAACTATAGTTTAAATAAGTAGTTAAGTTGATTGTATTTTTTTCGTTAAAAAAAGAAAGTGTATTTTCAAAACCTAAAGTGTTTTCAGCATTGAGATTAGGTTCGCCTATTTCATATGAATAACTTCCTAAGTGAGGACCATCAGAAAATAAATCTTCGATTTTTGGAGCACGACTTGTATATAATATGTGGTTATACATTGAAGAATTATTCCATTTATTAATTGCTGATGCACCAAGGGACATTAGTGTGAAACTACGTTTTTTCACGTCAGACGGGTCAATATTTGAGAAAAAAGAGTCTCCAACGCTGGGTTTAATTGAGCGATGTTCTATCCTTCCAGAAAATTGTAATGAAAGATTACCTGCATCTCTGTTCGTTATTCCAAATAATGAGATTTTAGATTCCTCTGAGTTTGGCGTCCATATAAAACCTCGGGTCAGGTAATTTCTATTTTGATAGTTAGCTCCAATTTTTAAATTTTCTCCAGTTAAGGAAGCATTTAAGCAAAAAATATTTTGTTTTAAATCAACTGAAGCATAGTTTGCATCTTTAACAAATTCTTGATGTCCATATTTGATGTAGCACTGTTCAAGTTCTAGAAATTTAAAAGATGAAAAATTAATGTCACCGTGATACAACAATTTTTGACTTAAGTTTTTTAGTTTCAGATCGACTCCATTAATATGTCCTTCGGGGCTACCAGGTATTCCATAATCCATTGCAAAATCTTTAATTTGAAGAGTCGTATAGTTTTTCTGTCCAAATTTTGTAATGGCAAACGTAAAGTCATCTTTCATTAATGCTGTATTCTTCAAATCCCCTAACGGAGATGATTGGTCTCTAGCTGTCCTTTTTGTGTAGTTTGTAAAAATCTGGTAAGATTTCAATGGGATATTTATGTTTGCGCTCAAAAGATTTGACTGATTAGAGCTTTCATGTCCCATAAGTAATTTATACTTAGAGTTATCTAGCTTTTTTTGTTTGTAAATAGGCGAAAGAATATTAATAATCCCGGCTACAGTGTTTGATCCATATACGAGTGTTTCAGGTCCTCTAATTAACTCAATACTTTCTGCAGATGAGATTTCCATGCTTACTGCATGATCTGCGGTTGAATTAGACATGTCACCTAGTTCAAAATTATCACTGGTTATTAAAAATCTATCTCCAGAGTACCCTCTGAGTATGGGTCTTTGAGTTGCTTGTCCAGAAGACCTAACCGCAATCCCTGACTCTCCAGTCAATGTAGTTGCTAAATCACTAATAATATTTTTTTTCAATTTATTGCCAATCATTGAAATTGAAGATGGAGCAACATTGCCTTTACTCTTTTCGTGAGAATGTACTGTCACTCCGCTCATTTGGATCGTTTTAGGAATTAAAAAAATTTTGTATTTATTTTTTATATTTTTGTGATTTACAAATAAAGTTGTATCCTTGAATCCAATCATCGAAATCTTTATTTCATTCTTTTTTAAATCATTTAAAGAGAGTGAAAAAGTTCCTGATTCATTAGATACTGTACCAAGGTCACTATCTACAATATAAACATTAGCACCTGAGATAGGTTTCAAATTACTATTGTCAAATATTACTCCTTTAATAGAGGCTACTTCTTGAGCAAAAAGTGAGCTGATAAAGAATAGATTTATATATAAAGTTAAATAACGCACGAAAGGGAGAAGTATTATAAAAAAACTAAAAGCTGCTCAGACATTGATCTAAGCAGCTTCTAGTCTAATTACTACGATTAATTAACAGTTACTGTGACGTTATTTGTAGATGTGTAGTCTGCATGACCATCGTGCATTAATTGGACTTGAAAGCTAGTGCTTCCTGAGCTAACCCCAATAATGTGTAAAGCAGCTCCATGTTCTTCTTCATCATGATCATGATCGTGGTCATCGCCTTCTTCTTCTTCATGTTCTACTTCGACAATAGCAATACTCGCATTAGAACCAGATACCTCTAGTTCGCCTTCTTCGTGTTCATCACCTTCTTCTTCTTCATGTTCAATTTCATTTCCATCATGATCAAGAAAATGGACAGATAATTCAAGCGTGTCACCGACACTTAAAGCGACAGAACCAGTAACGGCGCCTTCAAACTCTCTATAAACTTCGGTTCCGCTTTCATTCTCTAAAATAAAACCATCTGCATCGGTATGGCCTTCGTCATCGTTATCATGGTCGTCGTCTTCACAACCGGTTACAAATAACATGGCACATGTAAGTGAAAAAATAGTGTACGCTTTTAATGAACGTAAAAATAGTGTTTGCATAAAATGCTCCTTTAAAATTTAAAAATAGAATTGCACTACTCAGGTAGTGCGATTGAAATACTGTTTTGAATTAAAGGAGTGAGGGGGGTGCTCTTGAGGGGATATTTGATTGGTTTAAAAGACTTTCGAAAACATGCTCATCAAAATGATAAGAATTTTTCGTTTTTACATAGTTCTTGATTTTATATGTGTCATTATATATTTTTTGGTTATTTCGATTTCTTGTGCACTCGTCGCAATCAGTCTTTAAAACATGGTGATCTGATGAATTACATTCGGGGTTACATATACTGTATCCTTCTTCTTTTGCGTGGTCATGCTCTGAGAAGTGAAGACTGCCGGAAAGAAGTAGAAAAGATAGCGTAACTTGGCCAAGTCCTTGCAATATGTTTTTTAGGTTATTTTTCTTATGCATAAAAAGAGATGATTAATTTAGCAATTAATCCAAATAAAGTTACTAATCAAATTTTCACATTGTAAAAATAATTGTATTATTTTAATAATTGATATTGAGACTAAGTCGCAATATTGTTATATTCACGTATTGATTATTAAAATTCAAAAATAATAACAAATGGGTTCTGTTCTAAATTATAAGTAATACTTAAAATTGGTTCCAAAACTATGATCAGGGCCCATTTTGTTTTTTTAAATATTTAGAGGATAAAAAATGGAAAAAATTGGTTTATTTTGGGGTAGTAATACTGAGAATCAAGAAGAAGCGACTAACTTTTTGTCTGATTATTTAAAGTCAGAAAGCTATCAGTTAGATTTGTATAATATTGTTGATACACTGCCTTCAAAAATGTTGGAATATAAAAAGCTCTTAATTGGTTGTCCGACTTGGCATATTGGAGAACTGCAAGATGACTGGGATGCGATATACGAAGAGTATAAAAAATTAGATTTTTCTACTATCAAAGCTGCTTTTTTTGGATGCGGAGACCAAGTAGGCTACAGCGACAATTTCTTAGACGCCATCGGATTACTTGCGAAGCCTTTTATTGACAATGGTGGAACATTAATTGGTCGTTGGCCAACAGAGGGTTATGAATTTGATCATTCCTTAGCTTTAGATGGCGATGACTTTCTTGGACTTGGATTAGATAATGATAATGAAGAAGAATTAACAGAAGAGCGTTTAATTATT
>JABGWJ010000019.1 GCA_018645565.1 bacterium | reverse complement strand
TCATCTTCATCATCTTCATCATCTTCATCATCTTCATCATCTTCATCATCTTCATCATCTTCATCATCTTCATCATCTTCATCATCTTCATCATCTTCATCATCTTCATCATCTTCATTGCTTTGACTTTCAGATTGTCTATCAAAGTCATCTATACTTTCTTTAAGCCATTTTTCTTCTTTTGATGTTTCATCTTGTGTGTCTTCAATATTATCATCGTCAAAATCAGAAATGGAAAAGAAAAAAGATTGACTAGATAGTTCATCCCCAAATTTTGTAACGGAGACTTCAAAATTATAATCACCAGGGTAATCAGGAATAAAGATCATTTCTTGGCCACTGTTTTTATACTTAAGGTCTTTTGGGCTTAATAAACTTCCATCAGGCTGACCCATAATAATCCAATTATAACCTACGTTAGTTTCTTCAAGATTTTCTTCTGCTGCAATTGAGATAATCTGTCCGACTTGGCCTTCAACTCCTTTGCCACCACAAGATACTAAAAGTATTAAAAGTGATATATATAGTATTCTTCTCATTTAAGTGAATTTTTATTTGTTAGCTATAAGTTCACTCTCTGAGAAGAAAAATCCAATCTCTTTTTTAGCATTTTCATCAGAATCTGATCCGTGAACTGCATTTTCTCCAATACTAGTGGCAAAATCCTTTCTAATACTGCCAGTTTCTGCTTCATCTGGGTTTGTTGCACCAATGGTTTTTCTCCATTCTTCAACTGCATTTTCTTTTTTTAGTGCTAAAACCATGCAGGGTCCTGACGACATAAACTCTGTGAGCTCTCCAAAGAAAGGCCTTTCTGAATGGACATCATAAAATCCTTCTGCTTGTGACTTTGTCATTCGTAGTAGTTTTGCGCTTACGATGCTAAAACCAGAAGTAAGTATTCGGTCATAAATTTTACCAGTATTGCGATTTCTAACTGCATCTGGTTTTATCATTGCAAAGGTCATATTTTTCATTTTTTATCCTAATTTTATTGTTTTAATTCATTAAAGATTTCATTAATGCGCCAATGTCAGCAACCGATTCGGAAACGGCAATATCGCATTTTTCTAAAAAATCCATTTTCGCTTTTGCTGTGTCATTTCCACCTGAAACAATTGCCCCAGCATGTCCCATTCTTTTGCCTGGGGGAGCAGTTTGGCCAGCAATAAATCCAGCAATGGGTTTTGACATATTCTCTTTTGCCCACTGAGCAGCTTCAATCTCCATTTGACCGCCAATCTCTCCAATAATAACAACGCCTTCTGTCTCTGTATCTTTTTGGAATAACTCTAAGCAGTCTTTCATTGAAGTACCAATAATAGGGTCACCACCAATTCCTATAGCTGTTGTTTGACCAAGGCCTGAATTTACAAGCTGATCAATAGCCTCGTAGGTTAATGTTCCTGACTTTGACACTACTCCTATATTACCTTTTTGGCATATGAAACCTGGCATAATACCAAGTTTGCATTCATCTACAGTTATAATTCCTGGGCAATTTGGACCAATGAGCCTAGTCCCATTCTTTTCAACGACTTGCTTTACTTTTACCATATCTTGGATAGGGACACCTTCAGTTATGCAAACAATTAGATCGATGCCAGCATAACTCGATTCTATAATAGCATCAGCAGCAAAGGGGGGAGGTACGAAAATAATTGAAGTATTAGCACCTGTATCTGTAACAGACTCCTCAACAGAGTTGTAAACATTGATAGTCTCATCAATCGTCTTGTGACCACCTTTCCCAGGTGTTACACCTCCAACTACATTAGTTCCATATTCTAACATCTGTTTTGTATGAAATTCACCTTCAGCTCCAGTAATGCCTTGAACAATAACTTTTGAATTTTTATTTACGAGTATTGACATATTTATCCTTTAATTATTTATGGCTTTAACCGCTTTTTCTGCAGCATCTTTCATTCCAGTTGCGGGAATAACAGATACATCAGAATTTGATAGAATTTCTTTAGCTTCCTCTGCATTGGTACCACTTAGTCGAACAATTACTGGTACGCTTAAGCCAAGCTCACCAACAGCTTGCACAACTCCCCTAGCTACTCTATCGCAGCGAACTATTCCCCCGAAAATATTGATTAAAATAGATTTTACATTTTTATCTGATAAAATAATTCTGAATCCATTTTTTACAGTTTCTGCGCTCGCTGTTCCACCAACATCTAAAAAGTTTGCTGGTTCTCCTCCAGCTATTTTTATTATATCCATCGTCGCCATGGCTAGTCCAGCCCCATTAACCATGCATCCTACGTTACCATCTAATTTGATATAATTTAAGTTATATTGACTTGCTTCGATTTCCATTTCATCTTCTTCACTTAAATCTCGCATATCCAAAATTTCTTTTTGTCTAAAAAGTGCATTACTATCAAAATTAAATTTC
>JABGWJ010000112.1 GCA_018645565.1 bacterium | reverse complement strand
TTATTTTTTCCCTATGATTTCCTTGGATTAAGATTTGTCTATTTTTTACCGATCCGCCGACACCACAAGCCTTTTTAAGATCTTTTGATAAAGCATTAAAGCTTAAAGCGTCTCCTTTTAAACCATTAATAACCGTTAATATTCTATTACCAGGTAGTCTTTTTAAACTGATTTTCAGATTTTGTTCATTTGCAGCCAACTTAATAGGTTCTATAGATTCATTTTTATCATGAAAAAAATCTTCATCCGTAGAGAACACAATATTTTGTCGTTTTTTCATAAAATTAAAGTTTTCGAAAAAAATAGTTTATCAAATTGACTCACTACATAAATTATGTATACAACAAATTAATAAAAATATGAAAATTTTAACAAAATGCATTTTTATTGTCTTAATTATAAGTCAAAGTATAAAAAGCCAAAATTATATTGATGCGACAGCATCATTAGAACAATTATATTTTCAACTTAATAAATTTAAAATAGCTACTAATATATCAAAAGACAGCCTTGAGAATGCACAACTCTCAATAGAATCTTTAAAATTTGGTTTTGATGATATAGCAATAAAAAATATAAATGATGAATCAATAGGAATAGTGATTAATGGACCTGGCTTATTGCTTGATCATTTTGAATTAATAACCAACTACAAATTAGCGAATTTTTACAACTTAATATTAACTGATCTTTCAGATAAACGGTATGAAACACCGATGGATGCTTTTGAAGTTTTAGAAAAAGCAACCGAAGCTTATTTCAAAAAAAATGAAAAATATCCCAAAAATTATAATGACTTAGTTATCGAGTCTTTGATAAGACCCGACAAATATCCATTTAGCAATAATGAATGGAACTATACTATGTCATTACCTATTAGTATTGATGCGCGAACAACTTCAAGCCACAAAAAACAAGAAAAATATATTTCTTTAAACTGGGAAACGAAAAAAATAACCAATAAAGAATCTGATAATTTTCCTAAAGACAGTACAAACTGGTCTTTTACATTTAATATAAATGAAATTAAACAGTCGCTACTTTCAGATATTAATATTGGTTTATCTCCAAAAAGTTCTAGTATTGAGTATTTTCAAAAATATGGAAAATTCACACTTAAAGGATTGTCAATAACAGCCATCCCTAATAATGATATTTTCGAACAAACTAATTTCAAAATAAACGATATAAGCCTAAATATAAATAATTTATTTTTCCAAGTTTTAGATACGGAAGGCTATCCAAATTTTCAGAATGGCAGTGGTGATTTTTCAATTAAAAACCTTGAGTTCAAAATACCACCGTCTATTACTAACGATGAGACTATAAACTTCTTAATGCTTGAACTTGGTGCCAGAAATGGTTTATTACGTATTAGAAGAGCAGATTTTAATTTTCGATTTTATGATAATGAATTTGGAATAATTGAAGCATTATTTGATAGTCCATTTTTAAAAATTAATATTAGTGGTCAATTTTCATTTGATACTAGAAAAAAAGATTTTAGTTCATTGGATTTATTTGATACTGAAATTAGAATTAATCCGATATCATACGGCGTAAGAGATATTATAAGAGAATGGGAAATAGAGAATGATAAAAATTTAAACAGAGAAGGACCTGTGATTGTCTTAAAACTAACTGGGCCCGTAAATAAACCAACAATTATTGGTTTAGACTAAATAAACTATTTTCTAGCCATCCTACTATTAAGCTGTTTCAATTCTAATCTCACTGCGGATACAAGCCTACTACTAGGATACTTTTTAAGGAAAGATTTGTATTCTTTTTTAGCCTGCTTTTTATTCTCTAATACACTACCATAGATATAAGAAACCATATATTGTGAGTCTTGGGCCTGCGCAGAGGTGGGAAACAATTTAACTACTGCTTTATATTCCCTAATTGCAGCATTAAAATCTTTTAAATCATTCATGTAAATTTCGGCTTTTAAAAATTGAGATCGAGTGGCATACTTACTTTCTTTGAATGAATTGACAATGTTGTCTAAAACTAAAATTGAAGACTCTATATTCTTTTTTCTAAGCTTTTGTGACCTTGTGTAAAGCTCTTTCGGCCCCCAATGCAAGTCATATAGAAACAAGCCCTCATTGTACCTACTTCGCTGGATACTATTTCCATCAGCTGCATATTCCACCCAGATACCATCCATTTCACCATTTGAATAACTACCATCTCGCTTGAGCTCTCCATTTTCGTGCCAAAATGTCCAGTGTCCATTTTGAATGCCTCGAAAGTAATCACCCTCTTCTTTTTTGCTGCCATTTGAATACCAGGTTGAGTAAGAACTATCTAGCTTACCAAAGTTGTAAAACGCCTCTTCTTTTACTTGACCATCTTCAAACCATTTAGTTATAGGCCCCTGAAGCTCTCCGCTCTCATATGTTAGAATAGTTTTAGTATTTCCATTAGGATACCATTTTACATGTTCTCCTGATGGTATACCGTCTTTCCAGCTACCTTCTTGCCATTGCTGCCCTGTTTTATAATAGAACGTCCAATTACCTACAAAACCCTGCATGGGAATCTTAGTTTCAGGATCAATTTTAGAACCATTTCCATCAAAATACTTACCAACAGCCATCTTTGATCCATTTGTGTGATAATATTCCCATTTACCATTTCTTAAACCATTTCTAAGTCTACCTCTAACCTTTAAATCCCCATTAGGCCAGTATTCAAATACTTTCCCAGAATAAGGATACATTAGGGTCCCGTTATCATCTGATTCAAGTTCTTCCAAGTTGAGCCCTTGTTGAGCAAAAACAAAAGATATTAATATTAGTAAATAAAAGATTTTTTTCATGATTATTCTATATAATTGTTTAAAACAGATGCTTTTTAACTTAAGTACATTTTTTTTAAGTGGCAATCCGAACTATTTTTTGTTTTTTAATCATCAACATTAATTCGTGAT